>DASRRB010000356.1:0-6607 GCA_035695985.1 Planctomycetota bacterium | reverse complement strand
GGTCGCCCCGCGCCTCGCCGTGCTCGAGCAGCGGCGCCTCCCGATCAACCAGCTCCTGCTGGTCGAGGCGCGCCTCGTCACGGCGCGCTGCCACCTCTACCGCGGCGACCGCGCGAGCGCCGAGGAGGCGGTCGCCGCCGCGCTCGCGACCGCGACCGGTCTGCAGAGCAGCGCCGGCGCCGACTTCGTGCAGCGCCTCGCGCGCGGCGACGTGGCGACGCCGCCCGTCGGCCGCCCGTTCTTCCGCACCGCGCCGCCGCACGCGCCGCTCGTCTCGAGGGTCCTGCTCACGAGATCGAACCTGCGCGCGACGCTCGCCGGCGACGCCGACGGCGCGTCGGCCGACCTGCTCGCCGCCGGCGCCGAGCTGCCGTGGGACGGCGGCCGCTGGCTCCACTGCGCCGTCGACTTCGCGCGCCGCGGCCGGCGCGACGCGGCCGAGGCGTGCCTCGCCTGCGTTGAGCGCTCTCCGACGCGCCTGTACGATCTCGCCTGCGTCCACGCGCTGCTCGGCCGTCCCGAGCAGGCCGCCACGCTCCTCGCCGAACATCTCGCGCGGCGGTGCGTGACGGGCCCCGGCCGGGCGCTCGAGCTCGCCTACGCGCGGCGCGATCCCGACCTCGCGGCGGCGCGCACGCACCCGAAGTTCCCGCGCGAGTGAGCAGCGATGCCCTCCATGGATGGCACGACGATCGAGCTGAACGGCGAGCGACGCTCGATCCAGTGCGGCGCGACCGTGCGCGAGCTGCTCGAGGTCGAGCTCAAGATCGCCGGCGAGCGCGTCGCGGTCGAGCTCAACCGCGCGCTGCTCCCGCGGGCGCAATGGGACCGCGTGCTGGCGGGCGGCGATCGTCTCGAGATCGTGACCTTCGTGGGCGGAGGATGAGACTCCCGTGACTGCCACCCCGAACGCCGAACCGAACGGCCGCCCCGCCGCGGCGAACGCCGCCGCCGCCGCCGAAGCGCTCCGCGACGAGCCGCTGCGCGTCGGCGGCCGGACCTTCACGTCGCGCCTCTTCCTCGGGACCGGCAAGTACCCGAGTCACGAGGTGATGCGCGCCGCGCACGAGGCGTCGGGCACCGAGTGCGTCACCGTCGCCGTCCGCCGCGTCAACCTCGACCGGCGCGAGGCGAGCCTGCTCGACTTCGTCGACACGCGCCGCATCACGCTGCTGCCCAACACCGCCGGCTGCTACACCGCGGAGGACGCGATCCGGACCGCGCGGCTCGGCCGCGAGGCGGGGCTGAGCGAGCTGGTGAAGCTCGAGGTGCTGGGCGACAAGCTCACGCTCCTCCCCGATCCGATCGCGACGCTCGAGGCGACGCGCGCGCTGGTGAAGGAGGGCTTCACCGTGCTCGCCTACACGTGCGACGACCCGATCGTCGCGCAGCGCCTCGAGGAGGCGGGCGCGGCGGCCGTGATGCCGCTCGGCTCGCCGATCGGCTCGGGCCAGGGCATCAACAACCCGCGCAACATCCGGCTGATCAAGGGCAGCGTGAAGGTGCCGGTGCTGGTCGACGCCGGCGTCGGGACCGCGAGCGACGTGGCGCTCGCCTTCGAGCTCGGCATCGACGCGGTCCTGCTCAACACCGCGGTCGCGCTCGCGCAGGACCCGGTGAAGATGGCGGCCGCGATGCGCCACGCCGCGCTCGCCGGGCGCCACGCGTTCCTCGCCGGCCGCATCCCGGTGACCGAGTACGGACGCGCGAGCAGCCCCGAGTCGGGCCGCATCGCGACGGCTTCGAGCTGAGCCGCGCTTGCCGCGCCGCAAGATCGCGCCCGAGATCGTCGCCGAGCAGCGGCTCGCCCACGACCTGAAGACGCTCGACTTCGCGAGCGTTCTCGCGGCCGCGAGCGAGCGGCAGCCGGGCGAGCCGGGGCGCGGCGACTGCCCGCTCTGCCGCGGCGCGTTCGGACCGGTGCTCGACGCGGTCGACCTCGTGCGCGGGACGGTGCTGCTCACCGCGCACCGCGTCGACGGCGACACGCTCGAGCTGCGCCAGATCACCAGCACGATCCACGTCGACGACACCGACACGCTCCCCCCCATGGACGCGATCTCGGTCATCGAGCAGCTCTCGAAGGCGGAGAGCTTCCTCCTCTCGAGCGGCGATCCGCGCTGGCCGGAGACGCGCGCCGGCCGGCGCGGCTGGGTCGCGATCGGAAAGCAGCGCCGCGCGCGCGGCCACGGCTTCCAGACGATCCGGCTCCTCGCGAGCGAGCCGAAGCACGTGCTCCGCGACCGCGAATTCACGAATCGCCACGGCGGCGGACGGCCCTCCGTCCTCGAGACGACCAATCCTCCCGAGCTGCTGGTCGGGGAGTTCCGCGGCGGGCTCGCGGCGCAGCTCGTCGCCGAGCCGCGCCGCGCGTTCGAGACGATCCTCTACTGCCGCCCCTCCGCGACCGGGCTGCTCTCCGACCTCTCCGGCAACCAGCGCTGGGGGCTGGCGCAGGCGCTGCGCGAGCTGACGGGCGCGCTCAAGCTCGAGCTCTCCGTGCGCGGACTGCCGGTGCGCTACTCCTGGCGGCTCCACGCGGGCGAGGGGCTCGAGCCCTACGTCCGCATCGCCGCGCACCGCTCGATCTCCGTCGCCGACGGCCCGCGCGAGTGGGTCGAGCGCTTGAAGAGTCACATCGGCGTCGAGTGACGCAGGGTGACGCGCGTCAGCGCAGCTCCCACGCGCGGACCCAGCCGACGCCCTGGAACTCGAAGCCGCGCTGCGTGAGCTTCGCCGCCATGTCGGGCAGGTGGCCGGCGCCGTAGAAGACCGCGATCCAGCGGCCCGGCGCGCCGCCCGCGATCTCCGCGTCGAGGTGCTGCAGCGCCGCGTCGTTGCGCCACTCGATCAGGACGCGCCCGAGGTCGCGCATCGACCCGCCGAAGAGCGCGTCGGCGGTCGTCAACGCCGCGGCGACCTGCGACTTGAGCTGGCGGCGGAACTCCGGGTTCTCGCCGATCTGCGTGGCGTCGAGCATCCCGACCACGAGCTTCAAGAGACCGCGCACCATCGGCGGGTCGGTCGGGAGCGCGACGTTCTCGCGCTGCATCTGCTCGCTCAGGCTCTCCATGTCGACGTCGGCGTTCTTCCAGAAGGGACGCGTGTAGTCGAGCCCGTCGCGCTGGAACGTGAGGTCGAGCAGGTCCTTCACCTTGAGCTGCAGCTTGAAGAGGGCGTCGTAGCGCTCCATCTCGCGCTCGTCGGGCGCCGCGCCGTCCTTCGCGTGGCCGACGCCCTCGTAGAGCACCACGTCGCAGCCGTCGAGGATGTCCTGGAGACGCTCGTAGTAGGCGGCGTCGGCGACGTGCACCGCGCCGACCAGGAAGACGGTCGAGCGCGTCTTCTCGTCGAAGAGGCGCACGACGCCGGTCGAGAGCGCCGCGGGAGCGTCGCCCTGCGCCGGCTCGAGCCGGACGTAGCTCTTGGGCCTGGCCGGTTCGGCAGATTCGAGCACGATCGGCGCGAACAGCCCGGGGTCGGCGTCGCCGCGCACGATGGTCCGGACGTTCGTGCGCGGGACGACCAGCGCGCCGATCTCGTCGTCGACGAAGTAGACCTTGTGGCCGCGCTCGCTCCCGAACTTCCCGAAGAGCTCGCGTCCGCTCTTCAGCACCACGCGGTCGGCGGCGCGCAGCGAGGGCTGCGCCGGAGTCGCAGCCCCGGCCAGGAGGGCGAGCAGGGGCGCGGCGAGCAGGACGAGGCGGCGGATCATCGGGAGCTCCTCTCTTCGCGTCGACGGGACTTCGGCGGGGGCGGGGACGGGCGCGGGAATCGGCCGGTGCGCAGGAACGCGACGATCGCGCGCTGTACCGACGGCCGGAACATGAGCCAGCCGTGCGAGGCGCCCACCAGCAAGTGGTCGGCCTCGCCGGGGAGGTGCGTGCTCGACTCGGCGACGACGTGGTCGAAACGCGCCGCGATCACGCCCGCCTCCATCGGCGGGAGGGCGAGCCGGCGCGTCGCGCTCTCGTCGGCGTCGGAGAGGTCGCGCACCACCGGGAAGAGGTCGCCGAGCAGCGGCGCGAGGCGGCGCGCGACCGCCGAGCCCTGGTTGGGCGGCACCAGCATGACGACGCGGCCGAGGTTCTTCGGCCGGCCGAGCGCGAGCGCGGCGCGGATCACCAGGTTGCCGAGGCTGTGGCCGACGAGGTGGACGCGCGCCCAGCGGCCGCGCTTGTCGCGGCCGCGCGCGTCGAGGCGGCGCAGCTCCGCCGCGAGCGACCGCCCGTGGGGCTCGAACGCGCCGCGCAGGCTCGGGTACCCGAAGACGCCGGTCGAGAAGCCCTCGCGCTCGAGGTGGCGGCGCACGGTGATCCACGAGCGCGGCGTGCGCAGGAGGCCGTGCACCAGGACGACGTGCTCCCGCCCCTCCTCGTCCCCGCGCCTTCGCCCCTCGTTCGCCTTCCTCGGCGCGGCGCCGTTCATCTCCCGGTCACCGGAACGCGGGGAACGTAGCGGCTTCGCCATGTCGGGGAAGGTCCTGCGGTGGGTCCGCGGAGGCCGCGGTACTCTTTCGCGATTCGAGCGTACTGATGCGCGAGCCGCGGCGTTCGAAGCAAGGAGACCCGATTGCTGCCCCACGCCGGGACGTTCGCGCTCGCGCTTGCGCTGCAGAACGCTCCCCCCGCCCCGACGCCCGCGCCTTCGCCCGCCGCCGCCCCCGTCGCGGCCCCCGCCGCCCGCCCCGAGCGCGACCCCTCGCCGGGCGAGCTCGAAGAGGGCAGCCGCGCCTTCGACGCCGCGCCGCCGGAGGAGCGCGACGCCGTGGTCGCCGAGATCACCCGGTGCATCGAGGCGACGCGCGAGCCGAGCCTTCGGCAGCTCCTCGGCTGGCGCGACCGCGCCAAGAAGGAGCTCGAGGTCGTGGCGGCGCCGGCGCCCGAGTACTACGACCCGAAGATCTACGCGCGCGGTCTCGTGAATCGCGTCGCCGCCTCCCCGTCCGACGCCGACGCGGCGGAGAAGCGCGAGCTCTACCGGCCGTGGGAGAACCAGAGCTCCTACTTCGGGACGGTCCGCTACGACTTCGGCCGCAACTGCGGGCTCGACGTCGGCGGCGCGCTCGGCGCCGACGAAGCGCTGCGCAACTTCCTGTTCGGCTACCCGCCGGGCGCCGACCGCCTGGTCGCGTGGGTCGCGGCACGCTTCGACTTCGACGCCACGATCGACCCGCTCTCCCTCCACTTCGACCACGTCTACTGCGACCTGAACGGCAAGGCCTACCCCGAGGTCACGCTCTACGACGCGTGGGCGTCGGGCAACTCGCACGACATGCCCGACGTCGACGTGATCGCCTTCGCGCGCAACCTGCTGAAGGACGACTCTTGGGTCTCGCCCATCCCGTCGAACGTCGCGCAGCCGCTCTACGAGATGGTGGGCGCGGGCTTCCTCAAGCTCTTCAAGTACCGCGTCTGGATCGACGCGGCCGCCAACGTCTTCGTCAACCCCGAGGCGCCGATCCGCGGCACGCACGAGGGGCTGCGCGGGCGGCTGCTCTACCTGTACGGCCTCGACGGCGGCGACCTCGAGAAGGCGGCGGCGCGCATCGGCAAGTTCGACTCGCGCGGCGACTTCCTCTCCAAGGTCGACACGCTCCAGCAGGACGACGCGGGCAGCGAGCGCAAGATCGCCGAGTTCACGTCGAAGCGCGCGACCGCGCGCTGGGAGGTCGCGCGCACCGCGTACGCCGTGCTGCGGGAGCGCGGCCTCCTCGCCCGCCCCGAGCCGGGCAAGTGACGCGCGTCGGCTAGAGTCGCGCCTTCCCATGGAAGCGACGAAGAGCGATTCCGCGCCCGATCCCGTGCCCGATCCCATGAAGGTCACGCGGCTGCACGCGTGCGTCGATGCGCTGCGCGGCGTCGCGGTCGCCTTCTCCGGCGGCGTCGACTCGACGCTCGTGCTGAAGGTCGCGCACGACCGTCTCGGCGACCGCGCCGTCGGCGTGATCGGCGTCTCGGCGTCGCTGCCTCCGGGCGAGCTCGCGGAGGCGCGCGCGCTCGCGCGGGCGATCGGCGCGCCGCTCGAGGAGATCGCGACCGACGAGCTCGCCGACCCCGACTACGCCGCCAACCCCTCGAACCGCTGCTTCTTCTGCAAGAGCGAGCTCTACGCGAAGCTCGTCCCGTGGGCGAAGGGGCGCGGCCTCGAGAGCGTCGCGGACGGTCTCAATCTCGACGACCGCGGCGACTTCCGGCCGGGCGCGCAGGCGGCCGACGACGCCGGCGTCCGCCATCCGCTGCTCGAGGCGGGCTTCACCAAGGCCGACGTGCGCGCGCTCGCGCGCGCGCTCGGACTGCGGAACTGGGACAAGCCGGCGCTCGCCTGCCTCTCCTCGCGCATCCCGTACGGCACGGCGGTCACCGTGCCGCGCCTCGACCGGATCGGCCGCGCCGAGGCGGCGGTGAAACGGCTCGGCTTCGCGTCGGTGCGCGTCCGCTTCCACGACGACGCGGCGCGCATCGAGGTCCCGCCGCAGGACCTCGAGCGCCTCTTCGCGCGGCGCGACGCGGCGGTCCGCGCGGTCAAGGACGCCGGCTTCGTCTACGTGGCGCTCGACCTGCAGGGCTACCGCAGCGGCTCGTCGAACGAGACGCTGCCCGATCGG
>DASRRB010000355.1:0-2935 GCA_035695985.1 Planctomycetota bacterium | reverse complement strand
GCAGCTCTGCTACCGCGGGACGTGGCTCGCGCTCTCGGCGCGGCCGGGCATCCAGGCCAAGACGTTCACGACCCAGGCGAGCGCCAAGCTCGAGAAGACGGCGCTCGGCATCGTCTTCACCGAGGTGAAGCTGCACGTCTCCGTGACCGTCGCGGCCGAGCACGTCGAGGCGGCGAAGGACCTGCTCGTGAAGTCGAAGAAGTACTGCATCATCGCGAACCAGATGAAGACCGAGGCGACGCTCGAGCTCGACGTCAGGGCGGGGTGACTCCGAGGGCGCTTGCGCGTCACTTCGCCGACGGCTCGCGCGCGAGCACCGCTTCGAGAACCGGATCGCGGCCCTCCGACCAGTGCGCCCAGGAGAGCGGCGCGACCACGTCGGGCTCGACGGAGGCGGGATCGCCCGGCACCTGTTCGAAGTACTGGGTCGAGTACTGCACGAGCAGCTTGCTGTGGGGCAGCTCGAACGACTTCACCTCGCCGTAGGCGTTGGGCTTCCCTCCCGTCGGCTCGCCGACCAGCAGCGCGCCGTAGCCCGCGCGCATCTGGAGCGCGTTCATCATCGCGGAGGAGAAGGTCGCGGGGCCGATCGCCACGAAGAGGCGCCCCTTCGCGCGCAGCTTCCGGCGCGCGCCGAGCCCCTGGAAGAGCGGCGCGATCACCGTCGAGTCGCCGCCGCCGTTGCGGCGCACGTCGACGACGAAGCGCTCGACCTCGTGCGCGTCGGCCGCCGCGAAGAGCTCGGAGCAGAGCTCCGCGAACGGCTTCGCCGCGTCGTTGCGGCACGCGTTGTACTGCAGGTAGAGAAGCTTCGACGACTCGACCCACTCGAACCAGTAGGTGGCGTCGGGGTGCGACTGCCAGAGCGGCGTCTTCTCCTTCGTCTGCGCCGTCACGAGTCCGAGCGCCGTGTTCGGCGACGGCGTCGTGTCGAGGTCGAGCTCGCTCTCCTTGCCGGCGTCGTCGCGCACCCGGAACGACGCGTGCGCCCCGTCCGGCGCCAGCCCGAGCCCGTGCAGCAGGAAGGGCACCTCGAAGTCGCCCGGCGCGAAGGCGGCGAGCGCCGACTCGTTCTCGTGCGCGACGATCGACGCGACGCGCCGCCACGCCTCGTCGACCGGCACGCCCCCCACCGCGCTCACCTCGGCGCCGAGCGCCGCCTCGCGGCCGCGCGCGATCGCGACCACGCGCAGGCCGTCGCTGAACTTCTTCAGCCGGATCGGGAGGCGCGTCCACGCGACCGGACCGCGGCCCGGCTGCACCGACGTGTGGCCGTCGCCGGCGCTCGCGACGATCCGCATGAACTCGACCACGAGCTCGTCGTCGGAGCGGCGCGCGACGGCTTCGTCGAGCTCCTCGACCGCGGCCTCGAACTCCTCCCTGGGGAGCTGGAAGAAGAGGTTCTTGTGGCGCGCAGGAAGTTCCTTCGCGAGGAACGCGAGGTCCTCGCGCCACCGCTGAACGCGCAGCTCGGCAGGCGGCGTCGCCGGCACCGGCAGAGCCTCCTGCGCCGCCGCGACGAACGCGAACGCCGGCGCGGCGAACGAATGAACCACGAACGTCGCGAGCTGCAGACTCAGTGGATTCCCCATGTCGAGCCCCATCCTGCCCGGGACGCGCCCGGATCGGTGCTCACCCTGGACCCCTTCCCGGACCCCCGGTACCATCCCCGCCCACCGGCGAACGGAGTGTGGCAGCACTTCGTGAGTCGACTCTGTCGGTCAGTCCCCCCTGAACCGTCCCATTGGAGAGTCTCATGAAGGGTTCTCTCGCTTCTCTCGCCCTGCTGGTCACGATCACCGTCGCGTCCGACTACGTCGGCAGCTTCGACGGCAACAGCAACTCGACCACGTCCTCCCTCACCGGCGGCACGACGCGCACGGGCGGGAAGTCGGGTGGTCGCGGTGCTCCGGGTCGCGGCGGCATGCCCGGTGGTTCGGCGACCGGTCCCGGCCGCACGACCACGGGTCGCACGAGCCACTGATCCACTCGCTTCAACGTCAGTGAACGTCGGCGCGGCGGACCGCTCGGTTCGTCGCGCCGATTGTGTTTCCAGGCCATGCGTCAGCGGCGCCGGCGCGCGCCGCGCTGCGGCTGCGCGCTGCGCGGATCGTCGGGCCACGCGTGCTTGGGATATCGCGCACGCAGCTCGCCGCGGATCTTCGGATAGGTGTTCGACCAGAAGCTCGCGAGGTCGCGCGTGACCTGCTGCGGGCGGTGGTTCGGCGCGAGCAGATGGAGCACGACCGCCACGCGCCCGCTCGCGACGCGCGGCGTCTCCGCCAGACCGAACAGCTCCTGGATGCGGACCGCGAG
Organism: Planctomycetota bacterium; assembly: GCA_035695985.1. Taxonomy (GTDB): domain Bacteria; phylum Planctomycetota; class B15-G4; order B15-G4; family SIAN01; genus DASRRB01. The sequence continues at coordinate 619 of DASRRB010000355.1, read as the reverse complement.
CGCCGGCGCCTGGCCCGGCAGGTAGTCGAGGCGGATCGAGCTCCCGCTCGGCACGGTGAGCCGCTCGGGCGCGTGGAGCTCGAGCGCGCGCAGCTGCACGTGCGTGAGGCGGCCGCGCGCGCTCTCGACCAGAGGAAGCGCGCGCAGCTCCGCGAAGCTCTTTCTCCCCGCGCAGAGCTCGGGCAGCAGGGCGCGCCAGAACGCTTCGTCGATGCGCGGCAGCGCGAGCTCGGGCATCCACTCGGCGAGGCAGGTCGTGCGCGCGGCGAATCCGGCGAGGTCGTCACGCGCAAGCCCGAGCGCACGCGCCACGTCCTCGCCGGCGGCCGCCGCCAGGAGCTGCGCCGTCGCGTCGTCGGCCGGCGCCGCGATCGGCCGCTCGTCGACCGGCAGGTCGAGGAAGCGCGTCGTGCGCCGCGCGACGACCGTCTCGCGCGCCGCGTCGAAGGAGAGCTCGTCGCGCGTCGAGAGCTGCTCGGGCGGGAGCCAGTCGCGCTCGACCGCCGAGGCGAGGCGCACGCGCGCCGTGTCGCCGGCGCCGTCGACGTCGAGGGCGACGAAGAGCTCGGCGCGCCGGACCGCGCTCCCGGCGGCGAGCTCGACGCCGCGCCCGCCGACC
>DASRRB010000354.1:0-15994 GCA_035695985.1 Planctomycetota bacterium | reverse complement strand
GTCGTCCGCTTCGAGCTGCCGGGCCACGGCGCGGGCGAGACCTTCCACCTCTTCGACCGCGCGCTGCAGGCGGCCGAGACGGTCGAGCGCGAGCGGCTCGAGCTGCTGCTGCTCTCCTTCGACCTGCGCTTCGCGCGGCTGCACGGCATCGAGCCGGTGGTGCGACAGTGCGTCCGGTGCGGCACGCCGCACGCGCTCGCGCGCTTCGTCGCGGCCGAGGGCGGCGCCGTCTGCGTCGCGTGCCGGCGCACCGCTGACGAGGGGAGCCCGCTCGACGCCGCGGCCGGGGCGCTGCTCCTCGCGCTCGGCGAGCAGCCGCTCCAGCGCGTCGTCACGCCGTCGGCCGCGGCGCAGCGGCGCGCGCGCCGGCTGCTCGACGACCACTTCGCGTGGCACGGCGAGGGGGCGGGGGCGCGCGCCCCGACGCGCGCCGCGCCGCCGCGACGGAGGAGCCCGACCCGTGGCTGATCTCCGCCGCCCGTCGTTCGCCGCCGCGCTCCTGCTCGCCGCATGCTCGAGCTCGGGCAAGGACGTCGACGAGATCGCGGAGAACCACCTGCTCGAGGAGGCGCGAACCACGCTCGCCGCGGGCGACGTCGACCGCGCCGTCGAATGCGCCGAGGCGCTGATCGAGCGGTCGACCGACTCGGGGCGCAAGCAGGAGGCGCTCTACCTCGCCGGCGAGGCGCACTACGCCGACGCGGACTGGGTGAAGGCGTTCCGCCACTACCAGACGCTGCTGCACGACTACCCGTATTCGCAGTTCGTGCCGAAGATCGAGGAGCACGTCTACGCGATCGGCGTCGAGTACCTGTCGCGCTCGCCGTGGCCGGTCTTCCACGACCTCTTCTCGGGCCGCGAGCGCGGCGCCGAGGTGATGCGCGAGTTCGCGTCGAGCTACCCGAACAGCTCGAAGGCCGACGACGCGCTCGCCGCGCTCGCCGCCTACCGCTACGAGCGCAAGGAGTACGAGGACGCGGTCGTCTTCTACCAGCAGCTCGCGCGCAGCTACCCCGAATCGGAATGGGCCGACCTCGCCGCCTACCGCCGCGCCGAGTGCTGGCGGCTCGACACGCGCGGCGGCGGCTACGAGGCGCGCACGCTGCTGCGCGCCGCCACGGAGTACCGGCGCTACCTCTCCGAGCGGCCCAACGGCCAGCGCGTGAACGACGCCCGCGCCGAGATCGCGTGGGTCGACGAGCAGATCGCGCTCAGCGAGCTCAAGATCGCCCACCTCTACCTGCAGCGCGACCAGGAGACGGGCGCGCGCATCCATTTCGCCAACGTCGCGCTCGCCTACCCCGGCACGAAGGCGGCCGACGAAGCGCGCGCCGAGATCGCGAAGCACCCGCTCTGGGACCTCTCGCTCAACTCGCTCGACACGCTGAAGCTCGGCGCGAACGAGTCGGGCGACTGGATGATCGACCGGCTCGGCACCGAGAAGGGTTATCGATGAAGTGCGCGGCGACGTGGCGCCGCGCGGTGAGAAGCGCGGCGCCGATCGCGCTCGCGCTCGCGGGGCTCGCGGCGGGGTGCGGCTACTCGGCCGGGCCGCTCGGCCGCCACGATTCGCAGCAGGTCTGCGTCCCGATGTTCCAGAACCAGACCTTCTGGCGCGATTTCGAGGTCGGCCTCACGCGCGAGGTCGAGAAGGAGCTCGCCGCCCGGCCTGGAATCTCCATCGCGCCGCGGGAGCGTGCCGATATCGTCCTCGAGGGCACGATCGTCGATTTCGAGCAGCACGTCCTGACCGAGAGCAAGACGGACGCGGTGAACGAGTCGTCGACGGTGACGCGCGTCCGGATCGACGTGAAGGACGCGAAGACGGGCGATCTGGTCCGGACCTTCACGGTGCGCTATCGGGCGGCCTTCGTGCCGGCGAACGGCGAGACGGTGCAGACGGCGGCGAACACGTCGTTCGTCAACCTGGCGCGCCGGATCGCCGACGGCCTGGAGGGTGACTTTCCACGCGCCTCCGCGGAGGCGCGCGGCTCGGCGCGCGGCGAGGCGCCGGTGCCGCCTGGCGGGTCGCACTGAAAGCGCGACCCGCGCCGCGTCCGCCTCGACGCCTCCGTGGGCGCGGGCGGACCGTCGAACGAGGGAACCATGAACGAAACGCGTGACGATCCGAACGGGAAGAAGGGCGCCAACGGCAAGCGGCCGCGCCGCGGCGGGCTGCCTTCCGTGGTCATGTTCCTCGGCGTCCTGTTCGCCGGCGTCCTGCTCTACCAGACCTTCACCAACGCGCTCGCGAAGCCGCTCGACTACGACGAGTTCCTCGGCCACCTCTACGCCGGCGACGTCAAGACGGCGAAGCAGCTGGGCGAGCGCGCCCTCGAAGGCGAGTACGTCACGTCCGGCACCGACAACGTGCCGCGCACCGAGCACTACAAGGTCGACCTTCCCCCGGACGAGATGAGGACCTTCGCGCCCGAGCTGCGCGACCTGCTCAACCGTCCGCCGTCGCGGCTCGACGAGGCGAAGCTGCTCGAGAAGCTCGCCAGCCCGAGCGTGCGCGCGAGCAAGGCGTGGATCGTCCCGTCGGTCGACCCGCAGCACGGCGACCGGCTGGTGGTCGACTACTACGAGGGCAACGAGCCGCGGGCGCGCTGCCTGATCGAGCCGGTCAAGGGCGCGACCGTCGACATCCCGGTGATCCAGGGCGCGCTCGACAAGTTCAAGGTGACGATCGAGCGGCGCGGCGTGCCGCTCGGCGGCTTCAAGTACGAGCCCGAGAACACGTTCCTGATGACGCTGCTCATCAACCTCGTGCCGTGGCTGCTGATCTTCGGCGTGCTCTGGTTCTTCATCTTCCGGCAGATGCGCTCGCCGGGCGGCGCGGGCGGCGTGCTCTCGTTCGGCCGCGCGCGCGCGACGCTGATCGGCAAGGAGCGCACCGGCATCACCTTCGAGGACGTCGCCGGCATCGACGAGGCCAAGGACGAGGTGAAGGAGATCGTCGAGTTCCTGAAGGACCCGGCGCGCTTCTCCCGCATCGGCGCCCGCATTCCACGGGGCGTGTTGCTCGTCGGCGCGCCCGGCACCGGCAAGACGCTGCTCGCCAAGGCGATCGCCGGCGAGGCGAACGTTCCCTTCTTCTCCATCAGTGGTTCCGACTTCGTCGAGATGTTCGTCGGCGTCGGCGCGTCGCGCGTGCGCGACCTCTTCCGACAGGCGCGCGAGAAGACGCCCTGCCTCATCTTCCTCGACGAGATCGACGCGGTCGGACGCCGGCGCGGCAGCGGGCTCGGCGGCGGCCACGACGAGCGCGAGCAGACGCTGAACGCGATCCTGGTCGAGATGGACGGCTTCGAGACCGACGAGGGGATCATCCTCGTCGCCGCGACGAACCGGCCGGACGTGCTGGACCCCGCGCTGCTGCGGCCGGGCCGCTTCGACCGCCAGATCGTGATCGACCTGCCCGACGTGAAGGGCCGCGAGGCGATCCTCAAGGTCCACGTGCGCCATGTCCCGATCGACTCCGACGTCGACCTGTCGGTGGTCGCGCGCGCGACGCCGGGCTTCAGCGGCGCCGAGCTCGCGTCGCTCGTGAACGAAGCGGCGTTAAGGGCCACCCTCCTGGGTCGGGACCGCGTGAACCTCGCCGACTTCGAGGAGGCGCGCGACCGCGTCCGCTTCGGCCGCGAGAAGACGGGCCGCAACCAGGACGAGAAGGAGCGCAAGAAGACCGCGTACCACGAGGCGGGCCACGCGCTCGTCGGCCACCTGCACGCCGGCGTCGAGCCGCTGCACAAGGTGACGATCGTCCCGCGCGGCATGTCGCTCGGCGCGACCTTCATCCTGCCGGAGAAGGACCGCTACACGCGCGGCAAGAACCAGATGCTCGGCGAGATCTGCTTCGCGTTCGGCGGCCGCATCGCCGAGGAGCTCTTCTGCGGCGACATCAGTTCGGGCGCCTACGACGACATCAAGAAGGCGACCGAGGTCGCCCGCAACATGGTCACGCTTTTCGGCATGAGCGAGAAGCTCGGCCTGGTGAACTACGCCGAGCAGGACGCCGTCTTCCTCGGCGGCGAGATCGTCCGCAACAAGAACTACAGCGAGGAGACGGCGAAGCTCATCGACGCCGAGGTGCGGCACATCCTCGACGACTGCTACCAGCAGGCCAAGGCCACCGTCATCGAGCACAAGGAAGCGCTCGAGCGCATCGCGGCGGCGCTGCTCAAGTTCGAGACGATCCAGGCCGAGGAGGTCGCCGCGATGCTCGAAGGCGCGACGCCCGACGAGGCGCGCGCCCGCTACGACCGCAGCCATCCGCTCCCGCCGCCCAAGCCCAAGCCGCCGCGCGCCGACGCGGGCGCCGATGCGCGCGCGCGCACGCTCTCGCGGCCCGAAGAGGGGCTGCCGCCGGCCGGAGAGCCCGCGGTGCCATGACCGGAGCGCCCGCGTACGCACGAGCGGGGCTGCGCTTCCCTCCGTGCGTGGTCGCGGTCGACGAGCTCTCGCCGGGGCTGGGCGCCGCGGCGCTCCTGCGGCGGCTCGCCGGCGGGGCGGCCGGCGCGGCCGCGCCGGCCGATCGCCGCGCCGCCTTCCTGCTCGCGCTCGCCGAGCCGCCGTGGCCGCTCCCGGCGTGGTGCGAGCGCTCCGTCCGTCCGGTCGCCGGCGGGCGCGCGGGCGACCGCCTGCTGCAGGCGTCGCTCACGGAGATCGAGCGGCGCGCCGGCGACGACCCGCTCGCCGAGGCACTGAGCGCCGCGCTGCGCGCGCCGCTTTCCGCGCGCCGCTGGCGGATCCGCGCGCGCACCGGCGGCACGACGACGCTCGCGCTCGACCCGGCGCGTCCGGCCGTCGTCGGCGTCCTGAACGTCACGCCCGACTCCTTCTCCGACGGCGGCCGCTGGATCGACGTCGCCGCCGCGGTCGAGCACGGCGAATCGCTCGCGCGCGCCGGCGCCGCGCTGGTCGACGTCGGCGGCGAGTCGACGCGGCCGGGCGCCGAGCGCGTGCCGGCCGCGGTCCAGCTCGAGCGCATCCTGCCGGTGATCGAGCGCCTCGTCGCGCGCGTCGCCGTCCCGATCGTCGTCGACACCACGTCGGCGGCGGTCGCGCGCGCGGCCCTCGCGGCCGGCGCCGCCGCCGTGAACGACACGAGCGCGCTCGCCGACGACCCCGTGCTCGGGCAGGTCGTCGCGGAGAGCGGCGCCGGCCTGATCCTCATGCACCGGCGCGGGGCGCCGGCGACCATGCAGGACGCGCCCGCCTACGCCTGCTGCCTCGCCGAGGTCGCAGAGGCGCTCTTTTCGGCCGCGAGCGCGGCGCAGCGGGCCGGCGTCGCGGCCGATTCGGTCGTCCTCGACCCGGGCATCGGCTTCGGCAAGCGTCTGCAGGACAACCTCGACCTGGTCGGCGGGCTGCTCGCGTTGCGAAGCCTGGGCTTCCCGGTCATGCTCGGCGCCTCGCGCAAGAGCTTCCTCGGGACGCTCACCGGCCGGGGCGCGCAGGAGCGCGACGCCGCCACGCTCGCGACGACGGCCGCGGCGTGCGAGGCGGGCTGCGAGCTGGTCCGCGTGCACGACGTGGCCGGATCGGTCGACGTGGTGCGCGTGCTGGCGGCCCTGCGCGGACGGGAGCGGGACGGGAGCTCGGCCGGAGCGGGAGCGTCGCCGCCGTGAACGACCTGCGCGATCTGCTGCGCAACCTGCTCGGGATCGGGCCGCTGTTCGAGCTGCTCGTGCTCTGGCTCGGGATCTACGTGGTGCTGCGCTTCATGCGCGGCTCGCTCGGGCTCGGCATCCTGCGCGGCCTGCTCATCGCCGGCTTCACGCTCTACCTCGCGGCGCAGATCCTCTTCGGGCGCATCGGCCTGTCGCTGCCGCACCTGCAGCTGCTCTCGCCGTCGCTCACGATCCTGGTCGTCTCGCTCGTGATCCTGTTCCAGCCCGAGCTCCGGCGCGCCTTCACGCGGCTGGGCGAGAACCCGGCCTTCGGCCGCCTCGCGCCGCGCTCCGCCACGCTCGGCCGCATCATCTCGGAGGCGGCGGAGCGCATGAGCCGCCGCAAGGTCGGCGCGCTGGTCGCGATCGAGCGCTCGACCGGGCTCTCCACCTTCATGGAGGGCTCGGTCCACCTCGACTGCGAGCTGCAGCCGCAGCTGCTCGAGAGCATCTTCCAGCAGGGCGGCCCGCTGCACGACGGCGCCGTGCTGATCCGCGACGGCCGCATCGCGGCGGCCGGCTGCCTGCTGCCGTTGAGCGAGAACCCCGACATCGGCAGCGACTACGGCACGCGCCACCGCGCCGCCGTCGGCGTCACCGAGGACACCGACGCGATCGCGGTCGTCGTCTCGGAGGAGACCGGCAACATCGCCGTCGCGGTACGCGGCGAATTGCAGCGCGTGCGGACGCCCCGCGACCTCGCGCGCATGATCGACGAAGCGCTCGCGAGCCCGCCGGGCGAGGCGGAGGCCGAGTCGTGAACGTCCAGCGCGTCCTGCGCGGGTTGGTCGGCGTCTTCACGCACGACGCGGGGCGCAAGCTGCTCGCGCTCGTCTTCGCGCTCGTGCTGTTCGAGGTGCTCGACAAGCAGGTGCAGACCGACGACACGCTGAGCATCCCGATCCGGTACGTCGACGAGTCCGAGCTCGAAGGGGAGAAGGACCGCGAGGCCGGCTCGTTCCTGCTGGTGGTCCAGCGCGCCGGCGGCGGCAAGCCGCTGATCGTCGCGAACTCGGACAAGCCGCACAGCGCGACGCTGCAGATCCATGCCGCGCGCGACGCGATCGAGCGCGCGAAGGCGCGCCGCCACCTCTTCGTGTGGCGGCTCGGCAAGGAGGGGCCGCTCACGCCGGCGGCGGAGGACTTCGAGGGGGCCGAATCGCTCGTCGCGGAGCTCGGCGCCGGCGCGCGCGTCGAGCTCTCGCCGCGCCTGCGCTTCAACGTCGAGGCCGAGGAGGCGCTCGACCTCACGCTCGAGCCGGGCGACGTCGACTTCGTCGGCCCGCTCGCGCCGGGCTACGACCAGAAGTCGCCGCGCGTGACGTTCAAGCCGCGCGACGTGCGCCTGGTCGGGCCGCACAACTCGATCGAGTCGGTGAAGCTGCGCCGCTCCGAGCTCTTCGAGAAGTTCACGCTCGACGGCCGCTCGCCGAGCAGCACGCAGCCACTGCGCCTCAAAGCCGAATGGAACAGCACGCTGCGCCTGCTCGACGCGAAGGGGGGCGTGCTCGACGCCGTCACCGTGTCGGCCGACTTCGCGCGCCGCATGATCGCGCTGCCGGGCGCCGACGGCCGCTTCGAGCTGCCGGTGCAGGTGCTCTTCGACGAGGACCGGCTGCGCCAGGGCGGCGACGGGAAGAGCGCGCGCGACGGCTGGCGCCTCGAGCTCGCCAAGGCGGTGAACGGCGAGCTGCGCGTCGGCCTGCAGATCTACGTGCCCGACACGCAGGTGAGCGGCGCGGGCGTCGACAAGCTCAAGGTGGAGCTCGCCAAGCAGAGCGTCGAGCTGGTCGTGCGCGCGCACGAGGCGATCGTCGACCGGACGACGCTGCCGGTGCACATCGTCCGCTTCAAGGACTTCCCCGACGGGCTCGACGTGGCGTTCGCCGACGGACAGCGCGACGTCCAGGTCGAGGTGAGCTGGAAGCGGCCGGAGGGGGCGCCGCGCGGCCCCGACGACAAGGAGAAGAAGGGCGGCGGCAATGACCCCTGAGCCGCTCTTCGGGACGGACGGCGTGCGCGGCCGGGCGGGCGAAGGGCCGCTCGCGCCCGAGAGCGTCGCGCGGCTCGGCGTCGCGCTCGGCGAATGGCTCGAGGCGCACGGCGACGCCGGCAAGCCGGCGCTGATCGGAGGCGACACGCGTGCGAGCCGCGAGGAGATCACGCGCGCGCTCGCCAGCGGCCTCGCGCGCCGCAACATCCGCGCGATCGACCTCGGCGTGCTGCCGACCGCGGCGCTCGCGCTCCTGATCGACGACTACGGCGCGAGCTGCGCCGCCGTGATCTCCGCCTCGCACAATCCCGCCGCCGACAACGGCATCAAGATCTTCACCGGACACGGCGCGAAGTTCGGCGACGCCGAGGCGCGCTTCGTCGAGGAGCGCTGGCGCGCCTGCCCGCCGATCGCGGGCGGCGGCGCGGCCGCGATCGAGCGGCGCGCCGACGGCGCGGAGCGCTACGTCGACCACCTGCTCGCGGCCGCGGGCCGGCCCGACCTGCGCGGGCTCTCGGTCGCGCTCGACCTCGCGCACGGCGCCGCGCACGCGGTCGGACCGGCGCTCTTCCGCAAGGCCGGCGCGCAAGTGACCGTCACGGGCGACCGCCCCGACGGCAAGAACATCAACGACGGCTTCGGCTCGCTCCACCCCGAGCGCGTCGCCACGCTCACCAAGGAGAGCGGCGCCCACTTCGGCCTCGCCGTCGACGGCGACGCCGACCGCAGCCTCTTCTCCGACGAGGGCGGCCGCGTCCTCGACGGCGACGCGACGCTGGCGCTGCTGGCGGCCGACCTCCTCGAGCGCGGCAAGCTCGACCCCCGCACCGTCGTCGGCACCGTCATGTCGAACTTCGGCCTCGAGACGTTCCTGCAGGCGCGCGGCATCGCGCTGCTGCGCACGCCGGTGGGGGACCGCCACGTCTCGGCCGCGCTCAAGGAAAAGGGGCTCGTCCTGGGCGGCGAGCCGTCGGGCCACGTGATCTTCGGCGCCGACCTCGATTTCCTCGGCGACGGGCTCTACACGGCGCTGCGCGTGGCGGAGCTCCTGCGCCGGCGCGCGATCCCCCTCTCCCGGGCGGCGGAGGGCTTCGCGCCGGCCCCGCAGATCCTGCGCGCCGTGCGGGTCCGCGCCCGTCCTCCCCTGGGGACGATCCCCGGATTCAAGGAAATCCTTTCCTCGTCCGAAGAGAGGCTCGGTCGATCGGGTCGCATCGTCGTCCGCTACTCGGGCACCGAACCGGTGCTCCGGGTGATGGTGGAAGGGACGGACGCGAGCCTGGTCGCCGCGCTGGCGCAGTCGCTCGCGAGCCATCTCGAGCAGGCGATCGGCGCTCGGTGAGCCGTCCTTTTCCGGCGGTCCTCGTCGGAAGCGGCGACTCCAAAGAGGAGAGCCCCGTGGGTCGCATCGCCGTCGGCCTCTCGATCGAGACCTCGTCGGACGTGGGCACCGTCGCGCTCGACGACGTCGATCCGCCGCGCACCGTGCGCTTTACCGAGGGGCTGGCCCACGGCAAACTCCTGCTTCCCTCGATCGAGAGCCTGCTGAAAACGGCTGGGCTTCGCCGGCCCGACTATGTGGCGGTTGGGATCGGGCCTGGCTCGTACACGGGACTTCGGATCGGGGTGACCGTCGCGCGCACGCTGGCGTGGACGTGGGAAGTGCCGCTGCTGGGGATCGGCTCGATGACGGCGCTCGCGCTGGAATCGGGCTGGCAGGCCCGGCCGGTCGTGACCCTCGTCGACGCGAAGCAGGGCGAAGTGTACGCGGCGGTCTATCGCTGGCAGGGAGGGTTGCCGCGAGTGGTCCAGGGGCCGGTCATCGGCGCGCCGGACGACATCCGTCCGGAGCTGCCGGCGGAGGCGGTCTGGATCGGCGACGGCTGCCGGATGCTGGGCGTCACGCCGTCGATCCCCGACGCGCGGACACAGGCGTCCGGCATCCTGAGGCTCGCGCGCGAGCGCTTCCTGCGGGGCGAACGCGACCGGATCCCGACCGTCCTTCCCGTGTACCTGCGTCCGTCCGAAGCGGAACGGAGGCTCGAAGCCCGCTCGTGAATGCACCGCAGAGTGGTTGGCCGCACCGCGTCTGGGCCGACATCCGACTCGATCACCTGCGCGACAACGTCGCGCTGCTGCGGAACCGTCTCGCGCCGACCACCCGCCTGATGGCGGTCGTGAAGGCCGACGCGTACGGCCACGGCGCCGTCGCGATCGCGCGCGAGCTGCAGACGATCGGCGTCGACGCGTTCGGCGTCGGCGACTCGGGCGAGGCGTTCGAGCTGCGCGAGGCCGGCGTGCGCGGCGTGATCCTGATCCTCGGCGCGATCGTGGACGGCGAGCAGGAGAGGGTGGTCGCGCACGACCTCTCGGTCTGCATCCACTCCGAGTCGCGCATCGACCGGCTCGAACGCGAGGCGCGCCGCCAGGGCCGCCGCTGCCGCGTCCATTTGAAGGTCGACACCGGCATGGGGCGCCTCGGCGTCCTGCCGTCGCGCGCGCTCGCGCTCGCGCGCCGCATCGCGCGCTCGCGCGACCTCGAGCTCGAGGGGGTCGCGACGCACTTCGCCGGGTCGTCGTCCCGCGCGGATCCGCAGAATCGCCGCCAGCTCGACGCGTTCCTGCGCGTCCGCGCGGCGATCACGCGCGAGGGGCTCGGCGCGCCGCTCTACCACGCCGCCTCGTCGGCGGTCCTCTTCTCGAGCCTCGACGCCGAGCTCGACATGGTGAGGCCGGGGCTCGCGCTCTACGGCGTGCGGCCGGCCGACGCCGGGAGCGCGTCGGAGCGCCTGAAGCCGGTGCTCTCGCTGCAGACGCAGGTGATCTTCCTGAAGGACGTCCCGGCCGGCACGACGATCGGCTACGACCGCCTCTTCGCCGCGCCGCGCAAGACGCGGATCGCGACCCTGCCGATCGGTTACAACGACGGACTGCCCTGGTCGCTCGCGGGCGCCGGCCGCGTGCTGGTGCGCGGCACGCCGGCCCCCATCGTGGGCCGGGTGTCGATGGACTACACGATGCTCGACGTCGGGCACGTGCGCGGGCTCAAGGTGGGGGATCCGGTGACGCTGATCGGGAAGGACGGCGACGAGCAGATCGCCGCCGAGGAATTGGCCCGCGCCGCCGGGACCATCCCCTACGCGGTCTTCTGCGCGCTCGGACGGCGCGTCGCCCGCGTCTACCATTCCGCGCGACGCAGCCCCGGACGCCCGCTCGCCGCCCACGCCTGACGCTCGTCCTGCCGGCTCGGAGGTTCCTCGCCTCTTGGATTCGACGGCGACGCAGGCACCCGTGAAGCAGCGCCGGCGCAGCCGCGTCCGGCGGCTCCTGGTCGTGGTCGCGGCGCTCCTCGCGCTGGCCGCGACCCTGCGCCTCCTGCGCGTCCCCGAGCGGATCGTCGCGCGCATCGCCGGCGGCGCGCTCGGCGCCGAGGTGACGATCGGCCGGCTCGAGCTCTCCTGGCCGTTCGTGCTCGTGCTGCACGACGTCGCCGCCGTGCTGCCGCCGGCGCCGGCGCCGTTCCTCGCCGTGCCGCGCGTCGCGCTCGAGCTCGGGCTGGCGCCGCCGCGCCTCGTCGCGGTCGTCGCCACCGACGTGCACCTCGTCGTGCGCGAGCGGCCGGACGGCGCCTTCGAGCTCCCGTCGTCGTCGGCGAGCCGCGCCTCCGCGGACGCGCTGCCGCGCGTGCGGGTGACCGCCGCGCACGTCGAGCTCGACGGATCCGGCCCGCTGCACGAGAAGCTCGCCGGCGTCGTCGGCGAGAAGGTCGCGCGCGCCCTCGAGGTGCGCAACCTCGTGGTCGTGCCGCAGCCGCAGCGCCGCTTCGACGCGAGCGCCGAGGTCGTCGCGGGCGGGCTCGCGCCCGTGCGCGTGCGCGGGCGCGGGAGCCCCGCCGGCCTCGAGCGTCTCGACGTCCGCGTCGACGACGCGCTCGCGCTCGACCTCGACGCGCTGCGCGGCGCCGTCGCGCCCGCCATCGCCGACGTGCTGAAGCGCAACGAAGTGAAGGGGCGCGCGTCGGGCGAGGTGCGCGTGACGTTCGGCGCGGCCGCCCGCGTCGAGGCCGACGTCGACCTGCAGGACGTCGCGTTCCGCTCGCCGGCGTTCCCCGTGACCCTGTCCGAACTGCGCGGCCGGGTCGAGCTGCGCGGCGACGAGGTTCGCATGCCCGGGCTCACCGGACGCCACGGTCCGGGCGCGGTGCGCATCTCGGGCGAGGTGCGCGATCTCGCGAGCCGCGCCGCCGCCCACCTCGTCGTGCACGTCGACTCGGCGGTCGGCGACGAAGAGCTCCATGTCGCCCTGCAGGAAGACCGCGTCGGCAAGGTCGTCGACGACGCGCTGCATCCCGAGGGGCGCTACTCGGTCACGGCGACCATCGACGCGCTGGCGGGGGAGACGCCGCACCTCGCGCTCGACCTCGAGCTCGAGGACAACGCGCTCCTCTTCGAGGGCTTCCTCTCCGACGACGGCCGCCGCCACGGCCTGCCGATGCGCGTCGAGTCGATCCGCGGCCGCGTCGCCGTCGGCATGGAGGAGTCCGCCTGGGAGCGCGTCACCGGGTTCACGCGCGGCGGCGCGCGCGTCGAGTCCTCGGCGAAGATCGTCCTCGACCGCGTCACCGGCACGGTCTCCGCGTTCGACGCGCCGGTCGACGAGGAGCTGATCGCCGCCGCCGTGAAGGAGGTCGGGCCGGTCGTCCGCGAGGTCGTCGACCTGCTCCGGCTGCGCGGCACCTTCGACGCCGTCGCGCGCTTCGACGTGCAGGACGAGCTCGATCTCCAGATCGAGGCGCACCCCAAGGCGCTCACGGTCGAGCCGCAGCCCTTCCCCTATCCGCTCGTCTGCGACGGCGGCACGCTCGTCTTCGAGAAGGACCGCATCCGTTTCGACGACGTGCGCGGCGGCGCCGGCGAGACCAACCTGCGGCTGCGCGGCTTCCTCGGCATCGTCGGCGACGCGCCGCCGCTCGAGCTCGCCATCGAGGCGCACGACGTCGCGCTCGACCAAAAGCTGCTCGCCGCGCTGCGCACGCTGCCCGACCCGCGACTCGCGCAGGTCTTCGAGCAGCTCAAGCCGTCGGGCCGCGTCGACCTCCAGGTGCACTGGAAGCGGGCCGCGGCCGGCGCCCCGACCGAGCTCACGATCGAGGTCGCGCCGACCGACGTGCGCCTCGAAGGGCTCGGCGGGAAGCTCGTCATGACCGGCCTGCGCGGCGTCGTCGCGATCCACCACGTCGGCGACGGGCCGTGGGAGCTGACGGCGTCGGGCACCGGCCTCTCCGCGCGCGCTCTCGGCGGCGGCATCTCGCTCTCCGGCCGCATGACCGAGGGCGGGCCGGCCAGCGCCGCCGAGGCGCCCGCCTCGCTGCGGCTGGTCGGCCGGCGCCTGCGCATCGACGCCGAGGCGATCGCGGCCACGCGCGCCGTCGCGCCCGACGTCGCCGAGCTCTTCTCGGCCTACAAGCTGCGCGGCCGCGCCTCCGTCGACTGCGAGATCGCGCGCCGCGCCGGCGCGATCGAGGCGCACGTCGACGTCGTCCCCGACGTCGCGCCGGTGGGCGCGACGACCGCGGAGGGCGCCGACGCGGTTGCCGAGGGGCTCTGCGCCAACTCCCCGTGGATCGCGCTCCCGCTGCAGTGGACGAGCGGCGCGGTGCACGCCGACCTCGGCGCCGGCACCTTCCAGTTCGACCGCCTCGAAGGCCGCCTCGGCGGCGCGGCGATGCGCGCGAGCGGCGGCCTGTTCAAGGTCGACGAGAGCGGCATCGACGTCGAGGTGGCGCTGTTCGCCGACGGCCTCACCTTCGCCGAGACGACCGAGCTCGTGCTCGGCCCCGTGCTCGGGCCGGAGAAGAGGACGGCGCTCGCCCCGTGGAGCCCGCTCGGCCGCACGCGCGTCGACGCCTACCGCGTGAGCTTCCACGTGCCGCGCGGAGCCGAGTTCGTCGACCGCCTCGACGTCGCTGGCACGGTCGACCTCGACGGCTGGACGCTCTACACGGGCGGGCTGCGCGACCTGTCGGGGCGCGTCGCGATCTCGTCGCTCCACTACGAGCAGCACGGCCACGGCGTCGACGACGTGCGCGCCGACGGCCGACTCGAGGGGATCACGGTCGACCTCGGCGGGCTGCGCTTCTCCAACGTGACGAGCGACGTCCTGCTCGCCGACGGCCGCCTCACCGTGCCGTGGCTCGCCGGCGAGTTCGCGGGCGGCCGCCTGATGCGCGACCGCAACCGCCTCGGCATCGAGCTCAAGGACGAGCTCCCGATCGACGGGCAGCTCGAGATCCTGTCGGCCGACGTGAGCCGCCTGCTCGGCGAGGAGACGCCGCGCATGCGCGGCCTCGCCGGCCGCGTCGACGCCGCGCTGCGCTTCCACTGCAAGGGGCGCTCGCTGCTGCGCGGCCACGGCCTGCCGAGCCTCGAGGCGGCCGGCCGCGTCGAGGTGCGCGACGCCAAGCTCTGGACCATCCCGCTCTTCGACAAGCTCTACTCGTCGGCCGTGCTCCCCCTCACGGGATCGAGCCGCGAGGACTTCGACCTGGCCGACGGCGGCGGCAGCGGCAAGCCCGAGCCGCCGAAGTGGCAGCGCGGCCGCTTCGACTTCGCGCTGCAGGGCGTCTACGTCCGCCTCTCCGACGTCGAGTTCGAGGGCGAGCCGCTGGTGCTGCGCGGCGACGGGACGCTCGGCCCCGAGCAGCTCGAGATGCACTTCCACCCCGAGGTGAAGACCGGCACCGGCTGGCTGCGCGGCCTTCCGATCATCGGTCCCGTGATCGGCTGGCTGCTCTCCTCGATCGAGCACGAGCTCGGCGCGTTCCGCTTCGGCGGCCCGTACGGGAACCCGAAGGTCACGTGGGATCCCGTCACGTTCTCGACGCCGTCCGACGAGGCGCCGCGTTCGGAGCGTCCGCGCACCGTCGCCGAGCCGCCGCGCCCCAAGCCGGCCCGCTTCTGACGCGCGCGCCCGCGGCGCTCGCAGGCGTCCGCACCGGTCGTTTGAACGCGTTCTTAATGCGGGGTCGGACTACGTTCTCGCCGAGTTCCCAGGCAGACGTCGCGCTCGCGACGCTCCGGAGGTCCCGGCATGGACGCCCTCCTCTTGTTGATCGCCGTGCTCTTCTTCGCCGCGTGCGAGTGGTTCGTCGCGCGCCTCAGCGACCGGCTGTGAGGTGCGCGCCATGAACGGTCTCTACGTGATCGGCGCACTCGTCGCGGTCGGGCTCTTCGTCTACCTCGGCGTCGCGCTCGTGAAGCCGGAGCGGTTCGAGTGAACGGCTGGGGTTGGGTCCAGATCGCGCTCTACGGCGTCGTGCTGATCGCGCTGGCGAAGCCGCTCGGAGGCTTCATGGCGCGCGTCTTCGAGGGGCGCCCGTGCGGACTCGACCGCGTGCTCGGGCCGCTCGAGCGCGGCATCTACCGGATCTGCGGCGTCGACGCGGCGCGCGAAACCGGCTGGAAGGAGTACGCCGGCGCGTTCCTCGCCTTCAACCTCGTCTCGCTGCTGGCCGTCCACGCGCTCCAGCGCCTGCAGGGGGTGCTGCCGTTCAACCCCGGGCACCTCGGCGCCGTCTCGCCCGACTCGTCGTTCGACACCGCCGTCAGCTTCGCCACCAACACCGACTGGCAGGGCTACGGCGGCGAGACGACGATGAGTTACTTCACGCAAATGCTCGCGCTCACCGTCCAGAACTTCGTGTCGGCGGCGGCCGGCATCGCGGTCCTGGTCGCGCTGATCCGCGGCTTCGCACGCAAGAGCGCGCAGGTGGTCGGCAACTTCTGGGTCGACCTGGTGCGATCGACCCTCTACGTCCTGCTGCCGCTCTCGCTGGTCCTCGCGGTCGTGCTGGTCTCGCAGGGCGTGGTGCAGACGTTCGAACCGTACGCCCACGCGCACCTGCTGCAGCCGCTGAAGGACGCCGAGGGCAAGCCGGTCGTCGAGCAGACGATCGCGCTCGGGCCGGCGGCGAGCCAGGTCGCGATCAAGCAGCTCGGCACCAACGGCGGCGGCTTCTTCAACGTCAACTCGGCCCACCCGCTCGAGAACCCGACGCCGACCTCGAACTTCCTCGAGCTGCTCTCGATCCTCCTGGTCCCGGCGGCGCTCTGCTTCACCTTCGGGCGCATGGTCCGCGATCCGCGGCAGGGGCGGGCGCTCCTCGCGGCGATGGTGGTGATCTTCATGCCGCTCGTCGTGCTCTGCGCCGTGGCCGAGCAGTCGGGCAACCCGCTCTTCGCGCGGCTGGGCGCCGACGCGCACGCCGGCGCGCTGCAGTGCGGCGGGAACATGGAGGGGAAGGAGGTCCGCTTCGGCATCGCCGACT
>DASRRB010000353.1:0-2263 GCA_035695985.1 Planctomycetota bacterium | reverse complement strand
GATCGACGCGGCGCACGCGGACGACCTCGCGCAGCGGGCGCTCGTGGTCGCGCTGGAGCGGCCGGCCGTCGAGGTCGGCCACGCCCGTGCCTGGCTCGCGACGATCTTGCGCCGCCTTGCTCGACGCGACTCGATCGAGAGCGAGCGGCGCTCGGCGCGCGAGAGGAGCTCGGCGTCGCCCGAGTCGCAGCCGCCGACCGACGAGGTCGTCGCGCGCGCGACGCTCCAGAGCGAGGTCGCGACGACCCTGCTCGCGCTCGAGGAGCCGTACCGGACGGTGCTCCTGCTGCGGTTCTTCGACGACCTGAAGCCCGGCGCGATCGCGCGACGGCTCGACTGTCCGGTCGAGACCGTCCGCACGCGGATCAAGCGCGGCCTCGAGTCGATGCGGGCGCGCCTCGTGGCTCGGCGCGCGCAGCAGAGCGACGGTGCGCGCCGAGCGGGCGAGCTCGGCGTCGCGCTGGTCGGGCTCCTCGATCCTGGGTTGCGTCGCGTCGTGCGGCGCGCGGTGCTCGCCAAGGCGCCGGCGCTCGCGGTCGTGACGATGGGAGTGGCATGGATGTCCTGGAAACTCACGGCCGCCTGCCTCGCGCTCGCCGCCGCGGCGGGCGCCGCGGCGCTGCTCGAATTCCGACGGAGCGGCGACGCGCATGCACGCGACGTCGCGGCGGCGCCCGTCCCGACGGCGCCCGCGACGGCGCCGCCGCTCGCGCCGACGCCGGTTCCCGCCGAGTCCGCGGTGGAGACGCCGACGCGGGAGGTCGATCCGGCCGCCGCCGCGCCACCGCCGGAAGCTCCGGCCGCGGCGGCGGCCGCGGCGGTCGCGGAAGCCGGCGACGTACTCGTCGGCACGGTGCGCGACGGACGGGGCGAGCCGGTCGGCGGCGCGCTCGTCGCGGTCCTCGTCCGCGACGCTCGTCCATCTTTCGAGAACCTGATTGACGTGGCGCGCCATCCCGACGCGTTCACGGGCCCCTTCGACGGACGCGATCGCAAGCGCGTCCAGACGGCGGACGACGGCACCTTCCACGTGACCGGCCTGACGGCGGGCGTGACGGTCGACGTCGGCGCGGTCGAGCGGACGAAGGGGCTCGCGCAGAGCTGCGGCATCGCGCTCGAGGCGTCGCACCTGCCCGCGCGCGTCGACCTGGTGCTGAAGCGCGGCTGCGTGCTGCACGGCGTCGTCCGCGACCCGGCGGGGCAGCCGATACCGCGGGCGTCGGTCCGGTTCACGGGCTTGGAGGATCGCTCGACCTGGGGCATCTGCGAGGCGACGACGGACGAAACGGGGAGCTGGCGCTCGCTGCCGCTCCCGTTCCGCCAGTTCGAGGTCGCCGTCTCGGTGAAGGGGTTCGTCGGCGAGGTGATCCCCGTGAAGGCGGAGCGGGAGGACGACGACGAGGTCGAGGTCGACGCGACCCTCGGTCCGATCCGCCGCATGGAGGGGCGCGTCCTCTCTCGCGACGGGGGCAGCGCCTGCCTCGCGCAGGTCGCGGGCGAGCTCACGCTGGTCGGGTCGTCGCAGGATCCGGCGAAGGCGCTCGAAGGCGTCGGCTGGAACGTGATGGAGGTCCGCGGCGTCGTCATCCGCGAGTCGGACCGCTACGCGCTCGACTACAGCGACCGCGCGCTCCGCTTCGTGTCGCTCTGGCGCGGCGACGCGCTGCTCGGCGCGGCGGCGATCGACGTTCCCGACCGTGCTCCCGACCTGCTCGTCGACGTCCCCGAGCGCCCGCCCGCGCCACGCGGGACGATCGAGCTCGAGGTCGTCGACGGCCGCAACGCCGCGTCGCTCGCGGAGTTCCGCGCTGAGGTCCGTCCGCTCGCGGCGACCGTCCTCGGGCTCGACGCGGCGCAGCGCTCCGTCGCCGTCGCGGGGAGCGCGGAGTCGCGCAGGATCGGCGACCTCGAACCGGTCGACCACGAGGTCGTCGTGCGCGCCGCCGGCTTCGCGGTGCGCAGCGCCGTCGCCCATCTCTCCGCCAACCACCCGACGGCGCACTTGCGCTTCGAGCTGCTCCCCGCGACGCGCTTCGTGCGCGGACGCGTCGTCAACGCCGACGCGGCGCCGGTCTCGGGCGCGCTCCTCCATCTCTGCGGTCCCGACGGCGATCCCGCGCTGGCGGGCCAGCGCCAGTCGAGCGGAGCGAAGGGCGACTTCACCTTCGACGCCCTCCCGGACGGGCGCTGGTTCGTCGTGGCAAGCGCCGACGGCTACGCGCCGACCGTCGCGGCCGCGCGCAGTGGCGACGACGCGCTCGAG
>DASRRB010000352.1:0-10091 GCA_035695985.1 Planctomycetota bacterium | reverse complement strand
GCTCAGCGTCGCGCTCAGCGGCGAGAGCGCCCTCCAGAGTATCGAGCGAAACCGGCCCGATCTCGTGCTCCTCGACATCCTCATGCCGGGGATCGACGGCTTCGAGGTGTGCAAGCGGCTGCGCGCCGCGCCGCAGACGCGCGAGCTCCCGATCATGTTCCTGAGCTCGCTCGAGCAGGTGCAGGACAAGGCGCGCGGCTTCGAGCTCGGCGGCAACGACTACGTGACGAAGCCGTTCGAGCTGCTCGAGGTGAAGGCGCGCGTGCGCTCGCTCCTCAAGGCGAAGGCGTACAGCGACGCCGTGAAGGAGAAGATCGCGAGCGAGCTGCGCATCGCGCGCGAGATCCAGCTCGGGATCCTGCCCGCGGACCTCACGGCGACGGTCGCCGGCACCGGGCTCGAGATCGCGACCTTCCTCGAGCCGGCGCGCGAGATCGGCGGCGACCTCTACGAGGTGGTGCGCACCGACGACGGCCGCCTCGTGGTCGTGATCGGCGACGTCTCGGGCAAGGGGATCCCGGCCGCGCTCTTCATGGCGGTGACGGTGACGCTCGTGCGGACCCTCGCGATGCGCTACCGCGAGCCCGACGAGATCCTCTTCCAGGTGAGCGAGGCGCTCGCGCGCCAGAACCCGCAGGACATGTTCGTCACGCTCTTCTGCGCCGTCTTCGAGCCGGGGAAGGAGCGCGTCTCCTGCGCGAGCGCCGGCCACCCGTCGCTCGTCCTCGTGAAGCCCGGCGCGCCGCCCCGCCTGCCGGTGGCGCCGACCGGCGGCGTCGCCGGGTTCATGACGGGGCTCAAGCTCACGCGTACGGCGATCGACGTGAAGCCGGGCGACACCGTCGTCCTCTACACCGACGGCGTCACCGAGGCGATGGACGGGAGCGACGAGCTCTTCGGCGAGGAGCGCCTCGTCGCGCAGCTCGCCGCGCAGCCGGGCGGCACCGCCGCGGAGGCGATCGCCGGCGTGGTGGGGGCGGTGCGCGCCTTCGTCGGAGAACGCGAGGCGGCGGACGACATCGCGATCGTCGCGATCCGCCGCAGCAACTGACGGGATCGAATCGGGAGGATCGTCCATGCTCCTTCGCACGCGTCGTTCGCTCGCGCTCGTGCTCCTGGTCGCGCCGGCGCTCGGCGGCTCGTCGCCGCTCCAGGCCGGCAAGCTCGACACCGCGAAGATCGAGGAGATCACGAAGCTCAAGGGCGCCTGGAACGAGCAGGAGGGCGTCTTCAAGGTCACGGCGCCGCGCACCGACGTGAAGGTCGCCGTCGACGGCTGGCAGATGCCGCCGTTCATGGGGCTCACGTCGTGGGCGGCGTTCCAGGCCGGGAAGACGGCGCCGGCGATGGTGATGGGGGACCTCGTCCTGTTCCAGGACGAGGTGAACCCGGTGATGAGCGCGCTCCTCGATGCGGGGCTGAGCGTGACCGCGCTGCACAACCACTTCTTCTTCGACGAGCCGAAGGTCTGCTTCATGCACCTCGGCGGCGAGGGGAAGACCGAGGAGCTCGCGGCGGGCGTGCGCAAGGCCCTGGACAAGGTGGCGGAGATCCGCGCCGCCGCGCCGGAACCGAAGAAGAGCGCGCGCGCCGCGGCGCTGCCGCCGGCGAACACGATCGACGGCAAGACGATCGAGAGCGTGCTCGGCGTCAAGGGTCAGGCCAAGGACGGCATGTACAAGGTCGTCCTGGGCCGGCCGGCGCAGTCGGCCTGCGGCTGCGCGGTCGGCAAGGAGATGGGCGTCAACACCTGGGCCGCCTTCGCCGGGAGCGCGGCGCTCGCCGTCGTCGACGGCGACTTCGTGACCTTCGACGGCGAGCTGCAGCCGGTGTTGAAGGCGTTGCGCCGCGCGAACGTCGAGATCGTCGCGATCCACAGCCACATGGAGGGCGAGACCCCCAAGGCGATCTTCGTCCATTACTGGGGCGTCGGTCCCGTCGAGGAGCTGGCGCGCGCGGTCAAGGCGGCGCTCGACACGCAGAAGAAGTGAAGCGAGGCAGGCCCATGCGAGTCTTTCGATCGAAGCGACTCGTCGTCGCGAGCATCGTCTCGCTGATCGCTCTCGCGCCGGCCGGACCGGTCGTCGGGAACTGCCGCGCGGCGACCGAGGAGACGAGACTCGTCGACGCGGCGGGACACGCGGTGACGCTGTCCGAGCTTCGAGGAGAGCGCTTCGCCGTCCTGCTCTTCCTGCGCGGATTCAAGGGCGACTTCGCCTGTTACTACTGCGGCACGCAGCTCCGTTCGTTCAAGGAGGCGTGGCCGCGGTTGCAGGCAGCCGGCGCGACGGTGGTCGCGATCCTGCCCGGCGCGAAGGACGTGCGCGGCTTTCTCGAGAAGGTCGGGACCTCCGACGACGCGCACCCCGATCCTGGCTTCAAGCTCCCGTTCCCCGTCGTGCTCGATCCCGAATACGCGGCGTGCCGTCGCTTCGGGGTCTCCTTCGACCCCGGCGCGGACGCGTTCACGTTCCCCGTGAGCGAGCCGGCGACGATCGTCCTCGCCAAGGACGGCCGGGTCGCGTTCTCCTACCACGGGACGGAGCCTCCCGATCGCCCCGAGGTCGACGCGATCCTCGACGTCGTCACGCGCGGAGCGCCGAAGGCGGGGCTGCAGACGTCGGCGCGCGCCGCCGCGCCGCCGCCCCCGCCGCCTTCGAACCTGCCGTGGAAGAGTTACGCCGAGGGCGTGGCGCTCGCGCGCAGCGACGGGCGGCCCGTGCTCCTCGACTTCCACGCGCTGTGGTGAGGCGCGTGCGTGCAGATGGATACCGTGACGTATCCCGATCCGAAGCTCGCGGAACTGCTCGCGAAGTTCGTGCTGGTGAAGGTCGACCACGACGCCGAGCCGGAGCTCGTGAAGCGCCACGGCGTGCAGCCGCTGCCCGACGTCCGGCTGCTCGCGCCCGACGGGAAGGAGATCGACCACCTGGTCGGTTTCACGAGCGCGGCGCGGCTCGGGCCGCGGCTGCAGCGCGCGCTCGACGTCGTCGCAGGCAAGGAACCGGCGGCGACCGCCGACGCGCGTCCCGAGGGCGAGGGGCAGCCCTCGCCCGGGTCCGGCGTCGATCGCGACGCGGTCCGGCTCGCCGTGCTGCGCGGCGACTCCTTCCTGCGGCGCGAGTCGCGGCGCGGCTTCGCCGGCCCTGCCCGCTTCCTGCCCGACGAGCTGGTGCTCTTCGCGTGGGCGGCGAGCGGGCTCGAGCGGACCGATTCCGACGTCGCGGCGCTCCTGACCGCGACGCTGGCGGCGCCGCCGGCCGGCACCTATCGCGCCGCGCTGCGCGCCTGCGCGCTCGCGCGCCTCGCCGACCCCGATCTGAAGCCCCGGGTCGCCGAGTGCGCGCGCTTCCTCGAGTCGACCCAGCTCGCGAACGGCCAGTGGAGCTACGGCCCCGCGGCCGACGGCGCGATGCCGGAGCTCGGCGACGACTCGAATTCGGCGTACGCGCTGCTCGGCCTCGCCGCGTGCGAGCGAGCCGGGGTCGGCGTGTCCGACGAGGTGTGGAAGAAGGCGGCGCGGCGCTGGATCGCGAGCCAGAACGAGGACGGCGGCTTCGGGTACCGAGTCGATCGCGAGTCGGCGAGCTATGCGAGCATGACCGCGAGCGGCCTCCACGGTCTCGCGCTCGCGCGCGCGCGCGGGGACGAGTCCGCGGCGCGCGCGCTCGAACGCGGCGGGGCCTGGCTCCGCGCGAACTTCTCGGTGCGCGAGAACCGGGGCAGCTCCTACCGCGAGGGGCGCCAGCTCTACGGCCTCTACGCGCTCGAACGCGTGGGCGACGAGGGGCCGGGAACCGTCCCGGCGGCGCGTCGTGGACTGCCCGACGATTGGTACGCGCAGGGCGCGGCGCACCTGATCGCGACGCAGCGCGGTGACGGGAGCTGGGACGACGGAGCCGACACGCCCGTCCCGAACACCTGCTTCGCGCTGCTGTTCCTCACGGAGGCGACGCGTCCCGTTCGCTAGCCTCTCCGGCCTTTTCGCCGGCGCTGGAAGGGGGGAATGCACCTGCTCGTCGCGCTGCTGCTCTGCGGCCCGGGCGACGTTCCGACCTGCGCTCCGCTGCGGATCACCGATCCCGCGGATCGTCCGGTGCTCGACGGCTTCCTCGACGAGCCGGTCTGGCAGCGCGCCCCGCTGCTCTCGGGCTTCAAGCAGGCCGAGCCGGTCGAGGGGGCCGAGCCGTCCGAGCCGACGGAAGTGCGCATCGTCTACGACGAGCGCACGCTCTTCATCGGCGTGCTCTGCCGCGACCGCGACCCGGCGACGATCCGCGCGACGGTCATGGAGCGCGACGCGAGCCTGCGACCCGACGACTCGATCTCGATCCTGCTCGACACCTTCCACGATCGCCGCAACGCCTTCTACTTCGCGGTGAGCGCGGCGGGAGGGATGGCCGACGCGCTGATCGCGAAGAACGGCGCCGAGTTCAACCAGGAGTGGGACGGCATCTGGGACGCGCGCGCGCGGGTCACTCCCGAGGGATGGGTCGCGGAGATCGAGATCCCGTTCGCGACGCTGAGTTTCCGCGAGGACGTGACGACCTGGGGCTTCAACGTCCAGCGCATGATCCGCCGCGACCTCGAGTTCGTGCGCTGGGCGTCGCCGGTGGCGCGCGTCGACTTCGACTCGGTCGCGAGCGCCGGCACGCTCACCGGCCTCACCGGGATGCAGCAGAGCCTCGGGGTCGACGTCGTCCCGTTCGCCGTCGGCAAGTACGTGAACCAGCGCGGCTCCGACCGCGCCTACTCGAACGGCGACGCCGGCTTCGACCTCTACTGGCACATGACGCCGAACGTCAAGCTGAGCCTCTCGGTCAACACCGACTTCGCCGAGACCGAGGTCGACGACCGGCAGGTGAACCTCACGCGCTTCCCGCTCTTCTTCCCGGAGAAGCGCCGCTTCTTCCTCGAGGACGCCAACAACTTCGTCTTCGCGAACACCGAGCAGACCGACGTGCTGCCCTACTTCAGCCGCCGGATCGGGCTCGACGCGAACGGACAGGAGGTGCCGATCCTCGCCGCGGCCAAGGTGACCGGCCGCACCGACGACTTCAGCTTCGGCCTGATGAACGTGGAGACCGACGACCTCCACGACCTCGACCGCCAGAACCTCACCGTCGGCCGCTTCGAGCAGAACCTCTTCGAGCAGTCGACGGCGGGCGTGATCTTCACGCACGGCGACCCGAGCGGCGCGTCGCAAAGCAGCACCTACGGGTTCGACTACAACTACCGGACGGACTCCTTCTGCGGCGACCGCAACCTGTCCGCCGGCTCGTGGTTCCTGCGCACCGCGAGCGACGCTCCCACCGGCGGCGGCGACGGCGACGCCTACAACGCGCACGTCGCCTACCCGAACGACGTGGTCGAGGCGGCCTTCGACTACACCGTGGTCGGGAACGAGTTCGACCCGCTGCTCGGCTTCGTCGAGCGCACCGGCATCAAGCAGTACACGTGGCTCGCGGGATACAACCCGCGCCTCGCCGCCCCGATGCGCCAGCTCTTCTTCGAGGTCGAGCCGAAGCTCGTCACCGACCTGAGCAACGAGACCGAGACGTCCGAGGTCCGCATCCAGCCCTTCGGCTTCATGACGCAGGAGGGCGACGAGGGCTACCTCCGGATCCGGCGCGTCTACGACCACGTCGACGCCGACTTCGACATCGTGCCGGGCGTGACGATCCCGGCCGACGGCTACCACTTCACGCGCTACGGCGCCTCGTTCGAGAGCTCGAGCGGCCGCCCGTACACGCTCACGGCCGACGTCGAGTCCGGACCCTTCTACGGCGGCCACGAAACGGCCTACGTCGGCGGCCTCGCCGTGCGGCCCGACGCGCACTTCAACGCGGCGGTCGAGTACGAGGACGACGTCGGCCACCTCCCCGGCGGCGACTTCGAGGTCCGCGTGACGCGCCTCAAGGTGAACCTCCTCTTCAGCCCGCGCCTCGTCTGGTCCAACTTCATCCAGCACGACACGCTGAGCAACGACCTCGGGCTCAACAGCCGCCTCTGGTGGATCCTCGAGCCCGGCAGCAACCTCTTCCTCGTCCTGAACCAGGGCTGGTTCTATTCCCCCGACCGCTTCGCCCCGACCGACACCGAGCTCACGGTCAAGCTCGGGTACACGCTGCGGTTCTGAGGCGCGGTCGAACATTGCGGGTCGCCTCGCCGCGGGGCTACGATCCACCCGCGTCGCTGCACTTCGTGCGCGCCTCCTGCGATCTGGAGAGAGGCGATGGCAGAGCCCGCGGTCGTCCCGCAGAAGCCGATCTCGACGTGGATCCGCGCGGACCACACGCGTCCCTACTGCGCGCGGCCGTGGCGGCAGCTCACGGTGCTCTCCGACGGCGACGTGATCTGCGCCTGTCCCGACGCGAGCAAGACCAACCCGCTCGGCAACGTCTTCACGAGCTCGGTCGACGAGGTCTGGAACGGGCCGGCCATGGAGCGGCTGCGCCGGAACATCGAGGAGGACATCGACCGCGTGCCCGTCTGCCGCGGCTGTCCGAACCGCCTGTCGACCGCGCCGCCGAAGGGCTTCCACACCGGCGTCGCGAAGCCGCGCGCGCTCTACATCGAGACGGTCGGCGGCTGCAACGTGGAGTGCCCCGGCTGCAACCGCGAGACGATCGTCGGCTCGCGCAAGCGTCTCGCGATGACGTACGACCAGTACGTGAAGGTCGTCGACGAGCTCTCGCCCGACCTGCTCTACGTCGAGTTCTACCTGGCGGGGGAGAACTGGGCCCACCCGCGCGCCGCCGACATGGTGAAGTACACCAAGGACCGCAATCCCCGCTGCCTGCTGCAGACCAGCACGAACGGCCTCTTCTTCCACACCGAGGAGCGGGCGCGCGCGGCGGTCGAGAGCGACATCGACTGCATCGTCTGCTCGATCGACGGCTCGACGCAGGAGGTCTACGAGAAGGGGAAGATCGGCGGCCGCCTCGACGTCGCGCTCGAGGGCATGCGCCGCCTCCTGCGCTGGCGCCAGGAGCTCGGGCGCACGAAGCCGCTGGTGATCTGGCGCTACCTGATGTTCGCGTGGAACACCGAGCCGGAGCAGATGGACCACACTCGCCGGCTCGCGCGCGAGATCGGCGTCGACCACCTCGCCTGGCACCTGAACGCCGACCGGCCGGAGCTCAACAGCAAGCGCTACTACATCGGCTCGCCGCACCTGCACGAGATCGCGCACGAGCTCTGGGACACGCTGCCGGCACGGCTCGGCTGGAGGGACCCGGTCGGGCTCGGCTCCTATCCGCTGCCGGGCCAGCCCAACTGCGCCGCGCCCTGATCCGACCTTCCGCGGCGCCGCGCCCCGATCAGACCTTCCGCGTCGCCGCGACCTCGTGCACCTCGATGGTGGGCCGGATCTCGACGAGGAGCGGGAACTTCGCGACGAACTCCTGCACGTGCGGCGTCGCGAAGTGGCGGTCGACGGCGGCGCGGTCGGCCCAGCGCCCGAGGATCAGCACCTCGTTCGGCAGCGCCTGATTCTGGAACAGCGCGATCGACTCGCAGCCGGCGTCGCCCTGCGCGCGCTCGACGAGCCGGGCGCAGAGCCCGATCAGGTCGTCGCGGTGGACGGTCCGCGCGAGCAGCTTGCAGGTGACGAGGAGCACGGAGGCCGCGCGCTCAGCAGCGCGTGCGCATCGGTTCGCGGGAGCGCTCGTGCTCGGCGGGGGAGGCGAAGCCCTTCGACTTCGAGTGGGCCCACGCCTTCTCGATCCTCTCGGCCGCGTCCGGCGTCTCGCATGCGGTGTCGCCGTGGTCGACCTCGACCTGGCCGATCCGCTTCGCCGTCGCGAGCGCCGCCTTCTTCAGCGCGACGTTGCGGCAGCCCATCTGGATGAGCGCCGAGTTCATCGCCTCGCGCTCGGCGTTCGGAGCCGACGCGATCGTCTTCTCGATCTCGGCGATGCGCGCCACGAACTCGGAGTCGGGTGAATCCTCGTCGAGGCTCGCGAGGAAGCCGAGGAGAGTCCAGCCCGCCGCGCGCCGCGCGCTCCCCTTCCCCAGCCACTCGGCTGCCTTCTTCCTTCCGAGCGGGCCCTCCGCCGCGAGCATCGCCACGTAGCCGCCGCACATGCGCGTCGTCATGTCGCCGGACCAGCGGTCGAGGACGGCCGACGTCGCCTTGGCCGGATCCGCGACCTTGATCGCCAGGAGGCGCGCGTCGAAGTTCCCCGTGTCCCAGAGCGCGAGCGCGAGCTCGTGGTCGACGCCGATCTTCTTCACCAGCGTCTTCAGCGTCGCGAAGCTGACGCCGAACATCGGCTCCATCGCGCCGTGGCGCGCGTAGGTCTTGCGCGTCTGCTCGGAACCGGCCTTCTCGAGCGCGCGCATCGCCTCTTCGAGAGACGTTCCCTTCGCCGGCGCCTTCTTCGTCGTCGCCATCGCGTGCTCCTCGCCTTGGGTCCGGGGCGAAAAGATAGCGGCCGCGCCCGCCCCTGGGACGGACGCGGCCGCGGGAACGCCTTCTCTCAGCCGCTGCTCTTCTTGAGCTCGACCTGCATGCACTTGTACTCCTGCCCCGACTTCGGGTCGTTGCAGAAGAACTCGACCGACATCGAGGTGTCGCTGGTGAACTTCTGCACCTCGCGCATCACGGCCGGCTTCTGCGTGATCGGGCAGTTGTAGGTGTACTTCCAGGTCAGCGTCTTGCCGTCCGCCGCGAGCTCGCCGGTGCCGATCATGATGCCGGTGCTCATGTTGTCGACCCAGTCGGCGACGAACTGCTTCGAGACGTTGTCGTAGCCGGAGACGCCTGCGCCGGCGTAGGGGCCCATGCCGGGCATGTCGCCCGTCACCTCGGTCTTGCAGTAGCGGCCTCCCATCTGGTCGGAGATCGTCCAGGTGGTCGGGCTCGTCGACGGCTCGGAGCCCGGCCCCATCCACATCTGCTCGTTGCCGGTCCAGGTGCCGGCCGTCTTCAAGAGCTTGGCGTGCATCGCGCCGGGCGTCCCGGCCTCGGCGCACGCCTTCATGTCCGCCTCCGACATTCCGGGAGGCGCCTTCTTGTCGCCTGGCTTCGATTCCTGAGTGAGCGCGAGTGCGGGGGCCAGCGCGAAGGCGCCGGCGAGGGCGACTCCAGCCACGACGACGGAGAGCGATCCGCGAGCGAAGAGACTCATGGCAGTTTCCTTTTTTCCTTGGGCAGGGGTGACCGTCCGCGGCCCCACGCGGGGCAGGAGCGGAGGCGCCGTCCAGGCGCAGCCTTCCAGGACCCCGGACCGGCCGGCCTTTCCTCATACGAGATCCCCGCGCGAACCTTTTTTCGACGTGCGTGAAGGTGGGGTGCGGCGGCGGCGTGCGCGCCGCGCGCAGTGAATCGCGGGGGTGAAGCTCGCCCTACCTTGAAATGGAGGGCCGGGCTTTCAGCGTGCGCGTTCGAGCGCGATCTCGACCGGCTCCGCCGCCGGCACGTCGAACTCCCGCGTCGCCTCGCGGCAGCCCCCGCTCCAGACGACGATCTGATAATGGCCGGGGACGAGGGTCTCGCGGAACCCGTCCGATTCGACGGGCCACTGTCCTCGCGCGTGGAAGCGGTTCACGACGGGCAGCCCCTCGGCGTCGACGATGCGCCACATCACGTCGGGGAGACCGAAGGTGAGACGCGGCCGCGCGAAGTGGAGCTGGACCTCGCTGCCTTGCGCGAGCGAGAGCTCGAGCTCGGGCGGCGTCTCCGCGGCACGCACGCGCTGGATCGTCGGCGAGGCTCCGTGCGACTCGACGACGAGCACGTATTCGCGCGGCGCGAGCCCCGTCACCTCGAAGCGGCCGGCCTCGTTGACGGCGACCGGAGCGGTCGTGACCTCCTCGAAGCCGTGTTGCGCCGCGGCGTAGACGGAGACGAAGGCCGCCGGCTTCTGGGCGACTCCGAAGAACTGGACCTCTTCGACCGCGACGTGGCCGCGAATCGAAGCCGACGCGCGCACCCGCGGGATCTCGACGACGCGCCGCTCGCCGGACCGGGTCATGGAGACGTCCACGGTCGTCGGGACGAAGCCGCGCCGCTCGAACGCGACGAGCATCCGGCCGATCTGCACGTCGACCTCGCAGACGCGTGCTCCCGAGGGATCCGTCGCCTC
>DASRRB010000351.1:0-31567 GCA_035695985.1 Planctomycetota bacterium | reverse complement strand
GGGGTGGTGTACGTCGTCTGCAGCGAGCCGCGGCACAAGCAAAGGCAGGCCTGAAAGGAATCGACGAATGCCCCGCATCCTTGGCATCGACATCCCCGGGGACAAGAAGGTCCCCTTCTCCCTCGCCTACATCTATGGCGTGGGGGTCCCGCTGGCGAAGCGGGTCTGCAAGCTCCTCGAGATCAACCAGGAGATCCGCGCGAAGGACCTCTCCGAGGAGGAGCTCGCGCGCCTGCAGGAGCACATCGACAAGAACTACCCGGTCGAGGGCACGCTGCGCCGCCAGGTGGCGGTCAACGTCCAGCGGCTGAAGGAGATCGGCAGCTTCCGGGGGCTCCGCCACCGCAAGGGGCTGCCGGTCCGGGGGCAGCGCACGCGCACCAACGCCCGCACCCGCAAGGGACCGCGCAAGACGGTCGCCGGGAAGAAGGGCGCGAAGGTCAAGTGATATCCTGAGCCGTTTGCCCGGGGCCCGCCGACCGGCGCGAGCGCGACACGCAGGGACGAGGTTCGAGCGAAGGAAGCATGGCCAAGAAGAAGAAAGCCCGACGCAGCTCCGCGAAGGCGATCGCCCACGTGATGGCGACCTTCAACAACACGATGGTCACGATCACCGACCTGCGCGGCGACACGCTCACCTGGGCGACCGCCGGCGGCGTCGGGTTCAAGGGGTCGCGCAAGTCGACGCCGTTCGCCGCCCAGAAGGCGGCCGAGAAGGCGGCGGTGAACGCGATCAAGATGGGCGTGAAGGAGGTCGAGGTGCGCGTCAACGGCCCGGGCAGCGGGCGCGAGTCGGCGGTGCGCGCGCTCTCGGCCGCCGGGCTCAACGTGCGCGCGATCGAGGACCGGACCCCGCTGCCGCACAACGGCTGCAGGCCGCGCAAGCGCCGCCGCGTCTGAGACGGGGCGCGCTCGAGGACGACGAATTCCCCGGCGGTGCGACGCCGGAAGTCGAGAGAGGTGGACGCGAAGCATGGCTCGTTGCATCGGATCGGTCTGCAAGCTCTGCCGCCGCGAAGGCGAGAAGCTGTTCCTGAAGGGCGCTCGCTGCGAGTCGGCGAAGTGCGCCATCGTGAAGCGCAACTACCAGCCCGGCCAGCACAGCTGGAGCCGCGGGCGGCCTTCCGACTTCGGGGTGCGCCTGCGCGAGAAGCAGAAGCTCAAGCGCTTCTTCGGCGTGACCGAGCGCAGCTTCCGCCTCGTGTTCGAGCGCGCCGCGCGCCTGCCGGGCAACACCGGCGAGCACATCCTGACGCTGCTGCAGCAGCGCCTCGACCACGTGATCTTCCTGTGCGGCGTCACGCTGTCGCGCCGCCACGCGCGCCAGCTCATCACGCACGGCCACGTCTACGTGAACGGCCGGCGCTGCAACATCGCGTCGGCGCTCGTGCGGCGCGGCGACGCGATCACCTTCTCCAAGCGCGAGAAGGTCATGAAGCACCTGAAGGAGTGCCAGGAGTCGCGCAAGGGCGACGCGGTCCCCTCCTGGCTCCAGTTCGACGAAGCGGCGTTCACGGCGCGCGTCGCCGAGCTCCCCAAGCGCGAGAACCTCGAGTTCCCCGTCGACGAGCAGCTCGTCGTCGAGCTGATGTCGCGCTGAGACCCGGCCCTCTCTCCCCCGAAACGATCGATAACACGGATTCCTGGAGCAGCACCCGATGAGGATTCGCTGGCGCAACTTCGAACTCCCGTCCCGCGTGGCCACCGAGAGCGACTCGAACTCCGCGACCTCCGCGACCTACGCCAAGTTCGTGGTCGAGCCGTTCGAACGCGGTTTCGGCCACACGATCGGGAACGGGATGCGGCGCGTCCTGCTCTCCTCGATCGAGGGCTTCGCGGTCACCCACATCAAGATCGACGGCGTCCTGCACGAGTTCTCGGTCATCGAGGGCGTGCTCGAGGACGTGGTCGACGTGGTGCTGAACGTGAAGGGCGTCCTCGTCCGCCTCGCCGGCGAGGGCCCGGTGCCGCTGCGCATCGACGTGCGCAAGAAGGGGCCGGTCACCGCGGGCGACATCCAGTGCCCGGCCGACGCCGAGATCCTGAACCCCAACCACGTCGTCTGCACGCTCACCTCCGAGCGCGAGTTCAAGATGGAGCTCACGGCCGAGCGCGGCCGCGGCTACCGGACCGCGGAGGAGAACGAGCGCGACGACCGCGAGACCGGAGTGATCGCGGTCGACTCGAACTTCTCGCCCGTGACGCGCGTGCGTTACAAGGTCGAGGAGACGCGCGTCGGCAAGATGACCAACTACGACAAGCTCGTCCTCGAGGTCTGGACCAACGGGACGATCACGCCCGACGCCGCGCTGGTCGAGGCGGCCAAGATCTATCGCAAGCACATGAACCCGTTCGTCCACTACCTGCAGCCGGGCGCCGGGATGCTGGTGGGCGAGTCGATCGAGCAAGGCTCCGCCGCGCTCGGCGTGTCCATGGGCGGCGAGCCGACCGACTCGGGCGGTCTGATCGACCAGCCGATCTCGGTGCTCAACCTCTCGGTGCGCGCGCGCAACTGCCTCGACGCGGAGAACGTCCGCACGATCCGGCAGCTCGTGAAGTTGACCGAGCAGGACCTCCTCGAGCTGCGCAACTTCGGCCAGACCTCGCTGAAGGAGGTGAAGAAGCGCCTCGGCGAGCACGGGCTGGGGCTCAACGGCTCGGCGCCCTACGTGGGCGACGACGACGACGACGACGAGCTGATCGGCGACGAAGGTGTCGTCGAGGGCGTCGAAGGGGTCGAGGGCGCCGAGCCCAAGGCCGCCGACGGCGAGGCCGCCTCCTCGGGCGGGACCGTCCTCGACATCCCCGACAATCCAACGTGACGAACGTCACGCACGCCTCCACGGAACACGCCCGGAACTGACGCGGACGGACCCTCGAAATGCGGCACAAGAACCTCGGACGCAAGCTCGGCATTCGCGGCGACCATCGAAAGGCGCAGCGGATGAACATGCTCACCGCGCTGATCCTCCACGGGCGGGTCGTCACGACCCTCGCGAAGGCGAAGGAGTACCGCCGCCACGCCGACAAGATCGTGACGCTGGCGAAGGTGAAGACCCTGCACCGGATCCGGCAGGCCGCCTCGCAGCTCGGCAACGACCGCACGGTCGTGAAGCGGCTCTTCGACGAGGTCGCGC
Organism: Planctomycetota bacterium; assembly: GCA_035695985.1. Classification (GTDB taxonomy): domain Bacteria; phylum Planctomycetota; class B15-G4; order B15-G4; family SIAN01; genus DASRRB01. Next base: position 28,430 of record DASRRB010000351.1, on the reverse strand, counting down.
CGCGCTTCACCGAGCGGCAGGGCGGCTACTCCCGCGTGCTGAAGCTCGCCAAGCCCCGGGTCGGCGACAACTCGTCGCGCGCGATCCTCGAGTGGGTGGGGGAGAGCGAGCGCCGCGTGAAGGAGTTCGAGGAGAAGCAGGCGCTCGAGGCCGAGAAGAGCGCGAAGGGCAAGAAGTCGAAGAAGAAGGCGGCCGCCGAGGCCGCCGCCGCGCCCGCCGCCGACGCCGCGAAGAAGAGCTGAGCCCCGCCGCTCCGGCCGGGGCGCGCGCCGTTCAGACGGCCGCGACTCCGAGCGCGTCGCGGATGCGCGTCTCGACCTCCTCGATCGAGCCGACGCCGTCGATCACGTGGACCGGGTCGCCCGACTGGCGGTAGTACCCGATGCACGCCTCGGTCTGCGCCTTGTAGGTGTCGAGCCGTTTCGAGATCACCTTGGCGTCGGCGTCGTCGGGCCGGCCCTCCTTGAGCGCGCGCCCCTTGAGGCGCGACTCGAGCTGGTCGCGCGGCACCTCGATCACCAGCACCGAGCGCACGCCGAAGCCGCGGTTCTGAAGGAAGAGCGTCAGCCAGCGCGCCTGCGCCACGTTGCGCGGGAAGCCGTCCAGGATGACGCCGAGCGCGCTGTCGGGGCGGAGCAGCCGCTCGCGCACCATCTCGTTCGTGAGCGAGTCGGGGACGAGGGCGCCGCTCGCGAGCACCTGCTCGACCTTGAGCCCGAGGTCGCTGCGCCGCCCCTGGTGGTCGCGGAACATGTCGCCCGTCGAGACGTGCGGGGAGCGCAGGAACTGCGACAGCCGCTTCGCCTGGGTTCCCTTGCCGGCGCCCGGCGGGCCGAAGAGCAGGACGGTCTGGCGCATCATCGCGCTGGGATCCTCGATTCCCCCTGGGCGCGGCGCATGATGCCGAGGGCCCACGCGCGAAGGAAGACGCTGGCCGGGGGACGGACCGGGACGCTTTTTCGCGCCCGCGGCGCGCCTCACTTGAGGGTGGCGGCCCCCGGACCGAGCTCGCGCTCGAGCTCCTCGACGAGGTCGTCGCTGATGCGCACGAACCAGCGCGGGTCGACGCGGTGCACCAGCGGCGGGCGGCCGGCGGCCTGCAGCCGGAAGAAGACGGGGCTCCCGCCCGAGTGGCGGCCGAGGATCGCCTGGACCCGCGCGAGCGCGCCGGCCGGATCGGCGGCGGTCGCCGGCAGGTCGACCACGAGGTGGCCGCCCGAGGCGCCGGCCAGCGCGCCGTCGAGCGCGCGCACGTCCGACGCCTTGATCGTCGGCCGGTCCGACGAGCGGTCGAGCTGGCCGGTGAGCAGGAGGATGCGGTCCTCGGCCACGACGTCGCGCGCCCGCTCGTAGGTCTCGGGGAAGATCACCGCCGTCACGGCGCCGGCGAGCCCCGCCACCTCGACGATCGCCATCTTCTTGCCGGCCGAGCGGCCGCGCTTCGCGACGGTGATGCGCGGCTTGCCGGCGATGCCGCCGACCGTGACGGTGGCGCCGTCGGGCACCGCGTCGAGGTCGTCGATGCGCGCCGTGCAGTGGCGCAGGAGGACGTCGGAGTAGCGCGCGAGCGGGTTGCTCGAGAGGAAGAAGCCGAGCGCCTCTTTCTCGAGGCGCAGCTTCTCGCGCTCGGGGTACTCGGGCGCGGCGGCGATGCGGCTGCGCACGGGCGCGGCGGCGCCGCCGCTTCCTCCTCCTCCTGCTCCTCCTGCTCCTCCGCGGGACGTCGCACCGGCCGCGGCGAAGAGCTGCTTCTGTCCCGAGCGCCGGTCGCGCTGCGCAGCGGCGGCCTCCTGCAGCAGCGTGTCGAGCGACGCGACGAGCGCGGCGCGTGTGTGCCCGGTCCAGTCGAGCGCGCCGCCGTGCGCCAGCGCCTCGAGCGCGGCGCGGTTCACCGTCTGCGACGGGACGCCGTCCAGGATCGCGCCGAGGTCGGGCGCGCCGCGCTGCGCCCCGCGCGCGGCGATCAGCTCCTCGATCGCCTTCGGGCCGATCCCCTTCACGTTGCCGAGCCCGAGGCGGATCCCGCGGGCGTCGGTCGTGGCGGCGAGCTGCGATGCGAGCAGGTCGGGGGGGAGCACCTCGTGGCCGACGCGGCGGCACTCGCCGACGTAGGCCGCGACCTTGTCGGTGTTGTCGGAGTCGCAGGTGATGACCGCGGCCCAGAACTCCCGCGGGTAGTTCGCCTTCACCCACGCCGTCCACCAGGTGACGAGGCCGTACGCCGTCGAGTGGCTCTTGTTGAAGCCGTAGCCGGCGAAGTACTCCATCTGCTCCCAGATCTGCGTCGCGACGTCGCGCGCGCAGCCGTTCTTCTCGGCCCCGTCCACGAACTTGTTCCGGTACTTCGTCATCTCCTCGAGCTTCTTCTTGCTCATCGCCTTGCGCAGCGTGTCGGCCTCGTCGAGGTTGAAGCCGGCCAGGACGTTGGTGATGCGCATCACCTGCTCCTGGTACACCATGATCCCGTAGGTCTCGCGCAGGATCGGCTCGAGGCGCGGGTCGGCGTAGCGCACCGGCTCGACGCCGCGCTTGCGGTTCACGTAGGAGTCGACCATCCCCGACCCGAGCGGGCCCGGCCGGTAGAGCGCGAGGATCGCGATGATGTCCTCGAAGACGTCGGGCCGCATCTTCGAGAGCAGCTCCTTCATCCCGCTGGATTCCAGCTGGAAGACGGCGCTCGTGTCGCCGCGCTGCAGCAGCTCGAAGGTCTTCTTGTCGTCGAGCGGCACCTCGTCGTAGACGAGCTTGCGCCCGTGGTTCGTCTCGACCAGCCGGCGCGCGTGGTCGAGGATCGTCAGCGTCTTCAGCCCGAGGAAGTCCATCTTCAGCAGGCCGAGCGACTCGAGGTCGTTCATCGTGAACTGCGTGTTCACTTCGCCCTGCACGGTGCAGAGCGGGACGATCTCCATGAGCGGCCGGTCGCCGATCACGACGCCGGCGGCGTGCGTGGAGGCGTGGCGGTTCAACCCCTCGATCCTGAGCGCGACGTCGAAGAGCTCGCCGAACGGCCCGCCCTCGGCGCGGATCGCCTGCAGCTCGGGGTCCTCGAGCGCCTTCTCGAGCTCGGTGCCGGGCGTGCCCGGGATCTTCTTCGCGATGCGGTCGACGTCGCGCAGCTCGACGCCGAGCACGCGCCCGGCGTCGCGGATCGCCGCCTTCGCCGCCATCGTCCCGAACGTGACGATCTGCGACACGCGCTCGGCGCCGTAGCGCTCGCGCACGTACTCGATCACCTTGGCGCGCCCGTCGCGGCAGAAGTCGACGTCGATGTCGGGCATCGAGATGCGCGAGGAATTCAGGAAGCGCTCGAACAGCAGGTCGTACTTGAGCGGGTCGACGTTGGTGATGCCGAGGCAGTAGGCGACGATGCTGCCCGCCGCCGAGCCGCGCCCCGGGCCGACCGGCACGTCGTGCTCGCGCGCGTAGCGGATGAAGTCGGCCACGATCAGGAAGTAGGAGACGAATCCCATCTGCGCGATCACGGCGATCTCGCGCTCGAGGCGCTCGCGCACCCTCGCCGTGACCTCGGCGTAGCGGCGGCGCACGCCCTCCTCGCACAGCCGCCGGAAGTAGTCGTCGGGCGTCGAGCCGTCGGGAGTGACGAAGGTCGGCAGGTGCATCTCGCCGAGCGAGAGCGCGAAGCCGCAGCGGCTCGCGATCTCGACCGTCCGCTCCAGCGCCCCCGGCGTGTCGTCGAACGCGCGCGCCATCTCCTCGCCGGTCCGGAAGAAGAACTGGTCGCTCTCCATCCGCATCCGGTCGGCGTCCTGCATCGTGTTGCCGGTGTTGATCGCGAGCATCACCTCCTGCGCGCGCGCGTCGTCGCGGCGCAGGTAGTGCACGTCGCTCGTGCCGACCAACGGGATGCCCGACTCGGCCGCGACCTCCTTCAGCGCGGCGCGCACGCGGTCCTGCTTCTCGAGGCCGTTGTTCATCACCTCGAGGTAGAAGGCGTCCTTCTCGAAGAGGTCGCGCAGCCCGAGCGCCGCGCGCGTCGCGTCCTTGCGGTCGCCGTGCAGCAGCGAGCGCGCGACCTCGCCCGAGAGGCAGCCCGACAGGCCGATCAGCCCCTTGCTGTGGGCGGCGAGGAGCTCCTTGTCGATGCGCGGCTTGCGGTAGAAACCCTCGATGAAGCTCCGGCTGGTGAGCTTCATCAGGTTCTGCCACCCCTCGGCGGTCGCGGCGAGCAGCGTGATGTGGTCGGTGAAGTTGCCCGCGTCGGCGCCGCTCTTCTCGAGCCGGCTCTTGCGCGCGATGTAGGCCTCCATGCCGGGGATCGGCTTGATCCCGGCCGCCTTGGCCTCGCGCATGAACTCGACGGCGCCGTAGAGGTTCCCGTGGTCGGTGAGGGCGAGCGCCTCCATGCCGGCGTCCTTCGCCGCCTTCACCAGCCCCGGCACCGTCGGATTGCCGTCCAGCAGCGAGAAGTGGCTGTGGACGTGGAGGTGGACGCAGCGGACCGGCGCAACCAAGGTGTTCTCCCCTCCGTCGGTTCCGATCGCCGCGGAGCCGACGCGCGGCGCAAGCTTTAGTCGCCATGCGTCGCGCGATCAACGCGTCGCCCGCGCGCCAATGCGCCGCGCCTCTTGCCCGGGCCCCGCCGATCGGAGAGAAAGGGGGGGATGGTCGCACCCGTGGAACCCGTGCGCCGGACGGCGCGCACCGCCGCCGCAGCCCTCTCGCTCGTCGCGCTCGCGCTCCCGGCCACCGTCGGCTGCGGCACCGAGGGCGGCGCGAACGAGGGCAAGGGGGCCGACCCCAAGGCCGCCGCGCGCGCGAACGACCCGCATCGCAAGCAGCTCGAGGGGTGGTGGCGCCTCTACCTCGCCGACGACCCCGGCTGGCCGAAGGCGCGGGAGCAGTGGCTGTCGGGCAGCGAGGCCGACCAGAAAGTGCTGCTCGACAACCTCTTCGTCGAGCTGCTGCGCACCGGGAAGGCAGGGTCGCCCGAGGCGATCCGCTCCGAGCGGGCGCAGCGGGAGCTCTCCTGGCTCGGCTCGGCGGCGAGCGCGTTCCTCGCCGACGCGCTGCGCGAGCTCGGACGCACGCGGCCGCTCTACACCCCGGCGCAGGACCGGGTCGCCGCGGCGCTGGCGCAGCTGCGCGCGATCCACGAGCTCTCGGCGATCGCGTCCGACGCCAAGGAGGGGATGCCGGTGCGGCTCGCGGCGTTGCGCGCGCTCGGCGACGTGCCCGACGACGCGGCCGTCGACGCGCTGATCGACCGGCTCGCGGCCGACCCCGCCTTCGAGGTGCGCGCGGCCGCGGCCGACCTGCTCAAGCGCAAGGCGCTCGACGACCGCGTGCGCGTCGCGCTGGCGAAGGCGCTCGACGACCGCGACGCGACGGTGCGCGCCCACGCGGCGAACGCGATCGTCCCGTCGCTGCGCCTGATGAAGGAGGAGACGCGCGACCCGCAGTCGCTGGCGCGCGTGGTCCGGATGCTGGGCGAGGACGGCGACCCGGTCGCGCGCGGCGGGGCGGCCGAGGCGCTCGCGCTGCCGGCCGCCGATCCGGCCGTGAGCGCGGCGCTCGTCCGCGCGCTCCGCGACCCCGATCCGGGCGTGGTCGAGAAGGCGGCGCACTCGCTCGTGAACCAGCCCGATTTGCGCGTCCAGCTCGCGATGGTCGACGCGCTCGAGCGGGGGATCGCCCAGCACCAGGACCACCTGGTCTACTCGCTGCTCGTGGACCTGCGCGCGAGCGTGGGCCGGGAACCGGCTCCCAAGGAACTCACCAACCCCGACGGCTGGCGCCGGCTGATCCGCGCGAAGTCGGGCGGATCGGACGGATAACCATGGACTGGCGCATCGACCGGATCCGCGAGCGGTGCCTGCAGTGCGACAGCGCCTTCGCCCACGACCAGCGCGTGGTCTCGGTCATCGAGGCCGACGCCGCGAAGATCGCGCGGCGCGACCTCTGCGAGAAGTGCGCGCCGAAGCAGGCGCCGCCCGACGTCATCTGGTGGGAGACGCGTTTCCAGGCGCATGCGCCGAAGCGCAAACGCGTCGACTTCGACCGGCTGCTGCGGATCTTCGAGGTCTGGCAGAAGAGCCCGCCGCCGGGGCAGGAGGCGCTGCTCTACCTCATCACGCTGCTGCTCGTGCGCAAGCGGTTCCTGCGCATGGTCGGCCTGGTGAACGAAGGGGGCGTCGAGTCGCTGCGACTGCGCCGGCCCGGCCCGACCGAGCAGTGGTACCTCGCGCCCGCGCCGCTCCTCACGGCCGCCGACCTGCCGCCGCTGCGCGCGAAGCTCGAAGAGCTGATCGACGGCAACTTGGATGAGGAAGAGATGCCGGCGTCGGCAGACCCCTCGTCCGCGAGCAGCGCCGCCGGCTGAACCGCGCTCGCGCGAGCCGCGCGTCGTCGCGCGTCGTCGCGCGGCCACTCGTCTCCGTCCTCGCGTCGATGTCCTCGCGTCGCGGTCGTCGCGACGCGTCCCGCACCGTCGTCGTCGCAGCGCCGTATTTCGTTCGCAAACGGTCGTCGAACGGGTGCGCACGACGCGTCGATCCGACTTCGCGAAGTGGGGGGCGGATCGAGAGACGGCGCCGAAAGAAGCAGAAAAAGTGAGAAAATGGTTGCAGGTGGGTCGAAGTGGGTTACGATCCCCCCACTCGAGCAGCGCCGTGGGGAGGCTTGGGGGATGGACCGGTGTTCGTCGGCTCGTACACGCATGCCATCGACACCAAGGGGCGCGTCAACGTGCCCCGGAAGTTCCTCGACCACTTCCGCGCGGACGATGCCCGGGTCCTCTTCGCGACGCAGGGTCTCGACGGCTGCGTCTGGCTGTTCCTTCGGGACCAGTTCGACGCGGTGGTGGCCCAGGTCCGCAGCAGCTCGCTCGGAAGCGAGGAGGCGCGCGCGTTCTCCCGCCGGTTCTTCGGCTCGACGCGCGAGCTTGACGTCGACGCCGCAGGCCGGATCCTCCTCCCGAAGGAGCTGAAGGAGTTCGGCGGCATCGGCAACGACGCGAGGTTCGTGGGGATGGACACGCGGATCGAGTTGTGGGCGCCTGCGCGATGGGAGCGGCAGGCGGGCCAGCACGAAGCGAACTACGAAGAGCACGCGAAGGGGATCTTCCGCGCGTGAACGGGTCGCCTGGCGGCGATCGCGGGAGAGGGTGAGGCCGGGGTGGGTGAGTCCTGCCACGTACCGGTCCTGATCGAAGAAGTGCTGGGGCTTCTCGATCTGAGGCCGGGCGGGCGAGCCCTGGACCTAACTCTCGGCGGGGGAGGCCACGCGCGGAAGATCCTCGAGCGTGTGACGGGGAGCCGGGTGACGGGCGTCGACCAGGACGGTGCGACGCTCGCGCGCACGGCGAGGGAATTGGCGGTGTTCGGCGATCGGCTCCGGACGGTGCACGCCCGGTTCGATCGCGCGGACGAGGCGGACGCGACGATCGCGTCCGGATCGTTCGACGGGATCCTGCTCGATCTGGGGATCTCGTCGCTGCAGCTGGACGACGCGTCGCGGGGGATGAGTTTCGACGCGGACGGCGACCTGGACATGCGGATGGACCGAAGCGTCGGCGAGACCGCGGCGGAGCTGCTCCGCCGGATCTCTGAGCAGGAGCTCGCGGACCTCCTGTTCCGCTTCGGCGACGAGAAGCGCTCGCGAGCGATCGCGCGCGCGATCGTCGAGCGCCGTCGGCATGCGCCGGTGCGTCGGACGCGGGAGCTCGCCGACCTCGTCGAGCGTGCGCTCGGCGGGCGGCGCGGCGCGCGGATCCATCCGGCGACGCGGACGTTCCAGGCGCTGCGGATCGCGGTGAACGACGAGATCGGCGCGCTCGAGCGCGTGCTGCCGAAAGCGGTTCGGTGGCTGGCGACGAACGGGCGGATCGCGGTGATTTCCTTCCACAGCGGCGAAGACCGGGTGGTGAAGCGGTTCTTCCGGGAGCGGGCCGCGAGCGGGGAGCTCGAGGTCCTGACGCGGAAGATCGTGGAGCCCGGCCCCGCCGAGGTGGAGGCCAACCCGCGCGCACGCAGCGCGAAGCTGCGCGCCGCGCGGCGGACCTGAGCGAAGAACCAAGAACCAAAGAGAGTTTCGGGAGCGGGCGCGGACCCGGTCGAACCGGACCTCCGAATTGCGGACGGCGGAAGTCTGGATCGCCCTCGACCGTCGGACCGCGCCCGCGGCCCGAACTCTTCGCGCGAGCGGATGGCCGCGGAAGGCGGGATGCACAAGGCGATTCTCGGACTGTCGTTGCTGGCGACGCTGGTCGTCGCGGGAGTGACGGTCCACCTTCACATCCGCGCCCATCTGCGCGGCTACGAGCTCGCGCGCGCACGGGGGGAGCTCGTCCACCTGGACGAGGCGTGCGAGGCGAGGCGGCTGCGCGTCGCCGCGCTCTGGACGCCCGAGCGGGTGCACCGGCTGGCGACGATCCTGCGGCAGGCGCGGGCGGAGCGTCTCGCTGCGGCAGCGAGGACGGCCGCCCAGCTCTGAGCACGGCAGCGGGAAGGGGAAGGCGGCGATGCGCACGATGCTGCGTCGGGCCCGCTATCGCGCGGTCTTCCTGCTCGTCTTCGCGGTCTTCCTCCTCGGCGCCGTCGAAGTGCGCCTCTTCGTCCTGCAGGTCCTGCGCGCGCGGCCGCTCGAGCGCTCGCCCATGTACCGCATCGAGGACCACGTCGAGCGCGGGCAGCGCGGCGACATCGTCGACCGGCGCGGCGGCCTCCTCGCCTCCAGCCGCCGCACCTGGGAGGTGTGGGGCTACACGAGCGAGCTGCTGCGCAAGCGCACGACGGACGAGGACCCGGCCCGCGTCGTCGCGCTCGAGCTCGCCCGCATCACCGGCGTCGAGCCGGGCGGGATCGAGAAGACGCTGAACGGCGGCAAGAAGTGGGTCCGCCTGGTCGAGGGCATCCGCAACCCCGCGGTCGTGGCCGAGCTGCGCGAGCTGACGCTCCTGCCGCGATTCCGGCCGCTCACCATCGAGGAGCGCTTCGAGCGGGTCTACCCGCGCGACGCCTTCCTCGCGCCGCTCGTCGGCTGGGTCGGCTGGCAGCCGTCGGCCTATCCCGAGGACGACGAGCGCTACGACGCCGACGGCGAGTTCCGCGGCATCTTCGGGATCGAGCTCGCGTGCGAGCGCGCGCTCGCGCCCGCCGACGGCCGCCGCCCGGTGCGCCGCGACGGCCGCCGGCGCGACATGGTCGATCCGGCGCTCGAGGAGACGGCGGCGCGCGCCGGTCGCGCGGTCGAGCTCACCGTCGAGCCGCTCGCGCAGGACATCGTCGAGGAGGCGCTCGACGCCGCGCTCGCCGAGTTCCGCCCCCTCTGGGCGCAGGCGATCGTGATCGACCCGCGCGACGGCGAGGTGAAGGCGCTCGCGCAGCGGCCGACGCCGGGCTCGCCGCGCCCGCGCGACGCCGAGGACGCGAGGAACCACAAGCTCTACGCGACCCAGGTCCTCTACCCGCCCGGCTCGTCGTTCAAGCCGTTCATGCTCGGGCTGGTGCTCGAGCGCGGCGCGGCGACGCCCGAGACGACCGTCGACTGCGACAACGGCTCGTATCCGATCTGCAAGGGACGCGTCATCCACGACGTCCACCCGAAGGGCGTGCTGAGCGCGACGGACGTCCTGGTCCATTCGTCCAACATCGGGATGACGAAGCTGGTGCGGTCGCTGTTCGTGCCGGGCACGAAGAAGGGCGACCCGGCCTTCCAGCCGATCCTCGACCACATCAAGAGTCTCGGCTTCAAGAGGCGCATCTCCTCGCTTCCTTATGAGGAAGACGGACTGCTCCCGCGCCTGCGCGACATGGATCTCAACTGGTCGCTCGCCTCGCTCTCCTACGGCCAGGAGATCGGGACGACGGCGCTGCAGGTGGCGACCGCCGCCGCCGCCATCGCGAACGGCGGGACCTGGCGGCCGCCCCGCTTCGTCCACGCGATCGAGGGCGACGACGGCGAGATGGTCGAGGTCGCTTCCGACCCCGCCCGCGAGCACCGCGTCTTCACGCCGGCCACCAACGCGACGCTCAAGACGATGCTGGCCAAGGTCGTCGAGGAGGGCGGGACCGGGAAATGGCGCCCGCGCGGCTGGTCGATGGGGGGGAAGACCGGCACGGCGCAGAACGAGCTGCACCACGAGATCTCGATCTCGTCCTACTGGTGCTTCGCACCGGTCGCCGACCCGCGCTACCTCGTGCTGGTCGTCCTCTACGACCCCAAGCAGGGGCGCTTCGCCGCCGACAACGCGGCCAAGGTCGCGGGCGGGATCATGGGCTCGCTGCTGCGCCGCTTCGAGGTGCCGGCGGACCGGCCCGAAGAGCTCGTCGCCGAGCTCGCGCGCGAGGCCGCGCTCGCCCGCGGCGCGCGCCCGCTGCCTCCGGCTCGTCCGCGCCTTCGCGCCTCTTCGGCGCTAATCTCCGACCCCGCGGCGGGGGAGGGGCGATGAGCGGCGCGGCGGCGCATTCGTCAACGACGGTCCGTCCGGGGAGGACGCTCGCGGAACTGGCGGTCGCGCTCGGCGCGCCGCCACCCGCGGGAGCGCGTTCGGTCGCGGTGCGGTCGCTCCAGACCGACAGCCGCGCCGTCGAGCCGGGCGACCTCTTCTTCGCCGTTCCCGGCGCGGCGCGCGACGGGCTGCACTTCGTCGCCGACGCGCTCGCGCGCGGAGCCGTCGCGATCGTCGCCCCACACGGCGGAGCCGCGGCCTTCCATCGATCCGCGACGACCTCCGCCGGCGTTCCCTGGATCGAGGTCGAGAACGTGCGCCGCGCGAAGGCGGTCGCGGCGCACGCCTTCCACGACGACCCTTCGCGCGACGTCGCCTGCGTCGGCGTCACCGGCACCAAGGGCAAGACCACCAGCGCGACGCTGATCCACTCGATCCTGCTCGCCGCCGCGCGCGCCCCGACGCTGATCGGGACGATCGAGGAGCGCGTGTGGGGCGGCGCGCCGCGACCCTCCGAGCACACGACGCCCGACGCGCTGCGCCTCGCGGCGCTGCTCGCGCAGGCGCGCGCCGCCGGCGGCAGGAGCGCCGTGATGGAGGTCTCCTCGCACGCGCTCGACCAGGAGCGCGCGACCGGCGTCCGCTTCCGCGCCGCGCTCTTCACCCAGCTCGCGCGCGAGCACCTCGACTACCACCCCGACGTCGCCGCCTACCGCGACGCCAAGGCGAAGCTCTTCGAGGGGCTCGCCGGCGACGCGGTCGCCGTCGTGAACGGCGAGGACGCCGTCTCGCACGACCTCGTGGCGCGCTCGCGCGCGCGGCTGCTCGTCTACGGCCAGGTCCCCGGCGCGCACGTGCGCGCCGACGCGGTCGAGCTCGGCACCGGCGGTCTCTCGATGGTCGTCCGCCACGTCGGCGGCCGCTTCGCCGTCGCGTCGCGCCTCGTCGGCCGCCACAACCTGATGAACGTGCTCGGCGCGTGCGCGGTCGCCCTCGCGCTCGGGATCGACGGCGACACGATCGCGCGCGGCGTCGCGGCGCTCGCCGCGGTGCCCGGCCGCCTCGAGCCGGTGCGCGTCGGCCAGGAGTTCGACGTCCTCGTCGACTACGCGCACACCGACGACGCGCTCGAGAAGGTGCTGCGGCTTCTCAAGCCGCTCGCGACGGGCCGCGTCCTCACCGTGTTCGGCTGCGGCGGCGACCGCGACCGGACGAAACGGCCGCGGATGGGCAACGTCGCCGCGCGCCTCTCCGACCGCGTCTTCCTCACGAGCGACAACCCGCGCAGCGAGGACCCGGCCGCCATCGCGCGCGACGTGCTGGCCGGGATCCCGGCGGGCTGCTGCGTCGAGGTCGAGCTCGACCGCCGCGTCGCCATCGAGCACGCGCTCGCCGACGCCCGCCGCGGCGACGTCGTGCTGATCGCGGGCAAGGGGCACGAGGACTACCAGATCGTGGGGCAGCAGAGGTTTCGATTCGACGATCGCACCGTCGCGAGGGAGCTCCTGTGCCGGCTTTCGCGCTGACCGAGGTGATGCGGGCGACGGGGGGCGTGGCGTGCGGCCGCGCGCCCGAGCTCTCCCTGTCGGGCGTCTCGACCGACACGCGCGCGATCGCGCCCGGCTCCCTCTTCGTCGCGCTGCGCGGCGAGCGCTTCGACGCCCACGACTTCCTGGCCGACGCGGCGCGCCGCGGCGCGCGCGCGGCCCTGGTCGAGCGCTGCATCCCGCCGGAGCAGGCGGGGGCGCTGGTGCAGATCCGCGTGGCCGACACGCGCCGCGCGCTCGGGGAGCTGGCGCGCTTCCACGCGCTGCGCTCGCCGGCGCGCCGCGTCGCGATCACCGGCAGCAACGGCAAGACGACCACCAAGGACCTGCTGCACGCCGCGCTCTCCGCGGGCGGGACGGCGGTCGCCTCGGAACGCTCCTACAACAACGACGTCGGGCTGCCGCTGACGCTGCTCCAGATCACGCCGGCGACGGCCTTCGCCGCGCTCGAGCTCGGCACCAACCACCCCGGCGAGATCGCGCGCCTCGCCGACCTCGCCCGCCCGCACGTCGGCGTCGTCACCAACTGCGCGGCCGCCCACGTCGAATTCCTCGGCGACCTCGACGGCGTCGCGCGCGAGAAGGGCGCGCTGATCGCCGCGCTGCCGCCCGACGGCGTCGCGATCCTCAACGCCGACGACTCGAAGTTCGAGGCGATCCGCGCGCGCGCCCGCTGCCGCGTCGTCACCTTCGGCGTGCGCCGGACGGCCGACTTCACCGCCGTCGACATCCGCTTCGACCTGCGCCGCCTCGTCTACAAGCTGCGCGGCCGGCGCGTCCACGTCCCGCTCGGCGGCTGCCACAACGTCTACAACTCGCTCGCGGCGCTGGCCGCGGCCGACGCGGTCGGCGTGCCGCTCCCGGCGGCGATCGCCGCGCTGCGGCACGCGCACGGGCCGCCGATGCGGCTCGCGGTCGAGTTGCTCGGCGCGCTCACCCTCATCGACGACAGCTACAACGCCAACCCCGGCTCGGTCGAGGCGGCGTTCCGCACGCTGGCGGCGGCGACGGTGAAGGCGCGCCGCGTGATGGTCCTGGGCGACATGCTCGAGCTCGGCGCGCAGGCCGCGGCCGAGCACCGGCGCGCCGGCGCGCTCGCGAGCCTGCTCGGCGACGCGCTCCTGATCGCGGTCGGCCCGCACGCGCGCGACGTCGCGGGGGGCGCGCTCGAGCGCGGCGTCGACCCCGGCCGCATCGCCGTCTTCGACGACGCCGACTGCGCGGCGCGCGCCGTGCCGGCGCTCCTCGCGCCGGACGACGCCGTGCTGGTCAAGGGCTCGCGCGGCATGGCCATGGAGCGCGTGGTCGAGGCGATCGAGCGCGCCTTCGCGCGCACCGCGGGGACGGCTCTTGCTGCCGGCCGCTGAACCGCTCGACGGCTCCACCGGCGACGCGGTCGCCAACGTCCTGCTGCGCACGGCGGGCGCCGGCGTGACCGCCTTCGCGATCGGCATGGTGATCGGCCCGATCGTGGTGCGGACGCTCAAGCGCTTCCGCACCCAGGACATCGCCGAGAAGACCGACTCGCAGAAGCTGGCCGAGCTGAGCAAGGGCAAGAAGGACACGCCGACCATGGGCGGCGTGATGTTCCTGCCGCCGCTCGCGCTCGCGGTCGCCGTCTTCGGCAACCTGCAGAACCAGTACGTGACCAACGCGCTGCTGGGCACGGTCGGCTTCTGCCTGATCGGCGCCTTCGACGACGTCTTGAAGCTCACCCGCCGCGGGAAGTCCGGGATCTCGGGGCGCGGCAAGTTCGCGCTCCAGTGCGGCGTCTCGGTGGCGCTCGCGATCTCGCTCGTCGTCACGATGAAGGCGCGCGCGACCGGGAGCGACCTGAAGCAGCTCCTCTCGCTCTCCGTCCCGTTCACGAACGCGTCGCTCGACCTGTCGTGGGCGGGCGGCTGGCCGTTCGTGGCGTGCGCGGCCGGGATCATGGTCGCGACCAGCAACGCGGTGAACCTGACCGACGGCCTCGACGGGCTCGCGCCCGGCTGCGTGATCTTCGCGGCGGCCGCGTTCGCGGGCATCGCGTTCGCCGTCGGCCGGCCCGACTACGTCGGCCACCTCTCGACGCGCTACGTGCGCGGCGCGCAGGAGATGGCGATCGTCGCCGCCGCGCTCGCCGGCACCGCGCTCGCCTTCCTCTGGTTCAACGCCTTCCCGGCCAAGGTCTTCCTCGGCGACACCGGCTCGCTCGCGCTGGGCGGGCTGCTCGCGTACATCGCGATCGTCGCCAAGCAAGAGCTCGTCCTGCCGATCGTCGGCGGCGTCTTCGTGGCCGAGGCGCTCTCCGTGATCCTGCAGGTCGCGTCGTTCAAGTCGACCGGCCGGCGGATCTTCCGCTGCGCGCCGCTGCACCACCACTTCCAGTTCGGCGGCATGCACGAGGTGACGATCGTCGTCCGCTTCTGGATCTGCGCGGCGCTCTGCGCGCTGTGCGGGCTCGCGACGCTCAAGTTCGGCTGAGGGGGACGGGATTGGACGCGACCGGCACCGTGACCGCGATCGACGAGACCTACACCGAGCCGCACGAGCTCGAGCGCAGCGCATTCACGCTGCTCGCGTGCGTCCTGATCCTGCTCTCCCTGGGCACGGTGATGGTGTGGAGCGCCGCGGCCGTCGAGGCGGCCGAGGGGGGGCACGCCGGCGTCACGTCGTGGTCGCCGCTGATCAGCCACCTGAAGAAGGTGGGGGTCGGGCTCGCGCTCATGTTCGTCGCGTCGCGCCTCGACCTGCGCCGCATCCTGCGCCACTCGTGGCACTTCTACGTGGTCGCGCTGGCGCTGCTCGCGCTGGTCCTCCTCCCGAAGATCGGGCTGGAGGTGAACGGTTCCAAGCGCTGGATGGCGACCGCGCCCCTGATCGGCTTCGCGCTGCAGCCGTCGGAACTCGCGAAGCTCGCGCTGATCGTCTTCCTCGCCGCCTACATCGCGCGCACGCCCGACGTCGGCGCCGACTTCCGCCGCACGTTCCTGCCGGCCGCCGCCGCGATCCTCGTCCCCGGCGCGCTGATCCTGCTGGAGACCGACTTCGGGACCTTCGTGCTGCTGGCGGCGCTCGGCTTCCTGCTGCTGCTGCTCGCCGGCGCGCGCGTGCGCCATCTCGTGCTGCTGCTGGTGCTGGGCGGCGGGCCGGCGCTCGGCTTCCTCTGGGCCAACAAGAACACGCAGTACATCTTCAACCGTTTCGGCACCTTCCTCGACCACCACGCGCACGCCGCGCCGGTCGCGACCGGGCCGCTCCAGCAGATCGACTACGCCGAGTCGGCGCTGCACGTGGGCGGCGTGGTGGGCGTCGGACTGGGCGCCGGCCGCCACAAGCTCTTTTTTCTCTCCGAGAGCGAGAACGACTTCATCCTGAGCGTGGTGGGGGAGGAATTGGGATTCGTGGGCACGACGGTCGTCGTCTTCCTCTTCGCGCTCCTGCTGTGGAGCGGGAGGCGCGTGCTCCTCGGAGTACGCCACCGCTTCGGCTTCTTCCTGACGGCGGGAGTGCTCATCACGATCGCGATGCAGGCGCTGATGAACGTGTTCGTCGCCGTGCGCTGGGCGCCGGTCAAGGGGATCCCGCTGCCGTTCGTCAGCTCCGGCGGCTCGTCGCTCGCGGTGCTCTGCCTGGGCGTCGGCCTGGTGCTGAGCGTCGCGCGCCACAGCGATCTCGAGTCGCCCGAGCTCGGCGTCGACGGCGGCCCGGCCGGGGCCACCGCATGAGGAGCCGCGCATGAAGCGTCGCCCCAGTCGTTCCGGACTTCCCTTCGAGCTCGGCGACCTCGAGCGCTACGGCGTCCTCGCGCTCGCCGCCGCCTTGGTGCTCGGCGTCGCCTGCCTGCTCCACGCGGTGCAGGGGAGGACGCCGCCGTTCCGCTCGGTCGCCTTCGCGAGCGACCGCCTCGCCGGCGCGCCGGTCGAGATCCCGGAGCGGCCGCCCGCCGCGCTCGCGCGCAGCGGCGACGTGCGCAGCACTGACGTGCGCCGCGTCGACGCCCCCGGCGGCGGCGAGGTCCCTCCCGCCGCGCCCGCCCCCGCGACCAAGGTCCGCCCCGCGCGCGCCGAGGCGCACCGCGCCGACTTCGACTTCTTCGAGCCGCCGGTGCGCCTGGCCGGCAAGCCGGCGCCGCTCGCGCCGCCGCCGCCGGGCTCGACCTGCGAGCCGCGCGTCGTCGTGGTGCAGAAGGGCGACTCGCTGCAGAAGATCGCCGCGCGCGAGCTCGGCGACGCCAACCAGTGGCGCACGCTGATCCAGTGGAACCCCGGCGTCGACCCGAAACGGCTCAAACCCCGACAGGAACTCAAGCTCCCGCCGCCGGCGCGCGTCGCGCCGTCCCGCGAGGCGACGACGACACGGCTTCACGAAGTCGTCGCGGACGATACGCTGCAGTCGATCGCCGAACGCTACTACGGCGATCGCGCGCGCTGGATCGACCTGTTCCAGGCGAACCGCGACCAGCTGCGCGCGCCGAGCGACTTGAAGGCGGGCAGCAAGATCCGGATCCCCTGATGGCGCACGCGCGCACGCTGGTGTTCGTCGGCGGTGGGACGGGCGGGCACCTCCAGCCCGGCGTCGTCCTGCGCGACGCCCTCCTGCGCCGCCATCCCGACTGGCGCGCCGAGTTCCTGATCGCCGGCCGCGAGGTCGAGAAGAACTTCGTCCCGCCCGAGGCGACCTGCCTCGAGCTCTTCCCCGGCATGGGCTCGCGCCCGGCGCCGTGGCGCGCCGACCTCTACGTGCGCGCCTTCTGGAGCGCGTCGCGCGTGCTCGCCGAGCTCTCGCCCGACCTGCTCGTCTTCCTCGGCGGCTACGTCGCCTTCATCGCGCGCCTCGCGCGGCTGCGCGTCCCGATGGTGATCCTCGAGTCGAACGCGCTGCCCGGCCGCTCGGTCCGCCTCGCCGCGCCGTTCGCGAAGCGGATCTTCACGCAGTGGGAGCCGGCGCCCGACGGCCACCTGCCGGCCGCGCGCGTCGCCGTCACCGGCATGCCGCTCAAGTTCGACGTGCTGCCGGGCAAGCGCGAGGCGCGCGCGCGCCTGCGCCTGAACGAGCACCGGCGCGTCCTGCTCGTGCTCGGCGGGAGCCTCGGCGCGCAGGCGATCAACGAGCGCATGATCGCGGGCGCGGCGGCGCTCGCCGCGGCGGCGCCGCTGACCCTCGTGCACGTGACCGGCACCCGCGACGAAGAGCGCGTGCACCACGCCTACGCGATGGCGGGCGTCGACGCGCGCGTGCTCCCCTTCAGCGACGAGATGGGGACGCTCTACGCCGCCTCCGACCTGATCGTCGCGCGCGGCGGCGGGATGACGGTGGCCGAGATCGCGGCGGCGGGGCGCGCGGCGCTGGTCGTCCCCTATCCGCACCACGACGATCTGCACCAGGAGCGCAACGCCGGCATGCTCGCCGACGCCGGCGCCGCCTGGATGGTGCGCGAGAGCGAGTCGGGCGACGACTTCGTGCAGCGCCACGTGCTGCCGCGGCTCGCCGACCTCGAGGACCTCGAGCGGCGCGGCCGCATCGCGCTGTCGCTGTCGCGGCGCGACTCGACCCGGCGGATCGTCGAGGAGATCGAGCGGCTGCTCGACCTCGAGATCCCGACCGATGCGCCGGCGGTCGAGGCACAATGGCGGGCCGGGGCGCAGGGGACGGTCTGAATCGAGAGCGGGGCGGGGCGCGCGGCGGCGCGGCGGGAGGGAGCGTGGTCGGTTCGGGGACGGGGACCGCGGCGGCGGAGGTCGGCGCGCGCCGGCTCCACCTCGTCGGCATCGGCGGCAGCGGCATGGCGTCGCTCGCCGCGTACCTGCTCGGCCGGGGCGACGACGTCTCGGGCTGCGACCAGAAGGACGGCGCGCTGCTGAAGCTCCTGCGCGCGCACGGGGCCCGGATCGAGATCGGCCACGACGCGGCCCACCTCCACGGCGGTGCCGACTCGCTGATCCACACGGCCGCCGCCGGCGCCGACCATCCCGAGCTCGCCGGCGCGGCGGCGCGCGAGATCCCGACCCGCAAGTACGCCCAGTTCCTCGGCGACGAGACGCGGAGACGCCGCTGCGTCGCGGTGGCCGGCACGCACGGCAAGACGACGACGACCACGCTGCTCGCCGAGCTCCTGATCGCGGGGGGCCGCGACCCGAGCGCGGTGGTCGGCGGCTTCCCGCTCGCGTGGGAGCTGCCGGGCCGCGCCGGCCGCGGCGAGGAGTTCGTCGTCGAGGCGTGCGAGTACGACCGCAGCTTCACCAACTTCCAGCCGCACCTCGCGCTGGTGACCAACGTCGAGCCCGACCACCTCGACTACTTCGGCACCCACGAGAACGTCGTGCGCGCGTTCGAGGACTTCCTGCGCAACGTGCGCCGCGACGGCTGCGCCGTGCTGCACGAGTCGGCGGCGCGCCAGATCGACCTCGCCGTCGTCGGCGGGCGCGTGCTGGTGGTCGGCGAGTCGGCGGACGCCGACGCGCGCATCGTCCCTCGCGAGACGGGCGAAGGACCGCGGCGCGGACGGCTCGAGATGCGCGGCCGCGCGCCGCTCGAGCTCGCCCCCGCGCTGCCGGGCGACCACAACCTCGTCAACGCCGCGCTCGCCGCGACCGCGGCGCTCGCGCTCGGCGTCGCGCCGGACGCGATCGAGGCGACGATCCGCGCCGCGCGCGGCGTGCGGCGCCGCCTCGAGTCGCTCGGCACGCGCGGCGGCGTCCACTTCCTCTCCGACTACGCGCACCACCCGACCGAGATCCGCGCGGTGCGACTGGCATTGCGCGCTTCCCATCCAGTCCGGCGGCTGATCGTCGTCTTCCAGCCCCACCAGGCGAGCCGCACCCGCGACTTCCGCTCCGAGTTCGCGCGCGAGCTGGCGCTCTTCGACGAGGTGGTCGTCCCCAACATCTTCAGCGTGCGCGAGTCGCAGGAGGGGGTCGAGCAGGAGACGGCGCGCCTGCTCGAGGCGATCGCCGGCCGCGGCCGCACGCCGGTGCGCGCGCACGGCCTCGACGACGTCTTCGCGACGGTGCGCGGCCTCGCGCGGGAGGGCGACGTCGTCGTGCTGATGGGCGCCGGCGACATCGACGACCTCGCCGAGGAGCTGCGCGGCGCGACGCGGGAGGCGGGCGTTGCTTGACCTCTCGCGCACGCTGACGGCGCGCGTCGGCGGGACGGCCGGCGAGGTCCACGACCCCGCTTCGCTCGACGAGCTGGTCGCGACGCTCGACCGGCTGCGCGCGCGCGGCCGCTCGCCGCGCCTGCTCGGCGGCGGCAGCAACATCGTGGCGCTCGAGGGCGTGCTCGCCGAGCCGGTGGTGCGGACGGGCGCGCTGCGCGGCACGACGCGCCTCACCGACACGCTCTGGCAGGTGGAAGCGGGAGCGCAGCTCGGCCGGATCGTCCACGAGTCGGCGCGGCGCGGGCTCACCGGGCTCGAGTGCTGCGCCGGCGTGCCGGGCACGGTCGGCGCCGCCATCCGCATCAACGCCGGCGGCAAGTGGGGGACGATCGGCGCGGTGCTGCGCGAGGTCACCCTGCTCGCGCCGAACGGCACGCGCGTCACGCGCGACGTCTCGCCCGCCGACTTCGTCTACCGCAAGAGCCCGTTCTGGGACGACGTGGTCCTCTCGGCGAAGGTCGAGCTCGCGCCGGCGCCTACGACGGCAACAGCGACGCGGCCGCTCGACCGGATCGCCGAGGTGATGCGGCACAAGAAGACGACCCAGCCGCTGAACCTCCCCTCGGCCGGCTGCATCTTCCGCAACCCCTCGCCCGAGCGGCCGGCGGGACGGCTGATCGACCAGGCGGGCCTCAAGGGGACGCGCGTGGGCGGGGCGCTCGTCTCGCCGGTGCACGCCAACTACTTCGTGAACGTCGGCGGCGCGACCGGACGCGACTTCCTCGAGCTGATCGGCATCGTGCGCGACCGCGTGCGCGACGCTTGCGGAGTCGAGCTCGAGCTCGAGGTCGAGATCTGGAGCTGAGCGGCGCGCGCCGAGTCCGCGTCCTACGTCGCCGCTTCCGCCGCGCTCGCGCTCTTGAGGTCGGCGACCACCAATTCGACGACGGCGGGGCCGGCGTAGGTCGACGGGCGCGGAGTGAAGGCGAGGGAGAGGCGGCCGTTGGCGACGCTCTCCGCCTGCGCCCCGAAGCCGAAGGCGATGGCGGGGAGGCTCTTCGCGCCGTTCTTCAGGCGCAGCTGCAGGTGGCCGCCGTCCTTGCCGACGCGGCGCGGCGGCGCCGCCAGCTCGACGTCGCTCGCGGCGAAGACCGGCTGCGGATGGCCCTCGCCCCACGGCCCGAGCCGGCGCAGCTCGTCGAGCAGGCGCGGGTGCATCTCGTGCAGCAGCACCTCGGAGTCGATCTGCAGCGTCGGCGGCGCCGGGTCCTTGAAGTCCTGCGCGGCGTTCTCGGCGAGGCGTCGCGCCAGCGCGTCGACGCGCGCCGGCTCCATCTCGAGCCCCGCCGCCGCCGCGTGACCGCCGCAAGAGAGCACGAGGTCGCTCGCCCGGGAGAGCGCGCGGGCCAGGTCGAATCCGGGCACCGAGCGGCCCGAGCCGCGCGCGACCGCCCCGGCGGTCGAGATCAGCAGCACCGGCTTGCCGGTGAGCCCGACCAGCTTCGCCGCCACGATGCCGATCACGCCGGCGTGGAAGCCCTCGTCGCTCAGCACGACCACCGGCGCGTCCTTCGGCCATTCGGCGAGGCGCTGCCGCGCGAGCTCGAAGACGCGCCCCTCGATCGTGCGGCGCTGCTGGTTCATCGACTCGAGATCGTCGGCGAGGCGGCGCGCCTCCGCGTCGTCGCCCGTCATGAGCAGCCGCCGCGCCACGTCGACGCGGCCGAGCCGGCCGGCGGCGTTGAGGCGCGGCGCGAAGCCGAAGGAGACGTCCTCCGCCTCGAGCGCGCGGCCGTCGAGGCCGGCGGCGCGGCGCAGCGCGCGCAGCCCCGGCAGGGAGGTCGACTCGAGCTGCTTCAGGCCGTGGCGCACCAGGAGGCGGTTCTCCCCGACCAGCGCGACCACGTCGGCGACCGTCCCGAGCGACGCCAGCGCGAGCCCCTCGCGCAGCACCTGGCGCAGCGCCGGCGTCTGCTTCTGGGCGGGGGGCAGCGTCTCGAAGATCCCGCAGGCGAGCTTGAAGGCGACCCCCGCGCCGGAGAGCTTCGCCGCCGCGTGCGTGGGGTCGAGCAGCAGCGGGTTCACGACCGCGAGCGCGGGCGGCAGCTCGGCCGGCTTCTGGTGGTGGTCGGTGACGATGACGTCGATGCCGCCGCGCATCAGCTCGCCCACCGCCGCGAACGCGGTGACGCCGTGGTCGACCGTGACGAGGACGCGCGGCGAGTGGCGGTGCACCGCCGCGACGCCGCCCGCCGAGAGGCCGTAGCCGTCGGTGGTGCGCTCGGGCACGTGGACCGCGACGTCGCCGCCGAGCGCCGTGAGCATGCGGCCGAGCAGGCACGAGCCCGAGAGGCCGTCGACGTCGGAATCGCCGAAGACCAGGATCTTCTCGCCGGCGGCGAGGGCGCGCACGAGCCGCTCGACCGCCAGCGCCATCTGCGGCAGCTCGGACGGCGCGGTGAGCCCCTGCAGGCTCGCGTCGAGGAAGCGCTGTCCGTCATCGGCGCGGGTGACGCCGCGCAGTGCGAGCACGCGGGCGGCGAGGGGCGAGAGCGAGAGTCCCGTCGCGAGCGCGCGCTCTACCGCCGGATCGACGCTGCGGTAGGACCAGAGGCGCGCGCGCTTCATTAAGATCCGTTCCCCCCGCTGCGATCCCGCAGCCCGGACGTTCGCCCGAGCGGGCGAGAGTACGCGCCCCCTGCGTCGAGCGTCAAAGAGAAAGGCCGCGCGTGAGCAGCGAGCTGCGCGAGATCCCTCCGGTCGACCGGCTGCTGGCGCGTTTCGCGGACGCCTGGCCCGACGTCCCGCGGCCGCTGCTCGCGTCGGCGCTGCGCGACCTGACCGAGCGGGTGAGAAGTGACGCGCGCGCGCGACCGCCCGCGAGCGGCGTCCTGCAGGCGCTCTTCGCGGCGGGCGGCGCGTTCGAGTCGCAGCTCGCGGCGCGGCTCGCCGCGCTCACCGCGCCGCGCCACGTGCGCGTCGTCAACGCGACGGGCGTCCTGCTCCACACCGGGCTCGGGCGCGCGCCGCTCGCGGCGTCGGTGCAGGAGGCGCTCGCGCGCGTGCTCCGTTACGGGATCGTCGAGGTCGACCCCGTGAGCGGCGAACGGGGGCGCCGCGAGACCTTCGTGCGCGACCTCCTCTGCGAGCTCACCGGCGCCGAGGAGGCGACGCTCGTCAACAACAACGCGGCGGCGGTGCTGCTGCTGCTGCGCGGGATGGCGGCGGGCCGCGAAGTCGTCGTCTCGCGCGGCGAGCTCGTCGAGATCGGCGGCGGCTTCCGCGTGCCGCAGGTGATGGAGCAGTCGGGGGCGCTCCTGAAGGAGGTCGGGACGACGAATCGCACGCGCGTCGCCGATTACGCCGCCGCGACGAGCGCCTCGACCGCCATGTACCTGCACGTCCACTCGAGCAACTTCAAGATGGTCGGCTTCACGGAGCAGCCGAAGCTCGCCGACCTCGTCGCGCTCGGCAAGGAGCGCGGCGTCCCGGTCTGCGCCGACCTCGGCTCGGGCTACCTGCGCCGCTTCGCGC
Organism: Planctomycetota bacterium; assembly: GCA_035695985.1. GTDB lineage: Bacteria > Planctomycetota > B15-G4 > B15-G4 > SIAN01 > DASRRB01. The sequence goes on along the minus strand of DASRRB010000351.1, from coordinate 5,857 downwards.
AGCTCCCGTTCCCCGACGAGCCGGCGGTGGTCGAGGCGGTCGCGGCCGGCTGCGACGTGGTCACCTTCAGCGGCGACAAGATGCTGGGCGGGCCGCAGTGCGGGATCCTGGTCGGCAAGCGCGACGCGATCCTGAAGCTGCGCGCGGCGCCGCTCTTCCGGGCGGTGCGGCCCGACAAGCTGATGCTCGCGGCCATGGAGGCGACGCTGCTCGAGTGGCGCAAGTCGGGCGACGCGCTGCCGACCGGCGTGCCCTTCTTCGCGATGCTCGCGGCGAGCCTCGAGACGCTGCGCGCCCGCGCACAGGCGTTGCTCGTGAATTCGCGCCTGCCGCCGTCGTTCGCGCGCGTCGTCGACTCGAAGTCGCAGGTCGGCAGCGGTTCGGTGCCGGGGCTCGAGTTCGACTCGGTCGCGCTCGCGCTCGAGGCGCCGGGCGGCAAGGCCGACGCGCTCGCCACGCGGCTGCGCACCGGCGCGCCGCCGGTCTTTCCGCGGGTCCACGAGGGAAAAGTGCTCCTCGACCTGCGCACGATCTTTCCCGACGAGGACGCGGAGGTGGCGGCGGCGCTCGCGCGGCTGTCCGACGCGGCCCCGACGGCTTCGAAATCCTGAACGAGGAACCGACGTGACGATTCCCCCGAAGAAGAAGACGCTCAAGCTGACCGACTTCTCCAGCTGCGCCGGCTGAGCCGCCAAGCTCTCCCCCAAGGACCTGGTCGAGGTCCTTTCCGGCCTGGAGATCCCCACGAACCCGCAAGTCCTCCTCGGTCCCGAGGGGTACGACGACGCGGGCGTGTACCTCATCGCGCCCGGCATCGGCCTGGTGCAGACGGTCGACTTCTTCCCGCCCGTCGTCGACGACGCGCGCCACTTCGGCCGCATCGCCGCCGCCAACGCGCTCTCCGACGTCTACGCGAAGGGCGGCACGCCGCTCACGGTGCTGCAGATCGTCGGCTTCCCGAAGAAGGAGGTGCCGCTCTCCGTGCTGCGCGAGATCCTCGACGGCGCGGCCGAGGTGGTGAAGGAGGCGGGCGCGGTCGTGCTCGGCGGCCACTCGGTGGTCGACGCCGAGATCAAGTTCGGCATGGCGGTCACCGGCCGCATCGACCCGACGAAGATCGTCCCGAACTCCGGCGCGAAGCCGGGCGACGTCGTCTACCTCACGAAACCGCTCGGCATGGGCTCGATCACGACCGGCGGCAAGCGCGACCTCGTCGACGACGCGACGATGGAGGCGGCGTGCCGGAGCATGGGCCGCCTCAACAAGGACGCGTGCGACGCGATGCTCGAGGCCGGCCCGCACGCCGCGACCGACATCACCGGCTTCGGCTTCCTCGGCCACACGGCCTCGGTCGCGCGCCAGAGCAAGGTGACCTTCGAGATCGAGTCGGAGGCGCTGCCGCTCTTCCCCGGCGCGCTCGACCTGGCGGCCAAGGGCGTGCTCTCGGGCGGCTCGGCGCGCACGAAGGACTTCCTCGGCGCCGAGGTCGTCTTCAAGGACTCGGTCCCGGCACCGATGCGCGCGCTCCTCTTCGACGCGGAGACCTCGGGCGGGCTGCTGATCAGCCTCCCGCCGGAGCGCGCCGCGGCGCTCGAGGCGGCGCTGAAGCAGCGGAACGTCCCGGTCCACCGGGTCGGCCACGCGCTCGCCGACGAGGGGCTGCGGATCCGTGTCCGCTGAGCCGGCGCCCGCGTCCTCGGTCGGGGTGCGGCGGAAAGGCGCGCGGCGCATCGCCGAGATCCCGCGCGCGGTGCTGCGCGCGCTGAACGAAGGGCGCGAGGAGACGATCACCCTCGTCGAGTGGCTCGCGATCGACGACGCGAAGCTGCTGGCGAGCGTGCTGCCGGACGCGGGCTTCACCGCCGCGCAGACGCGCGTCACGGTCGAGCACGCGGACGAGGTGGCGGACCTCGGCATCCAGGAGCGCGTGAAGCGGATCGGCGCGCAGCTGTTCGTGACCCTTCGCGCCGACCGGCGGCGCGAACGGCGGTTCGAGGCGCTCGCGACGCACGGCTCCGACCGCGTGCGCTCGCTCGCCGCCTACAGCGTGACGGCCGACGAGGAGCTCGCGCTCGCGAAGCGGCTGGCGGTCGCGAAGCGCTTCGCCGCCGACCGCTCGATGTCGGTGCGCGAATGCGCGTGGGACTCGTTCCGGCCGTGGCTCGCGCGCGAGCTCGCGCGCGGACTGGAACTGCTCGAGCCGTGGGTGCGCGACCGCGACGAAGGCGTGCGCCGCTGCGCCGTCGAGGCGACGCGTCCGCGCGGCGTCTGGACGCGCCACCTCGAGGAGCTCAAGGCCGAGCCCGAGCGCGCGCGCCGCCTGCTCGATCCGGTGCGCTCCGATCCCTCCGACTACGTGCGGCGCAGCGTCGGCAACTGGCTCAACGACGCGAGCAAGTCGCGGCCGGAGTGGGTGCGGGCGCTCGCCGAGGAGTGGGGGCGGACGTCGAAGACGGCGGAGACGGCGTGGATCGTCCGCCACGCGCTGCGGACGCTGCGCAAGGGCGGCGGCTGAGACGGAACGGAGCTACATTCCGGGACGCGCCGCAGGAATCGGGTCGCGAGGAGTTCCGAAGTGGTCCTCCGATCGTTCGTCGCGCTGGTCGTCGCGACCGCGTCCGTCGCCGCGTGCCATCGCACGTCCTCGACGTCGGATCCGCCGCGGACGTCGCCTTCCCGAGAGGCGGCGGGAGGAGTCCACTTCGAGCCGAGGATCCGCGACGTCGACGGGCTCGTCGAGGAGAACGTCGCCGTCTCGTTCGACCTCTTGAACTCGAGCGACCACGCGGTCCGCCTGTCGAAAGCCGACTGCAAGTGGGGGGACCTCTGCGTCGACACGCCGACCGGCGAGAGCATCCCGGCGTGCAAGTTGAGCGGCGAACTCGCGTCTCCGCTGACGATCGCACCGGGAGCGCGCGTCACGCTGGTCGATGCCTTCGACGGGGACCTCGCGTGCGAACCGGGTTCGCGAGAGGAATGCTGGGTGCGCGCCTGGATCGACGACGCGAGCACGCCGATCGAGGCGACGATCCGCTGGCGGCGTCATCCGCTCCAGGCGGTGCACGGCGACGTCGGCGACCTTGGCGAGATCGAGCCGCGCGGAACGATCGAGCGCCGCTTCACCATCGAATCCGCGGAGCTCGGTCGCTTCGAGGTGAACTACGCCGGCGTCTCCACCGAAGTCCAGTGGGATCCGCTGGTGATCGCCGCTCTCGACGTGAAGGGTCGGGACGTCACGCCGCCGGGGGCGGTCCGCACTACGTACGAAGTCGTCGTCCGGATCGACGCGGCCAAGCTCCCGTACGGCGACCGCTGGATCCAGATCGTCGCATCACTGCCGCGCTCGCGCGTTCGAAGAGTTCCGATCAATCTGCGCTGGAATCTCGCGCCGCCGTTCGAGCTGCTCCTGGACGGCAAGCCGGTCGCCGACTCGTTGTCGCTCGGACTCGTGGAGGCGAGCGACGCGCAGTTGCACCGTGTGGTGCTCCACTCGCGGGATCCGGCGCACGCAGTCCGAGTCCGCGGAGCGCGCGTCGAGACGCGTCCGGACGGACCACGCTTCGGCGTCACGATCGGTCCTTTCGTCGACGGCGACACCGCGCTCGCGCTCTCGCTGGCCGAGACGCCGAATGGGCGATCACTTTCCGGTGAGCTCGTGGTCGAGACCGACGACCTTCGCGCACCGGTGTGGCGGAAGAGACTCTCGGGCATCTGGAACGGCGTCGCCGCGCCGCCGGCCGGGAAGTGACCGCCGACTTTCACGGGATTCCCCCGTGGCGGTGAACTTCCCCTCGCTCCCGCGTCGCGCGATCCGCAGAATGTCCCGCTTCGCCAGGATGCGCGACTGGATGTTCCAGGCCCTCGCGTCGTGGTCCGATTCACTACGCAAAGGGTCCCCCGAGTGCCGTTCAGCCAGTTCCATCTCCATCCCAGTCTCAACACCGCCGTGAAGGAGCTCGGCTTCCAGCGGCCGACGCCGATCCAGGCCGACTCGATCCCGCCCGCGCTCTCCGGCAAGGACGTGCTCGCCTGCGCCGTGACCGGCAGCGGCAAGACGGCGGCGTTCCTGCTGCCGATCCTGCACCGCATCATCGACCTGCCGCGCGGGACCACACGGGCGCTCGTGCTGACGCCGACGCGCGAGCTCGCCGCGCAGATCGCCGACGACCTCGACGCGCTCGCGGTCCACACGCCGATCACGGCCGCCGCGGTCTACGGCGGCATGCCGATGGGCCCGCAGGAGCGGGCGTTCCGCAGCGGCGTCGACGTCCTGATCGCGACGCCCGGCCGCCTGCTCGACCACTTCCGCTGGCCCTACGCGAAGCTGCCGAAGCTCGAGTACCTGGTCCTGGACGAAGCCGACCGCATGCTCGACATGGGCTTCCTGCCCGACATCCGGCGCGTGCTGAACCACATCCCGCGGAAGCGCCAGACGCTGTTCTTCAGCGCGACCATGCCGCCGCCGATCGCGCAGCTCTCCGGCGAGATGCTGCACGACCCGGTCCGCATCAACATCCAGCGCCCGTCGGCGCCCGCCGTCGGCATCACGCAGGCGGTCTACCCGGTGCCGCAGCTCCTGAAGCCGGCGCTGCTGCTCGAGCTCCTGAAGCGCGGCGAGATGCAGGAGGTGCTCGTCTTCACGCGCACCAAGCACCGCGCCGACAAGCTGCAGCGCTACCTCGCGCGGGCGCACGTGAACTGCGAGCGCATCCACGGCAACCGTTCGCAGTCGCAGCGCACGGACGCGCTGGCCGGCTTCAAGAGCGGCAAGTACCGCGTGCTGGTCGCCACCGACATCGCGGCGCGCGGCATCGACGTGAAGGAGCTCGGCCACGTCGTCAACTTCGACGTGCCGATGGCTCCCGCCGACTACATCCACCGCATCGGCCGCACCGGCCGCGCCGAGCAGACCGGTGACGCGTTCACGTTCGTGTCGCCGATGGAGGAGGCCGACCTGCGCGCGATCGAGAAGGTCGTCGGCAAGCGCCTCCCGAGGATCACCGTCCCCGACTTCGACTACGCCGCCGAGCCGCCGGCCGCGTCCGACTTCGCGCGCGGACCGCGGGGCCAGCAGCCGCAGCGCCACCACGCGCCGGCCGGCCGCGCCGGACCGTCGCGCGGCCGCTTCGGCCATTCGCAGGGTGGCCAGGCGCACGCCGGCCACGCGCACGCCGGCCACGGCGCGCAGAACTCCCGCGACGACCGCGCTGGCCGCGATCCGCGCGACGCGCGCGACGGCGCGCGTCCGCATGCTCCGGCGCACGAAGGCGGCGGCCGTCCGCCGCGCAAGCCCGGCGCCTGGCCGTCGATCCCGCCGCGCAACCGCTCGCGCCGCTTCCACGGCGGCGGCGGCGGGGGTGGCCGCGGCCGCGGCGGGGGAGGCGGCCGGTCGCGCTGAGCGGCGGCGCGCTTCGAGGGCGGGACGGTCGTCCGTGGACGGCGTGTTCCGCCGTCACCCGCCCAGGATCAGCTGCAGCCCCGCGGTGAACGACACGCCCTTGGTCGCGCCGAGGTCGGACTCGAGGGCTTGCGAGTCGATCTCGAAGCCGGCGAGGGAGAGGTCGCCCGGCAGGATCGTGACGAGGGTCGTGCCGCCCGGCGGCAGGAGGAGCAGCGTCGTCGTCGAGGGGATCAGCAGCAGGTCGCCGCCGAGGCTCGAGTGGAGGCTCGCCTGCTGGTACCCGACCACGAAGAGCGTGACGCTCGGCAGGCCCGAGGAATTGGCGAGGTCGACCTTCAGCGTCGTGCCGAGCACCGGGTCGGACTGCGCGGTGAGCGACGGCACGCCGAACGTCCCCGGCCAGCCGGCGCCGTAGTTGGCCCAGCGCGCGTCGACGACGCAGATCTCCCGGACGAA
>DASRRB010000350.1:0-20424 GCA_035695985.1 Planctomycetota bacterium | reverse complement strand
GAAGCCGGGGGTGAGCACTACGTCGCCGACGCTGCGCTGCGGCGCCTTGCCCGACGGCTGCGCCTTCACGCCCGCCTTGAAGCCGGGCTTGTCGGCGACGATCGACACCATCCCGAGCGGGATGCCCTGCAGCTTGAAGCGCCCCTCGTCGTCGGTCAGCGCGGTCGGGATCGGGAGCAGCGTCTCGAGCTGCCAGATCACCGGCGGCACCTCGAAGACCTTCGGCGAGCCGAGCACGTCGGCCAGGATCGCGCAGCCGCGCCGGATGTCCTCGATGCCGAACTGGAAGATCAGCGCCGGCAGGTTCGTCGCGCGCACGCGCGCGCCGGCGACCGGAGCGCGCTCCTCGTCGACGACGCGGCCCACGAAGGTGACGAAGGGCTCGAGCACGATGTCGCCGAGGTCGACGAGCTCGCCCGAGACGGGGCTGCGGTCGACGGCGCGGAACGTCGAGCGCGGTCCGCCGAGGTCGATGCCGAGCAGGTGGAGCGCGCGCGGCTCGAGGCCGACGAGCCGGAAGCGGCCCTCGTCGTCGGAGAGGCCGCTCGCCGATTCGAGCGGCGGGGGCGCGTGCTTCTCGTCGAGGAGGACCGACGCGTCGAGCAGGTAGCGCGAGAACTCGAACTCGACGGCCGAGACGCGGACCCCCTTCGCCGGCGCGAGGTCGGGCTCGAGCAGGCGGCCGGTGAAGCCGCCGAGCGCGGCGCGATAGCTGTCCGGCGGGCCCTCGCTCGGGGCAGGCGGAGGCGGCGGCTCGACCGCGGAGCGCGCGGCGATCGTCTCGGCCGTTTCGGGCGCCGTGGCGGGGTCGTTCGGACCGGCCGCGCGCCGCGTCCCGGCCGCGAGCGGAGCCGCTCCGTCGCCGCGCAGGAAGACGTAGGCGCCCACGCCGACGAGCGCGATCGCGAGAGCGAGACCGGAGAAGACGCGAGCCGTGCGGGTCATCCGAGAACCTCGTCGTCCGCGCGCGCGGACCTCAGCGCCGTTGCGCGCGCCGGTCGGGGCGGCGCGCGCGGCGGGCTCTCGGAGCAGGATGCCGAGCCTTGATCCTTGCGTTCGCGTCCGCGCTGCGCAAGGGCGCGGCACCGCAGGGGATCGAGAGCCGGCGTCAGCGCAGGCCGTGAATCTCGAGCAGCTCGACGTCGAGGAGGAGGTCCTGCCCTGGGAGGAGCAGCGGAACGTGGCCCTGCTTCCCGAAACCGAGCTCGGGCGGGACGCCGAGGCGCCAGAGCGCTCCCTTCCTCATCATGGGGAGCGCCTCCTCGAGCGCCGGGATCGCCTCGCCCGTCCCGAGCGTGACCTGATAGTTCTCTCCGACCTTTCTCCGGTCGAGCAGCGAGCGACCCGACTCGACGACGCCGCCCGTGACGCGGATCGTGACGCGCTGGCCGGCGCCCGGCGCACGACCCGACCCCGGTCGCTTCTCCAGGTACTGCAGTCCGCTCGGCGTGCGCCGGAACACGTGTTCGAGCGCCACGTCGTATTCGAGCGTCGCGCCCGGCGGGATCCTGCCCTTGCCGCTCTCGCCGTACGCGGCCTGCGGCGGGAGCGTGATGCGCCGCCGCGCCCCCTCGCGCATGCCGAGGACCCCCTCCGAGAATCCGGCGAGCATGCGGCTGCGGCCGACGCGGAACGGGAAGGGCTCGGCGTTGACGGTCGAGTCGAACGGATCGGGCGCGGCGGCGCCGGCCGCGGAAGGAACGGACGCGCGCGCGTCGTACTGGACCTCGACCCAGTTCCCGTCCTCGGCGAGCGCGCCGCTGCCGGGATCGAGCTCGACGACCGTTCCGCCGCCTTCGAGCGCACGCGGGGGGGCCCCCGGCCGGCCGCACGCGGCGCAGGCGACCAGGGCGAAGAGGACGAGGGATCTGCGCACGAGCGGACGGACCCTGCCACGGGGGACGGCGCGGAGGGGCACTCTCGCAGGCGGCGCGCCCCGACTCAAGCGGCGATGCGAAGGCGTGACGATCGCCCGGCGCGGCGCACGGTAGAACGCGCCCCCTTCGGGATCGGGAGGAGACGCATGGCCTGTCGGCGATCGACCCTCTTGCTGGCCGCGCTCGCGGCCGCCCCGGCCGCGCGCGCCGGCGAAGTCGAGGCGCGCGAGCCGTCGGAGAAGAACCGCGGCGCCGTCTACTCCTGGAAGTGGGCCGACAACCTCCCCTACGAGTACTACGTCCCCAAGGAGTACGACCCGAAGGTCGGCGCGAACCTCGTCCTCGTGCTGCACGGCAACGGCCTCGACCAACGCTGGACCTTCGCCAACCACGACGCGGGGAAGTTCCGCCGCGACGACATCGTGGTGTCGCCGGAGGGCACCACGTACAGCGAGTCGATGAAGACGCACGAGTTCTTCGAGGGGAAGGAGAACGCCGACAAGCTGCACGAGCTGATCGTCGCGCTGAAGAAGACGTTCAAGATCCGGCAGACCTTCCTCTACGGCCATTCGCAGGGCGCGTTCTTCGTGCTGAAGCACGCGGGGCTCTACCCCGATGACGTCGACGGCGTGCTCGCCCATTCGGGAGGGCTGTGGTACTCGTCGCCGGTCGGCTCGTTCGGCCACAAGCAGGCCATCGCGCTCATGCACGGCACCGACGACCCGAACGTGCCCTACGGCAACAGCACCGGCGCGCTCGGGAAGCTGCGCGAGGCGGGCTACCCGCTCGCGCACCTGCGCACGCTGTGGGAATGGCAGCACTGGCCGACGCAGTTCCAGGCCGAGCTCGAGCTCTCCTGGTGCGAGGGAATGACGAGCAGTGATCCGGCGCGCGTCGAGAAGTGCCTCGCTGCGCTGTCGGCGAAGGCCGTGAAGGGCGGCCTCGATCCCGCAGCGCTCGACGCGGTCGCGGCGCGCCTCGAAAAGATGAGCGGCGCCTCGCCCGCCGCGGTCGCGGCCGCGAAGGCGGCGCGCGGCCGCGTCGCGAAGGCGGCCGCCGACGTCGTCGCCGCGCTCGAGAAGTGCCTCGGCAAGGGCAAGCTCACCAAGATGGACGGCAAGGAGTGGCACGGGCTGCTCGTGCGCTTCCTCGCCGACTTCGACGGCGTGCCAGCGCTCGAGACGTTCACGAAGGCGCACGCCGCCGACCTCGCGGCCGTCGCGAAGACGGCCGAGAGGGCTGGCACCGAGTTCTGGAGCAACGAGTCCAAGGATCGCAGCAAGGCGGCACTCGCTGGAGCGGAGGTGCTCGAATCGGGCTGGACCAATGGGTCGGCGCCGAAGATCGCCGCCGAGCTGGCGGAATGGCTGAAGGACGCCAAGTCGCTGAAGCTCGCGAAGAAGGACGCGTCGCGCTTCGAGACTCTGGTCGAGCAGTACCAGAAGAGCCGCAAGGACGGGGCGGACGCCTACGCGAAGCTGATCAAGGACCTCGCCGATTGATCCACGTCGCGCGGCGGCTCCTCCAGAACCTCCGCTCCGACCGCGACCGTCCGCCGCTCGAGCGGCTGGCGTCGATCGAGGATCCGGAGCGCTTCACCTGGGAGGTGCTGCCCTACGCGGCGCGCACCTTCTCCTTCTGCATCGCGCTCCTGCCGCGGCGGACGGCGCGGCCGCTCGCGGTGGCGTACCTCTACTGCCGCATGCTCGACACCTGCGAGGACCTCCCGCGCGCGGTCGCCGGGAAGGAGGCGGCGCTGCGCGCGATGGTCGACCGCTTCGACGGCGCCGCGGAGCCGCGGCCGGCGCCGCGCCTCGCCGACGACGGGCTCGCGCGCGACGAGCGCGACCGCGTCTACCTGCTGCTGCTGCGCCACGCCGGTCGCGTCGACCGCTGCTTCGTCACGCTGCCGGCCGCGCAGCGCGAGGGGATCGTCCGCCTCGTGCGCCGCATGGGCGAGGGGATGATCTGGGCGGTGCGCACCTTCGCGGAGCAGGGGGGCGCGCTCGACGGGCGCGCGCAGCTCACGCGCTACTGCTTCGAGGTCCTCGGCAACCCGCTCCTCTTCGCCGAGGAGATGCAGCGCCTCGAGATGGGCCTCCCTCCCGAGGTCGACGCGCGTCGCCGCGAGCTCGTGGCGGCGGTCGGCGAGGCGATCCAGCTCGCGAACGTCGCGCGCGACCTCGAGAAGGACGCCGCGGCGGGCGTCTTCTACGACCCGGCGTTGCGCGCCGGCGCGAGCGCGCCGCCGCCCGCGGCGATCGCGGCGGTGCGCGGCCGCCTGCTCGGCCGGGCGATCGTGCTCGGCCGCGCGTTCCGGCCCTACATGGAGGGCGTCCCGACGCCGCGCCTCTCGCTCGCGCGCGGCGCCGGACTCGCGCTCCTGCTCTTCACGCTCGCCTTCTGGCAGGGGACGGCGCGCCGGCTCGGACTCGCGCTCTTCGAAAACTCGTCGAACGTGACGCCGTTGCGTGCGACGGTCTGGATCGTTCGCGCGGTATTCTCCCGCCGCGGCGCAGACGCCGTGCTCGCGCGGATCGAGGGCGCCTTCTCGCACGCCGAAGCGGCGCTCGCGAATTCGCGGTCCGACGGATAGGGGCGCGCATGCTCGCAATGAACGAGGCTTCGCCCGGGTCGACCGCGGAGCTGCCGCCGGTCCTGACGAGCGCGGCGCAGGCGGCGCCGAAGGAGACGTGGAAGGACCTGCTGTTCCGCCGCCGCGGCTGGTTCGTCGCCGCGAGCGTCTCCCTGCTCGCGCTGGCGGTCTTCGCCGTCGGCGGCTGGCCGAAGCCGACGCCGCTCCAGGCGTGGTGCGCCGCGCCGCTCGTCCTGCTCGGGATGGGGATGCGCGTCTGGGCGAGGTGCTACCTCGTGCGCGGCACGAATACGCGGCGCGTGCACGCGCGCCGGCTCGTCGAGGGCGGCCCCTACCGGCGCATCCGCAACCCGATCTACGTCGGGAACGTCGCGGCGGCGAGCGGGCTCGCGCTCGCGTTCGCCGGCCCGCTCCCCGCCGCGCTGCTGCTCGCCCTGCTCGGCGCGATCTACTCGGCCGTCGTGCGCAGCGAGGAGGCGGTCCTGACGCGCACGTTCCCCGAGCGGTTCCGCCGCCTGTCGGCGGTGCCGCGCTGGTGGCCTCGGGCGCGGCTGCGCGCGCCCGCGCTGGCGGACGACGCCGACGCACCGGCGCCGCAGCTCCTCGCGGCGCTGCGCGGCGAGGTGCAGCGCATCCTGGGCGCCGGCGCGGCGTGGTGGATCGCGTTCTGGCTCGCGAGCCAGGCGAAGTGACCGGCCCGCGCCGGATCCCGAGACGGAGCCACGCATGAGCGGTCGCGCCGACGTCGCCGTCGAGATGCATGACGAGATCGCGCTGCTGCGTCTCCAGCGGGGCAAGGGCAACTCGCTGTCGCCCACGTTGATCGAAGAGCTGCTCGACGCCGTGCGCGCGGCGCCGATCGCCGAGTCGGCGCGCGCGCTCGTGATCACCGGCGAGGGGAAGTTCTTCTCGACCGGCCTCGACCTGGTCGAGCTCGCCAAGCTCGACCGCGCCGGGATGCTGCTCTTCCTCGACCGGCTGCAGGGGCTGCTCGCGACGCTCTACGTGTTCGGGCGGCCGGTGGTCGCGGCGGTGAACGGACACGCGGTGGCGGGCGGCTGCCTGCTCGCGCTGTGCGCCGACTGGCGCGTGCTCGCGCGCGGCGAGGCGCGCATGGGACTGACCGAGATCGCGCTCGGCCTGCCGCTGCCGCAGGCGGGGCTCGAGATCACGCGCCAGCACTTCGCGAGCGGCGCCGCCTACGCCGAGGTGGTCTACGGCGGGCAGACGCACGGCTCGGACGACGCGGTGCGCCTCGGCCTGGCCGAGGAGGCGGCCGACCCGGCGCGCGTCGTCGAGCGCGCGCTCGAGCGCGCCCGCTCCTTCGCGCGCCACCCCTCCGTCGCTTTCCACCACATGAAGGCGGCCGTGCGCGACCCCGTCCTCCTGCGCATCCGCGCCGACCACGACCAGCACGAAGAGGAGTGGGTCGACCTCTGGTTCTCGCCGCAGGCGCAGGCGCGCATCGAGGAGGTGCGCGCGAAGCTGCTGGCCAAGAAGCCGGAGTGACGGTGCCGGGATCGAGATTCCGGTCGCTCCACGCGCGCCCGCGTCGAGTATGAGGTGCGCTTCGCGCCGACGCCCCCAGGGGATGGGAGCCCAGCTGCCGAGTGGAGCACGCGAAGACCGTCCTCTACGTCCTGCTCGCCGTGTTCGGGGCAGTCTTCGTCGGAGCCTTCGCCCGCGCCTGCGCGGGGGCGTGGCGCTGGCCGGGTCCCTACCAGATGCTGGTCGGCGCCATCACCGACTTCTTCGACACGTGGGGCATCGGGTCGTTCGCGACGACCACCGCGCTCTACCGGGCGCGCCGGACGATCGACGATCGCGTGCTGCCCGGGACGCTGAACGTCGGCCACACGCTGCCGACGATCCTCCAGGCCTACCTCTTCCTCGGCAGCGTCGAGGTCGAGGCGACGACGCTCGTCTCGATGATCGCGGCCGCCGTGCTCGGCGCCTGGCTCGGCGCGGGCTTCGTCGCGAACTGGTCGCGGCCGCGCGTCCAGCGCGTGATGGGGGTCGCGCTGCTCGCGATCGGCGGGGTCATGGCGTACCGGCTGCGCGGCGATCCGACCGGCGGCGGCGCGATCGGGCTGCACGGCGGGATGCTCGCGCTCGGCGTCGCCGGCAACTTCGTCCTCGGCGTGCTGATGACCATGGGCATCGGCCTCTACGCGCCGTGCCTCCTCCTGGTCTGCATGCTCGGCATGAACGCGCAGACCGGGTTCCCGATCATGATGGGCTCCTGCGCGTTCCTGATGCCGCTCGCGAGCCTGCGCTTCCTGCGCGAGCGCTGCTGCGACCTGCGCGCGAGCGCCGGGCTCGCGTTCGGCGGGATCCCCGCCGTCCTCGCGGCGGAGTACCTGTTCAAGAAGACCGACCTGAAGGTCCTGATCTGGATCGTGCTCGCCGTCGTCGTCTACACGGCGATCTCGCTGCTGCTCGCGGCCCGGAGGTCCTCCGCCGCCGCCTGCGGCGCAACGGACGCGACCTCGCAACCCGAGTGAAGGGGAACCTGCGCCATGGCTGACCTGTGGATCCGCAAGCCGCTCGACCGGCTGGTGAACGAGGCGGACGACTCCGAGAAGTCGCTCAAGCGGACGCTCGGGCCGATGAACCTGATCGCGCTCGGGATCGGTGCGATCATCGGCGCCGGCCTCTTCGTCCGCACCGCGGCGGCGATCGCCGAGCACGCGGGACCCTCGGTCACGATCGGCTTCATCGTCGCCGGCGTCGGCTGCGCGTTCGCGGGCCTCTGCTACGCCGAGTTCGCCTCGATGATCCCGATCGCCGGCAGCGCCTACACCTACTCGTATGCGACCATGGGCGAACTCGTCGCCTGGATCATCGGGTGGGACCTCGTCCTCGAATATGCGGTCGGCGCCGCGACCGTCGCGATCGCGTGGAGCCAGTACCTCAACAAGCTCCTCGAGTTCATGGGCGTGCAGATCCCCTACGAATGGTGCCATTCGCCGTTCGAGAAAGTCGTGGATGAAGCCACGAAACAGGTGCTGCATTCAGGACTCGTGAACATCCCCGCGGTCGTGATCCTCCTGCTGCTGACGCTGGTCCTGATCCGCGGCACGAAGGAGTCGGCGCTGCTGAACGGGATCATCGTCGTGACCAAGGTCGCGATCGTCATCATGGTGATCATCCTGGGCTGGGGCTTCATGAACCCCGCCAACCACGCCAACTACATCCCCGAGAGCACGACCTACAAGCCCGCCATCGGCACAGAGCACGCGTACGGCGGGATCATGGGGATCCTCGGCGCCGCCGGCGTCGTCTTCTTCGCCTTCATCGGCTTCGACGCCGTCTCGACCGCCGCGCAGGAGGCGAAGAACCCGAAGAAGGACATGCCGACCGGCATCCTCGGCTCGCTGGTGATCTGCACCGTCCTCTACATCCTCTTCTCGCACGTGCTGAGCGGGCTCGCGCCGGTCGAGGTCTTCCGCACGCAGGGCAAGGAGGCGTCCGTCGCCTACGCGATCACCCACTTCATGCCGGGCTACGAATGGCTCGCGAAGCTGGTGACGGTGGCGATCCTGGCCGGCTTCTCGTCGGTGATCCTGGTCATGCTGCTCGGCCAGTCGCGCGTCTTCTATTCGATGAGTCGCGACGGCCTCGTCCCCGGCGTCTTCAGCGAAGTGCACCCGAAGTACCGGACGCCCTACAAGTCGAACTGGATCTTCTTCGTCGTGACCGGCCTGTTCGGCGCGTTCATCCCGGAGAGCATCGTCGGCGACATGACCAGCATCGGGACGCTCTTCGCGTTCATCCTGGTCTGCGCGGGCGTCTGGATCCTGCGGGTGCGCGACCCCGATCGCGAGCGCGGCTTCACGACACCGCTCGTCCCGCTCGTGCCGATCCTCGGCATCGTCGTGTGCGGCGCGATGATCTACGGCCTCGGCCCGGAGACGTGGTACCGGCTGATCGGCTGGCTCGTGGTCGGGCTGTTCATCTACTTCGGCTACGGCCGCCACCATTCCCGCCTGCAGCAGGAGCGGAGCGGCGCCGCGCCTCCGACGGGCGGCTGAGCGCCGCCGCGGCGCGCGGCTACGATCCGCGATCCGTGGATCCGGTGACGGACGCAGCAGGGGCCGCGAGCGCGATCGCGGTCGCGGACGTCCACAAGACGTTCCGCGGCGGCGTGCACGCGCTGCGCGGCGTCACGCTCGACGTTCCGCCGGGCGAGATCTTCGGACTGCTCGGCCGCAACGGCGCCGGCAAGACGACGCTGGTCAAGATCCTGCTCGACCTGGTCCGGCCGACGCGCGGCGCCACGCGCCTGCTCGGCGTCCCCTCGCGACTGCCGAAATCGCGCCGCGACGTCGGCTACCTGCCCGAGGACCACCGCTTCCCCGACTACCACACCGCCGAGAGCGCGCTCCGCTTCTACGGCGGGCTGTCGGGGCTCGGCGGCGCGCGGCTGCGCGAGCGCGCCGGCGAAGTGCTCGGCCGGTTCGGCCTCGCCGAAGCGCGGCGCCGCAAGATCCGCGGCTTCTCGAAGGGGATGAAGCAGCGGCTCGGCCTCGCGCAGGCCTTCCTGGCCGAACCGCGCCTCCTCTTCCTCGACGAGCCGACCGACGGCGTCGATCCGGTCGGCCGCGCGCAGATCCGCGGGCAACTCGAGGAGCTCAAGCGCCGCGGCCACACCATCTTCCTCAACTCCCACCTGCTCTCCGAGGTGGAGCAGCTCTGCGACCGCGTCGCCATCCTCGACCAGGGGACGCTGGTGCGCTGCGGCACGATCGCCGAGCTCACTTCGGCGGGAGCGCGTTTCGCGGTCGCGGCCGCCGACCCGATCCCGGCGGCCGTCGTCGCCGAGCTCGGCGCGCTCGCGGCTTCGGTGCAGGCGACGGCCGACGGAGTCGAGGTCGAACTGAACGACGAGGCGGGCATCGACGCGGTCGTCGACCTCCTGCGCGCGCGCGGCGTTCGGCTGCGCGAGCTGACGCGCCGGCGCCACTCGCTCGAGCAGGTCTTCCTGAGCAGCCTGCGCGACGCGCCGCCGGGCGCTCCGCCGGGAATCACGCCGCCGAAGGGCCCGGCGCCGTGATCGCGTTCCTCGCGCTCTTGGGCGACGCGTGGCGCCGCGCGCGCGACCGGCGCTCCGTGGTCGTCCTGCGGTTCGTCGCGCTGCTCGTCGCCGTGTTCTGCGCGAGCCTCGAGTTCACGAATCCCGACCCGCGCGAGTCGCTGAAGAGCCACCTCGAGAACTTCTGCCAGCGGATTCGGCACGGCCCGGCGTCGTTCGGGATCATCCTCAAGCTGCGCCGGATGCCGCGGGTCGACGCGCGCGCGCCGGCGGCGGAGGACGACCTGCCGCTCGGCCTCGACCACGTCGCGGTCGCCGACTTCGAGATCGCCGACCTCGACGACTTCGACCACGTCGCGCGCGCGCTGTCGGGCCGCTCCGGACCGTGGCGCGACGCGGCACCGCTCACCGCGCGGCAGCGCATGGACGCGATCTCCGGTTTCCTGCGCGAACGCGGCTGGGAGACGGTGATCACGCGCGCGCGCGACGACTCCGGCGCGAGCCTCTTCGTGGCGGCATCGACCGACCACCTCGCCGAGCTCGAAGGGAAGTGGCACTTCAAGCTGTTTTTCGGCGCCGCCGATGTCCCGATCGACTCGATGACCCCGGCCGAGGTCGTGATCGACGTCCAGCGCACGGTGGCGCGCCTGCTCGCCGGAGTGTTCGGGATGCTCGTCCTGCTGATGGCGTTCGGGAGCACGCTCCCCGACCTGATGCAGAAGGGCTCGCTCGACCTGCTGCTGGCGCGTCCGATCGGCCGCGCGCGGCTGCTCCTCTTCACCTACGCGGGGGCCGTCCTCACCGTCCTGCTCGTCACGGCCGTGATCTACGGCGTCTGCGCGGTGACGCTCGGCCTGCGGTCGGGCCACTTCTCGTGGGCGTTCGTCGCCAGCGCGCTCCCGACCACGGCGGTCTTCGCCGCGGTCTTCCCGGTCGCGATGCTGGTCGGCGTCGTCACGCGCCACGGCAACTTCGCGGCGGTCGCCGCGCTCGCCTGCTACGGCGCCGCGGACGTCGTCGCGGCCCTGCGCACGCAGATCGTCGGGCCCACCCTCGTGAACGGCTCGATGTGGAAGCCGGCGCTCGAGATCCTCTGGTGGATCACGCCCAAGACGGGGGAGATCGCGACGCTCGGGGCCCTGAGCCTCGGCCGCTCCGAGCTCTCGGCCGCGGGGTTCGAGCGCTTCCGCCAGCAGCTCCCGGCCGCCGCCGACGCGGCGACCGCCTACGGCACGACCGCGCTCTTCGCCGCGTTCTTCCTCGGCGCGACGATCCTCCTGTTCCGCCGCCGCGACTTCTGAGGCCGGAGAGGCGCCGCCGCGCGCGCTACGCTGCCCAAGACGTCGGCGTCGAGGGAGATGCGCGTGCGGGCGTGGCGGGTCGAGCGGACGGGACCGATCGCGGACGGCGGGCTGCGCCTCCTCGACGTCGAGGAGCCGGTCGCCGCGCCCGACGAGCTCGTCGTCGCGGTCGAGGCGTGCGCCGTCTGCCGGACCGACCTGCACGTGGTCCTCGGCGAGCTGCCGCCGCGGAGGCCGGCGGTCGTGCCGGGCCACCAGGTCGTCGGACGCGTCGTCGCGCGCGGCGCGGCGCTGCGGCCCGGGGACGGCGCGCCGCTCGGCGCGCGGGTCGGCGTCGCGTGGCTCCATCGCACCTGCGGCCGCTGCCGCGCCTGCGCGCGCGGCCGCGAGAACCTCTGCCCGAACGCCGACTTCACCGGCTGGAGCGTCGACGGCGGCTTCGCGGAGCGGCTGCGCGTACCGGCCGCGTTCGCGTACGCGCTCGACGACGGGGCCGACGCGGTCGCGACCGCGCCGCTCCTGTGCGCGGGGATCATCGGATATCGGGCGCTGCGCGCGACCGGCCTCCTCGACGCCGCACGAGCGGGCGCCGGCGCCCCGCCGTTCCGGCTCGGGATCCTCGGCTTCGGCGCCGCCGGTCACCTCGCGCTGCAGGTCGCGCGCGCGCGCGGCGCGGAGGTCTACGTGATGACGCGCGACCGTCCGCGTCACCAGGCGCTCGCGCGCGAGCTCGGGGCGGCCTGGGTCGGCGACGCGAACGCGAAGCCTCCCGAGGAGCTCGACGCCGCGATCGTCTTCGCTCCCGCCGGCGAGCTCGTCCCGCCGGCGCTCGCGATGCTCGCGCCGGCCGGCCGGCTGGTCCTCGGCGGCATCGCGATGAGCCCGCTGCCGGAGCTGCCCTACGCGCTTCTTTACGGCGAGCGGCGCATCGAGAGCGTCGCGAACAACACGCGCGACGACGGCGTCGCGTTCCTCGCGGAGGCGCGCGCGGCGAGCGTGCGCACGCACGTGGAGGTCTTTCCGCTGGCGCGTGCCGCGGAAGCGCTGGCGCGGCTCGAACGGGACGGCGTGCGCGGCGCCGCCGTGCTCGTGCCGTGACGCGCGACGCGGGACTTGACGGCCGCGGAGCGCGCCGCTGGAGTGCACGGTTTCGGAGACCCGGATGAAGAGCCTCGTCCTGCTGCGCCACGGCCAGAGCACCTGGAACCACGAGAACCGCTTCACCGGCTGGACCGACGTCGACCTCTCCGAGCACGGCGTGGCCGAGGCGCGTGCGGCGGGCCGCGCGATGAAGGCGGCGGGGCTCGCCTTCGACGTCGCCTTCACGTCGGTGCTGCGCCGCGCGATCCGGACGCTCTGGCTCGCGCTCGAGGAGCTCGACCAGATGTGGGTCCCGGTCGCGACCGACTGGCGCCTGAACGAGCGCCACTACGGCGGCCTGCAGGGGCTGAACAAGGCGGAGACGGAGAAGAAGTACGGCGCCGCGCAGGTCAAGCTCTGGCGGCGCAGCTACGACGTGCGGCCGCCCGCGCTCGCGCCGGACGACCCGCGCAGCCCGCGCGGCGACCCGCGCTACGCCGCGCTCCTCCCCGCGCAGGTGCCGCTGACCGAGAACCTCGCCGACACCGTCGAGCGCTTCCTCCCGTGCTGGCACGAGCGGATCGCGCCGGAGCTGAAGGAGGGGCGGCGCGTCATCGTCGCGGCGCACGGAAACAGCCTGCGCGCGCTCAAGCTCTACCTCGACGGGCTCACGCCGCAGCAGATCGTCGACGTCGAGATCCCGACCGGCGCGCCGCTCGCCTACGAGCTCGACGACGACCTGAAGCCGGTCCGGAGCGCCTACCTTCCGCGCTCGTGAGTCGGGGTCAGCGCCCCTTCGGGCGCACCGTCATGACCGGGACGGGCGCCGTCCGCGTGAGCCGCTCCGCCACGCTGCCGAGCAGCGCGTGGGCGATCGCGCCGCGGCCGTGCGTCGCCATGATGATCAGGTCGATCGAGTTCTTCTTCACGTAGTCGAGGAGCGCTCCGGCGGGCGTCACCGCCTCGATCACGGCGGTGCGGACCGGGACGCCGGTCGGCGGGTCCTTCACCCGCTCCTGCAGCCGCCGCTCGATCTGCGGCAGCATGTCGCGCATCGCCTGCACCATCACCCCGTAGTTCTCGTAAGGGGCGAGCGCGTAGAGCTCCTCGACGACCGTCACGGCGTGGATCGTCGCCCCGAACTTCTTCGCGAAATCGAGCGCGTGCGGCCAGGCGGCGAACGAATCGTCCGAGAGGTCGGTCGGGAAGAGGATGTTGCGGACGTCGGCCATGGCTGTTCTCCGGGGGGGCCTTCGGACGAGGCTGGCTCGGGATATCTCGACGGAGTCGGATCGGCCCGCTCTTCCGGGCAAGCCCGCTGCCGCTTCACGTTTCCTTCACGGGGCCGGGTTCGTTTCTTTTCTTTACGCAATTAAGCTCGCCGCCCTCGTTTCCAAGCCGATCCACGCCGGAGACCCGCGGAGGTGAAGCGCCAGAAGATCGTCGTCGTCGAGGACGAGCCCGACATCCTCGAGGTGATCGAATACAACCTCACCCGCGAGGGATTCCGCGTCGTGACGGCGCGCGACGGGGGGGACGGGCTCAAGAAGGCGCGCTCCGAACTGCCCGACCTGCTCGTGCTCGACCTCATGCTCCCGGGGATCGACGGCCTCGAAGTCTGCCGGAGGCTGCGCGCCGACGACGTCACGCGCACGCTCCCCGTCGTGATGGTCACGGCCAAGGGGGAGGAGGCCGACATCGTGGTCGGGCTGGGCATGGGCGCCGACGACTACCTGGTGAAGCCCTTCAGCCCGCGCGAGCTGCTCGCCCGCATCCGCGCCGTCCTGCGCCGCGCCCACGCTCAGACGCAGGCGACGACGAGCGAGCGGGTCGAGTTCCCCGGCCTCGTGATCGACGTCGGCCGCCACGAGGTGCTGGTGCGCGAAGCGCCGGTCACGCTGACGCCGACCGAGCTGCGCCTCCTGCACTTCCTCGCGCTCCACCCCGGGCGGGTCTTCACGCGCGACCAGCTCCTCGCGCGCGCCATCGGCGAGCACGCGGTCGTGATCGACCGCAACATCGACGTGCACATCCGGTCGATCCGCAAGAAGCTCGAGGAGGAGCGCGAGCGGATCGAGACGGTGCGCGGTGTCGGGTACCGGTTCCGGGACGACCGGGGCTGACGCGTGCGGTCACGCTTCGTCGGGAAGCTCTTCGCGAGCTTCGCGCTGGTCGTGGTCGTCGGCGGCGTGCTGGTCGGCTTCTGCGTCGACCGCTTCACGATCGACGGCGAGCGGCGCGAGATCGAGGAGTCGCTCGGCTCCGAGGCGGTGCTCCTCTCCGAGCTGGTCGCGCCGGCGCTGCGCGCGGGCGACGCGGCGGGGATCGAGGCGCTGCTCGCCCGGCTCGCCCCCGCGTCGGGGACGCGCTTCACGGTGATTACGCCGGACGGCCGTGTCGTCGCCGATTCGCACGAGCAGGCGTCGCGCATGAAGAACCACGCCGACCGCCCCGAAGTGATCGCGGCGCTGCACGAGGGGCGCGGCCGCGCCGAGCGCGTCAGCGACACCACGAAGCAGCACACGCTCTACCTGGCGGTCGCGATCCCGGGCGGCACGCCCTGGATCGGGATCGCGCGCGCGAGCCTGCCGCTGCCGGGGCTCGAGCAGCGCTTCTCCCGGCTGCGCGCCGGGCTGTTCGCGGGCGTGGCGGCGGGGACGCTGCTCGCGCTGGTCGTCGCCGCGTTCGTCGCGCGCCGCGTGACGCGGCCGGTGGTCGCGATCACCCGCGCGGCGGCGTCCCTCGCCGAGGGCGCGGAGCCGCCCGCCGTCGACCACGCCTCCTCCGACGAGATGGGGGAGCTGGCGCGCTCGTTCAACCGGATGGCGGCGCAGCTGCGCGACCGCCTGCGGCTGCTCGAGGTCGAGCGCGAGAAGCTCGAGACCGTCTTCGAGAGCATGAGCGAGGGGGTCGTCGCGGTCGACGAGGACGAGCGCCTCCTCCACCTGAACGCGGCGGCGCGGACGATGCTCGGCGTGTCGCCGCTCGCGCCGCGCGGCCGCGCGCTGGTCGAGGTGATCCGCCAGCCGGAGCTGGTCTTGGTGGTGCGGGCCGCCGCGCGCGAGCGCAGCGAGCGCGGCGACGAGGTGCGCGTGCACGCCGGCGGGCGCGACCGCGTCCTCGCCATCCACGCCACGCCGCTCGGCACGCGCGGCGCGGTGGCGGTCGTCCTCGACGTGACCGCGCTGCGCCGGCTCGAGCGGGTGCGCCGCGACTTCGTCGCCAACGTCTCGCACGAGATCAAGACGCCGCTCGCCGCGATGCGCGGCCTGGTCGACACGCTGGTCGACGACGAGGCGATGGCGCCCGAGATGCGTCAGCGCTTCCTCGGCAAGCTCGGCGACCAGGTGCGCCGGCTCGCCGACCTCGCCACCGACCTGCTGCACCTGTCGCGCGCCGAGTCGGAGCCGGTGAGCGCGCGCGAGGCGGTCGACCTCGACGGCGCCGGCGCGGCGGCCGTCGAGCGCTTCGCCGCGGCGGCGCGCGCCAAGGGCGTCGCGCTGGTCCACGCCGACGGCGGGCCGGTGCTCGGCTGGTGCGACCCCACGGCGCTCGAGCAGATCGTGGACAATCTCGTCGACAACGCGATCAAATACACCCCCGCGGGCGGGCGCGTCGACCTGCGCGCGGGGAAGGACGGGGAGCGCGTGCACTTCGAGGTGGCCGACACCGGGATCGGGATCGAGCCGAGCGAGCAGGCGCGGGTGTTCGAGCGCTTCTACCGGGTCGACAA
Organism: Planctomycetota bacterium; assembly: GCA_035695985.1. GTDB lineage: Bacteria > Planctomycetota > B15-G4 > B15-G4 > SIAN01 > DASRRB01. Next base: position 4,802 of record DASRRB010000350.1, on the reverse strand, counting down.
GGCGCGCTCGCGCGACGTGCCCGGCACGGGACTCGGCCTCTCGATCGTGAAGCACCTCGTCGACGCGCACGGCGGATCGGTGGAATTGAAGAGCTGGCCCGGGCGCGGCAGCACCTTCCGCGTCTACCTGCCGCGGCCGCCGGTCGCGACCGCCTGACGCCGGCGCCGCCGGACGGGAGAGAGGGAACGATGTCGAAGCACCTGGAACGCGACCTCGACCGCCTGAAGAAGGAGCTCCTCGTGATGGGGGGCATGGTCGAGGAGGCGACCGACCTCGCGATCTCCGCGATCGTCGACCGGCGCAAGGACCTCGCCGAGCAGGTGACGGCGGGCGACGACAAGATCGACGCCAAGGAGCTCGAGGTCGAGGACGAGTGCCTGAAGGTCCTCGCGCTCCACCAGCCGGTGGCGTCCGACCTGCGCTTCATCATCACGGTGCTCAAGGTCAACAGCGACCTCGAGCGGATGGGCGACCTGGCCAAGAACATCGCCGAGCGCGCGCTCGCGCTGGCGGCGCAGCCGCCGATCCCGGGGGCGCGCGACCTGGGCGCGATGGCGGAGCTGGTGCGCCGCATGGTGCACGAGTGCATCGACGCGCTGGTCGAGCGCGACGTCGACCTGGCGAAGAAGGTCTGCATCGACGACCGCGAGGTCGACGAGGAGAACAAGAAGCACTTCACGCAGCTCCAGCAGGTGATGGCGAAGGACACCGACACGATCGAGCGCGCCGTCCACCTGCTCTCCGTGTCGCGCCACCTCGAGCGCATCGCCGACCACGCGACCAACATCGCCGAGGACGTCGTCTTCCTCGTCGACGGCGAGGTGATCCGCCACCTCCGCCTCTCGCGCGCCCGCAGCGGCTGAGCGCCGCGCTCCACGAACGAGGGGCGAACGCGCTCGACCCCGATCGCCGACTTGTTCGTCGGTGTGTCGATCATTCACCGCATCTTCTTGATCGCTTCACGAAGCGCTCCTACCTTCCCGCGGATTCCCGGGGAGCGCGACGTCTGTGGAGCGTCGCCGCCAGCCCGCGGGACCCGACCGAGTCGAAGGAGGATCCATGGATTCGTTCGCGAAACGGGCAGGCCGCTGCGCAGCCGGAATCGCTGCGCTCCAGGCCGTGGGCGGGCTCGCGCTCGGCCAGGGCATGGACGAGGAGAAGTTGAAGCAGGAGGCGCTGAAGGAACGGGTCGACGCGCTCGAGCAGAAGCTCAACTCGTCGGACTACATGCGGCCGTACTGGAAGAACGGCATGAAGTTCGAGTCGCCCGACAAGAACTTCAGCTTCGGCGTCGACGGCCGCATCCATTTCGAGGCCGAGTTCAACGACACCGAGAAGGACCTGGAGAGGACGAACGTCTATGCGACGCCCGGGAACTCGACCGTCGGATCGGTCGGCGGCCCGACCAACATCGGCGGCCAGACCGACGACTTCGAGATCCGCCGCGCGCGCATCAACCTGAACGGCAAGGCGTACCAGCACTTCGAGTTCGTGTCGCAGTTCGACTTCGCCGGCGGCGGCAACGGCGGCAACGGCACGACGATGAAGGACGTCTACGTCGGCGCCTACAACCTCGGCGACTGGATGCCCGACATCCGCGGCGGCCAATTCTACGAGCCGTTCGGCCTCGACCAGATGACCAGCGACAACGACATGGCGATGATCGAGTTCGCCGCTCCGACCAACACCTTCCTGCCCGGTCGCAGCGTGGGCTTCATGCTCCGCAAGCAGATGAAGGACGAGGCCAAGGTCGAGCGCGTCACCGGCGCGCTCGGCGTGTTCCGGCCCGACACGGGCGACAACGGGGTCGGCGTGAAGGGCACCGGCGGCTACGCCTTCACCGGCCGCCTGACCGGCCTGCCCTGGTACGACAACGGCGACCTCCTGCACCTCGGCCTCGCGGCGTCGCTGCGCTCGTTCGCGGCGGTCCCGACCACCGGCGGCGCGACGGCGACCCCGACGACCACCTACTCGTCGAACCCCGAAGCGCACCTGATGTCGACGCTGATCTCGACCGGCGCGATCCCCGCCGACGGCGAGATGAAGCTCGGCGGCGAAGCGGCCTTCATCAAGGGGCCGTGGGCGGTGTCGGGCGAGTACTACCTCGACAAGGTCGACACGGCGAACACGACCGCGATCAGCGACCCGACCTTCACCGGCTACTACGCGCAGGTCGCCTGGACGATCACCGGCGAGCGGCGCGCCTGGAAGGGCGCCGACGCGGTCTTCGGCTCGATCGCGCCCTCCCAGAACGCGTTCGTGAACGGCGGCCTGGGGGCGTGGGAATTGGCTCTGCGCTGGTCGAACGTCGACCTGACCGACGGCAGCCTCGCGACGGGCGTGCGCGGCGGCTCGATCGACATCGTCACGCTCGGCCTCAACTGGTACGCGAACACGAACTTCCGCTTCATGTTCGACCTGTCGCGCGCGGACGCGAAGACCGACGACCCGGCGCTGGGCCAGGGCGGCGTGTCGAACATCGTCCAGATGCGCATGCAGGTCGCGTTCTGAGCGATCGGATACGACGGCGGGCCCGCCGCGCCCGGGGCGCGGCCGGCCCCCTCCCTTCCCGAAGGCGGATGCAACGATGTCCCTCGGACGACAGCGCACCTCGCGACGGGCCGCGGCGTCGGCCGGCCCCGTGCCGCGCGGCGCCTTCTACGACAAGCTCGAGCTCGCCCTCGAGGCGGAGGGATTCGACCGCACGATCGAGGAGCTCGCGCGCAGCTTCTACGCGGAGCGCCGCGGCCGGCGCTCGATCCCGCCGGGGATCTACTTCCGGATGCTCTTCGTCGGCGCGCTCGAGGGGATCGCGTCGCAGCGCGAGCTCGCCTGGCGCTGCGCCGACAGCCTCTCGCTGCGCCGCTTCCTCGGCTTCGGCCCGAACGAGCCGACGCCCGACCACTCGACGCTCACGCTGCTGCGCAAGCGGCTGCCGACGCCGCTGCACGAGCAGGCGTTCCGGCTGATCCTCGCCGCCGCGCGCAGCCACGACGTGCTGCGCGGCCGCCGGATCGCGCTCTCGATGCCGTGGGGGCCGCTCCCGGCCGCCTGACCGCGCGCGCTCCTACTGCTTGCCGCCGGAGCCGCCGCTCGCCGGCACGGGCGCGCCGCCGAGCTTGCCGAGCCTGGCGCGGAACGCCGACTGGTGCTTGTCGAACCAGTCCTTCCACGCCTGCGAGACGCGGTCGCCGAATTCGGGCGAGTCGTCGAGCTTCTTTTGGACCGCGGCGCCGTGCAGCGCGTCGTGCAGCGCCCGCTTCTGCTCCTCGCTCGCCAACTTGTCGCGGAAGCCGTCGCCGTCGCGGTCGCCGTTCCCGCCGCGGCCGCCGCCGCCGCCGGGCCGCCCGCCGCCACCTCCTCCGGCCCCGCCGCCGCGTCCGGCGCCGCCGCCTCCTCCTCCTCCTGCTCCGCCGCCCGCTCCGCCGCCCGCGCCACCCCCGGCGCCGCCGCCCTTCGACTTGCTGCGCGAGCCTTCCGCCGTGACGAAGCGCTGCACGATGGCGCGCACCGCCTCGCGCGCGTCGAGCGCGGCGAGCGCGTGGACGATCGGCACGACCACGTCGTCGGACGCGCCCGGGTCGAGCTGGCGCAGCAGGTCGGCGAGCCCGTCGACCGCGCGGTCGTCCGGCAGCGCCGCGAGCCCCTCGCAGACGGCCGAGACGTACGCCTTGCCCGACTCGGAGGTGAGCGACGTCGCGCCGCCACCGCGCGCGCCGTCGCCCTTGCCGAGCTTCGCGACCTCCTCGCGGATGTCGTCGAGCGCGCCGGTGAGCGCGCGCACCGCGGCGTCAGGGTGCTGCTCGTGGCCGAGCAGCCGCGCCGCGATCGCGCGCACGTCGAAGGAGTCGTCGCGCAGCCCGATCGCGAGCGCGTCGGCGACCGCGCGGCTCGGCGCGTTCGAGTGCGCCTGGGTGAGGTCGGCGATCTGCTGCAGCGCCGCTCTGCGCTCCGCGATCTCCTTCGAGCGCAGCTTCGGCTTCGCCGTGTCGAGCAGCTTCTGCTCGGCCTGGGCGTGCGGGCCGCAGGTCGCGTCGGGCTTGCATGCGGGGCAGTCGGACGGGGAGGGGAGTGCGATGGCGAACGCGAGCGCGAGGGACGACCACGTCATGGTTCGACTCCGGAGGACCCGCTCTCGACGGGCGCCGCCCGCGGGCGCAGTGGGGCGGGGCGGCGCGACGGAGGCGTGCGCGCGAACACGATGCCGTCGCGGGCGGCTGGCCGCCAGCCGGCCCTCCGGTCGACGATCCGCTCGCCGGAGCGCACGCTCCGCCGCCGCGGCGGCTCAGCCGAAGCGGCCGGTGATGTAGTCCTCGGTCTGCTTCTCGCGCGGGTTCACGAAGATCTCGTCGGTCTCGCCGAACTCGACCATCTTCCCGAGGTAGAGGAAGGCGGTGAAGTCGGAGACGCGCGACGCCTGCTGCATGTTGTGCGTGACGATGACGAGCGTGAAGTCCTTCACCAGCTCGAGCATCAGGTCCTCGACCTTCGCGGTCGCCACCGGGTCGAGCGCGGAGCACGGCTCGTCGAGCAGGATCACCTCGGGCTCGACCGCGATCGCGCGCGCGATGCAGAGGCGCTGCTGCTGGCCGCCCGACATCCCGAGCGCGCTCTCGTGGAGCCGGTCCTTCACCTCGTCCCACAGCGCGGCGCCGCGCAGGCTCTTCTCCACGATGGCGTCGAGCGTGGAGCGTCCAGTCACGCCGTGCACGCGCGGCCCGTACGCGACGTTGTCGTAGATCGACTTCGGGAACGGGTTCGACTTCTGGAAGACCATCCCGATGCGCTTGCGCAGCTCGTT
>DASRRB010000349.1:0-2135 GCA_035695985.1 Planctomycetota bacterium | reverse complement strand
GGCTGGACGGCCGCGCGCGGCGAGCTCGGCGCGGGGGCGTTCGCCCTCTTCGCGATCCTCTACCTCTGGCAGCTGCCGCACTTCCTGGCGATCGCGTGGCTCTACCGGCGCGACTACGAGCAGGGCGGGCTCGTCATGCTGCCGGCGCGCGACCCGCAGGGGGCGATGACGGCGCGGCAGATGTGCCTGCACGCGGTCGCGCTCTGCGTCGTCTCGCTCCTGCCGGTCCGCTTCGGGATCGCCGGCCCGGTCTACTTCACGGGCGCGGTCCTGCTCGGCGGGCTCTTCCTCTGGCCGTCGTTCCAGTTCCTGCGCGCGCCCGCCGACGCGAGCGCGCGGCGCGTGCTGCTCGCGTCGCTCGTCTACCTGCCCGGCCTCCTGTCGCTGATCGCGCTCGGCTGGTGAGGCGAGGGACCCCGGCATGGCCGAGCCCGAGACGAACCCCGCGACGAATCCCGCGAGCGACGACGCGCGGCGGCGCGCCCGCAGCCGGCGCCTGCTCCTGCTGCTCCTCGCGCTCGTCGGGCTCCTCGCGCTCGCGACCGTCGGCTACGTCGTCTTCTACGACCGCGTGCTGCGCGACCCCGACCATCCGCCGGAGGTGCTCTCCGGCAACCCGCGCGTCCAGACCTTCGAGTTCGTGCTCGTCTCCGTCGCCGTGCTCGTGCTCGGCTTCGGTCTCTTCCGCCTGGTGAAACGCCGCCCGTGAACCACTCCGAATCAGGGCCCGGATCCGGGCCCGCCCCCGCCCCCGACTCCGCCCCGCGGCGCAAGTCCCTCGCGGCGCCCATCGCGCTCGGCCTCGCGGTCGCGCTCCTCGCCGGCGTCGCCGTGAAGCGCATGGTCGGCGGTGCCGGCCGCGCCGACGCCGAGGCGCGCGGCGACGACGATCCCTACCGGCCGCGCAACGGCATGCTCGCCGACTTCGGCGAGGTCGCCGACTTCACGCTGATCGACACCGACGGCAAGTCGTTCGGCCGAAAGGAGCTGCTCGGCAAGATCTGGGTCGCCGACTTCGTCTTCACCAGCTGCTCGGGCCCGTGCATCCCGATGACGCAGGGGCTGCGCACCGCCGTCCAGGACCTGCGCGGCGAGCCCGACGTCGAGTTCGTGACGATCACCGTCGACCCCGAGACCGACACGCCCGACGTGCTGCGCAACTTCGCCACGGCGCGCGGCGGCCTCTCGCCGCGCTGGCACTGGCTCTCCGGCGACAAGACGGTGATCTTCAAGCTGTTGCAGGAGAGCTTCCACGGGCCGGTCGGCGACAAGCTCCCCGACGGCCAGGTGCCGCACTCGACGCGCTACTTCGTGGTCGACCGCAAGGGCCACCTGCGCATGATGCACGACACGCAGACCGATCCCGACAAGGAGGGCGGGCCGGCGCGGGGCGTCGTGGAGACGGTGCGCGCGCTGCTGAAGCAGCAGCCGCCGGACGCCGGAAAGTGATCGGCGTCGACGACCTGCCGGCGGTCAACGCGACCCTGAACGCGGTCGCGGCGGTGCTGCTGACGACCGGCTGGTTCGCGATCCGGTCGAAGCGCGTCGCGTTCCACAAGCGCTGCATGGTCGCGGCGTTCGCGACGTCGACGCTCTTCCTCTGCAGCTACCTCACGCACAAGGCGCTCGTGCACGGCCACCACACGCCCTTCCCGGGCGAGGGGTCCGCGCGCGCCGTCTACTTCACGATCCTGATCTCGCACACGGTGCTCGCCGTCGTCGTCGTCCCGCTCGCGATCGTCACGCTGCGGCGCGGCCTGCGCGGCGACCTCGACCGCCACAAGAAGATCGCGAGGATCACGCTGCCGATCTGGCTCTACGTGAGCGTCACCGGCGTCGTCGTCTGGTGGATGCTCTACGGCGGGGCGTTCGGCCCGGCGGGGCGGCCCTCGTGAAACCCCCGCACGCCCGCGGCGCTAACGTGTCCGGTTCATGATCCGCGCGAAGAGCACTCGTCGAAGCCGGTTCGCCCGCGCGCTGCTCGTCGCGGCGCTCGCGTGCGGCGCGCCGCTGCCCAAGGCGGCCGCGCAGTGCGCGATGTGAAAGGACTACGTCTACGGTCAGGATGACCGTGAACAGAACGACCGGACCTCCCGCGCGATCTACCACAGCATCCTGGGGATGCTCGGCGTCCC
>DASRRB010000348.1:0-14379 GCA_035695985.1 Planctomycetota bacterium | reverse complement strand
CGTCCTTCGACCTCTTTCCCCTCCGCCCCTCGACCCGCGCTCGCCCGTCGCGCGTTCAACCACCCATCCTTCTCCCCGCGCCCGCTTCACCCGCGTCCTCGACGTCCGCTCCTCGCTCCCGCCCGCTCGGATCAGCTCTTCTGGAAGTCGCCGGTGTCCGTGTTGCGATGAACCAGGTAGCACGTCGCGCACGGCGGGTAGGGGTCGGCGGAGTGGACGCGGCGGCGCATTTCGCGGTAGAGCGGCGAGTTCCATTCGGCGAAGAAGTCGGAGCGCGCGACGTCGCCGTTCTTGTGGATGCCCGCGAGGCAGCACGGCACCACTTCGCCCGCCGGCCCGACGTACATGCGCTGCCAGAGGAACCAGCAGCGGATCGGCGCGGGCGCGGGCGCATTCCCGCCCGGGCCGTCGAGCGCGAACAGCGGCGGCAGGTTGACCGAGAGGCCGAGCGCCTTCGCCGTCTCGGCCGCGCGCGCCAGCACGTCGTTGGTCTTCTCCTTCCATTCGCGGCTCGAGTCGAGCATCTCGCCGCGCGACTCCGGCAGCATCAGCACCATGTGCATCGCGGTCACGTGCTGCGCGTCGAGGTCCTTGGCGAGCTTCAGGAAGTCGGGCAGCTCGGCGAGCGTGCGCTTCATCAGGATCGTGTTGAAGTGGAGCGGCGCGCGTTGCGCAGGCGGCAGCGCGTGGCGCTGGCGGTTGTAGGCGCGCACGTTCGCGACCACCTCGTCGAAGCGGCCGCCGACGCGCACCGCGTCGTAGGTCTTGGCGGTCGCGCCGTCGATGGAGACGGTGAGCAGCCCCATGATCCGGGCCATCCGCGCGAGCAGCGCGTCGCCCTTCATGAGCGTCGCGTTGGTCACCATCTCGAGCCGGACGCCGAAGCGCTCCATGTCGGCGAACTTGTCGGGCAGCGCCGGCGTCATCATCGGCTCACCGTACGCGGAGAGCTGGACGATCTGCGCCGCCGGATAGAGCTCCTCGAGGACGCGCCGGTAGACGCGCTCGTCCATCCGCACGTCGAGCCCCTTGCCCGACGCCTGCGGGCAGAAGTCGCAGCTCAGGTTGCAGACGGTCGAGTTGGTGGTGTTGATCCAGGTCGGCAGCGAGTCGCACGTCTCGGCGTCGCGCGCCTCGGCCTCCTCGGCGCGCCGTCGGTTCTCGACCTTCAACGCCGCCAGCTCGTCCGCCGGCGGGATCTCCCCGCGCCGCACGCGCGCCGTCACCTCGCGAAGCCGGTCCAGGAAGGGCATGCGTCAGCGCGCCTCGGTCTCGAGCAGGTCCTCGCGGCCGGTGAGGAAGTCGAAGCTCGTCAGCACGCGCGGCCGCTGCGGACCGGGCAGGCCCTTCGGACCGCCCTGCGCGCGCAGGTAGTAGAGATAGCGCCCGGCCGACGCGAGCACGGGCGGCGGCGAAAGGAACGCCTCGGCGCTGATGAGCCGCGCGGCGCGCTCCGCGTCGCCTTCGCGGTCGAAGGGGAGGAAGAGCAGCCGGCGCGGCTCGTCGCGCCGCGCCCCGTCGCTCTCCGCGTCGACCAGCACGACGCCCTTCTGCGTGAGCACGTCGGGCAGCGGGCGGTCCTGGCCGCGGTAGAGCTCGACGGCGCGTCCGCCGCCGAAGCGCGCGCGCACCACGACGTGGCCGCGCGTCCCGTCCTGCGCGACCGCGTAGAAGAGGCCGGTCTCCGCGACGAAGGTCCAGCCGCGCACGCGGCCCGGCACCACGATCTCCTCGAGCCGCTCGCCGTCGGGGCGCAGCAGCACGAGGCGGCTCGAGTCGAGCGCCTCGAGGACGAGCGCGTAGCCGAAGTCGGCGCGGCGCACGTCGCGCACGGACGCCGCGAGCCACGGCAGTCGGAAGCGCTCGCCGCCGTACAGGTCGAGCAGCGCGGCGCGCCCGTCCTCCGCCTCCGCCACGATCTCGGCGCGCGGGTCGACCGAGTCGTCGTACTCGACGAAGCGGATCGGCGCGCGGCGCGGCGCGGGGAGCGGGCGCTCGAGCCCCGACACGAGGTCGTGCACGACGTGGGCGAAGCAGCCGGGCGCGCGCTCGCTCTCCGTGACGAAGATCCCGGTGCGCGGGGCGACGCGCAGGCGCGACTCGTAGCGCTCGAGCGCGCCGTCGCTGCAGTCGAGCACGCGCGCGCCGCCGTCGCTCCCGTCGAGCGCGAGGAAGCGGCGCGGCAGGATCCAGCGCAGCGACTCGGTGCGGGCCGGCGTCGCGCTCCAGCGCCGCCACGAGAGGCGCGTGTCGTCGCCGCGCTCCATCACGAAGACGCCGTGGTCGGCGTCGCCGGCCGCGCGCGTGACGGCGACCGCGAGCGCGCTCGCGTCGGAGGCGACGGCGAAGGCGGTCGGCACGTACTCGAGCGGGTAGACCGCGTCGAGCGCGTCGCGCCGCGGCAGCTGCCGCTGCGGGTCGACGACGACCACGAGCGGCGTCTCCTTCAGCGCGAAGGCCGGCAGCGGCGTGCGCCGGCCGGAGATCGCGAGCGTCTCGACCTGCGCCCGCTCGCGGCCGACGAAGACGATCGGCACGCGGAGCGTCACGCCGGGCGGCGGCGGCGGCTCGACGATCCAGTCGCCCTTGAGCTCGCTGCGCGAGCTGCGGACCTCGCGCACCAGCCCCTCGAAGCGCGCGTCGACGCCCGCGAGCGCCCACGCCGCGAGCGCCGCCGCGCCGGCGTCTCCGAGCAGCGCCGGACGCGCCGCGCCGCCGGCCGCGACCTCGTCCCACGCCTCGCGCTCGGCCGCGCGCGCCGGCTCGCCGTAGACGGCGACCAGCGCCGTCCAGGCGCGCAGTCCGGCGCGGCGCGACTCGGGGATCGTGAAGGGCGCGTAGGAGCGCGGCGGCGCCGCGGCGTCGGGCACGATGCCGGCGAGCAGGAGCGCGGCGGGCAGTGCGCGCGACACGGCGTCGTCGTCGGCCGAGGTCGGCAGCGCCGCCTCGAGGATCGCGTAGGCGAGCTCGGCCGCTCTACGCGGCACCGGCGCGGCGCGCCAGCTCGCGGCGCGGCGCGGGAAGGCGCGCGCCGAGTCGCCGGTCACGAACGCGATCGTGCGCGGCGCGAGCGGCTTCCCGCCGAGCGAGCGCTCGACGATCGCGCGCGCGGCGGCCTCGAGCGCGGCGTCGGGGAGCTGCCCGCGCGCGGCGACGAAGCGCTGCGTCGCGAGGCTGCCCGAGCCGTTGCGCCACTCGGCGGCGCCGATCAGCAGCGGGTCGCTGCCGTCGTCCCACGCGCCGAGCGGGTGGCGGCCGGGGCCCTTCTGCACCGGCTCGCCGCCGCCGCCCGCGGCGACCAGCGCGCCGCCGTCGGGCAGCTCGACCGTGAGCGTCGCGATCCGCATCGGCTCGACGACGCGCACCAGCGCCGACGGCTCGAGGAAGACGGGGAGGTTCGCGCCGTCGACCGGCACGCGGAACTTCACCTCGAAGTCGGCCGGCGTCGCGACCGCCTCCTCGACCACGAAGCGCGCCAGCGCGGCGGGCTGCGCGACGAGATCGGAGAGCAGCCCCGACGGCGGGAGCGCCGGCCTCCCCCCCAGCATCACGCGGTCGACGACCACCTCGTCGCCGAGCACCAGCGCGAGCGACTTCAGCGGCCCGCTCGCCGTGACGCGTCCGCGCAGGACGCCGCCGAGCTCGACCGGCGACGCCGTGAGCGCGAGCGCGAGCGTCGCGTCGTCGCACGACTGCTCCGAGAGGTGGCGCGCGCCGGCGTCGGCGTCGACGCGGCCGAGCGCGGCGAGGCCGTGGTCCTGGAACCAGCGCGCGCCCGCGACGATGGCGACGACGCCGAGCCAGCCGAGCGCGACGAGGCGTGCCTTCATGACGTGCGCCTCATGGGGCCCGCCTCACCGCGACGCCGGCGAGGAGCTCGCGCCAGCGCGCCGCCTCGAACTCGCAGACGAGGAGCTGCTCGGCGTTGGCGGAGCCGGCCGCGGCTCCGGCGCGCAGCGCCTCCTCGACCGAGCCGCCGCAGTCGAGCACCATCGCGAAGGCGCCGGTCAGCGCGTCGCCGGAGCCGACCGCGTTCACCTCGCCGACCGCGGGCGGCGTCGCGACGAGGTGCTCGTCGCGCGTCACGCAGTGGAGCTCGTGCGGGCCGTCCGACACGAGCAGTCCGTCGGCGCCGCTGCGCGCGAGGAAGGCGGGGAGCCCGGCGGCGCCGTCGACGCCGTGTGTGCCGGCCATCTCCTCGAGGTTGGCGCGCAGCCAGTGCGGCGGGACCTCCGCGGCGCGCGCCGCCGCCTCGCCGTAGGCGTCGAGGACGACGCGCTTGCCCGCCGCGCGCGCGGCCGCGACGAACTCGCGCGGGAGCGGCGTCAGGTTCCCCGCCGGCGTGCTGCCGTTGACCGTCACGGTCGAGACGCGCGGCAGCAGCCGCGCGAAGCGGGCGCGCAGCTCGCCGGCCTCGGCCGCCGTCACGTCGGCGCCCTCCTCGAGGAACTCGCGGAAGCGCTCGTTCGCGAGATCCCAGAGGCAGGTCGAGAGGCGCGTCGGCACGCCCACCGGCACGAGCTCGGCCGCTACCTGCTCGCGCGCGAGGCACTGGCGCAGGAGCTCGCCGGTCGGGCCGCTCGCGGTCGAGAGCGCGACCGCCTCGCCGCCGAGCCGGACGATCACGCGCGCGACGTTCAGCCCCTTGCCGCCCGAGCTCATGCGCTCGCGCACCAGCCGGACGACCGTCCGCGGCGGGGCCTCCTCGCGGTAGAGGAGGTAGCGGTGGACGCAGGGGTTGAGCGTGACGGTCAGGATCATGCCTGCGTCGCTTCGATCTCCCGCAGCAGCGGGTCGCGCTCGAGCATGCGTGCGCGCGTCGCCGGCGAGGCGACGCCGAGCAGCCGCCGCTCGAGGCGCTGGCGCGCCTCGTCGAGCGACGCGCGCGCCTCGTCGCGCTTCCCGAGATCGGCCAGGATGCGCGCGTGCACATACCAGATTTCGGCGGCGCGCCGGCGGCGGATTCCCGCGTCCTTCGCCTCGCGCACCGCCTTCTCCGCGATCGCGCGCGCCCAGCCGAGCTTGCCCATGTCGCGGTAGCACAGGGCGAGCGCCGCGAGGCCGCGCGCCTCGAGGCGGCCGACGTCCAAGTGGCGCGCCAGCGCGATCGAGCGCCGGGCGCAGCGGACCGCGCGGCGCAGCGAGTGGCTCTTGAACCGTTTCCAGCGGTAGAGGAACGACAGCGCCGACAGCGTGCTGACGACGAGGTAGTCGTCCTGGATCCGCCGCGCGAGGCGCAGCGCCGCGACGTACGGGACGAGCGCGCCGTCGGGATCGCCCGAGCGCGCCGCGACGTCGCCGATCACGAACCACGCCTGCGCGAGATGGCGGCGGTCGAGGTCGGACGCGGCCGACTTGCGCGCCACCTCGGCGGCGCGCCGCGCCTTCTCCCAGTCGGCGAGCTCGCGGAGCAGCCGCGCATGTCCGATCAGCAGCGCGCGGTGGAGCGCGCGCTGGCCCGAGCCGCGCACCAGCTCGCGCCCCTGCCGGTACGCCTCGGCCGCCTCGTCGAACCGCTCGAGCTCGAGCAGCAGGTTGCCGCGCTCCTTGAAGTACCGCGCGATCGAGCCGGGCGTCGCGCCGGCGTCGATGGCGAGCTCGGCCTGCTCCAGAGCCTTGGCGCAGCGCTCCTCGTCGCCGCTCCAGAGCAGCGCCTCGGAGAGGTCGAGCAGGACGAACGCGCGCTCGCCGCCGAGGCCGCGCGGCGCGCGCTGCGCCTCCTGCTCCGCCTTCCGCAGCGCGTTCTCGGCCGCGACGAAGCGGCCGGTGCGCGACGCCAGCCGGCCGAGCCCGTGGTACGCCTGCGCGAGGATCGCCGGATCGTCGAGCTCGGTGCCGAGCCGCACCGCCTCGGTCCAAATGGCGTGCTCGTCTTCGCGCCGGCCGCGTGCGTGCGCGAGCTGGCCGCGCAGCACGAGCGCGGCGGCGAGCAGGCGCGGCTCCACCGGCGCGACGCGCGCCGCGGCGACCGCCGAGTTCACCAGCCGCTCGGCGCGCTCGAGCATCCCCTCGAGCTCGAGCAGGCGGACCGCCGCGCGCAGGTGGCGCGCGAGCAGGTCGCGCTCGCCGGCGAGGTCGGCGTGGATCGCCGCCTTGAGCGCGGCGCGCGGCGGCGCGGCGGCGGCGGAGGCCTCGCGGTCGTAGCGGCGTGCGGCGAGGCGGTGGATGTCGCGCCGCTTCTCGCGCGGCGTGCGCGCGACGAGCCAGCGCCGCAGCAGCGGGTCGCGGAAGCGCAGCACGCCGGCCTTGCGCGCCAGCAGGCGCCGCTCGCCTTCGAGGCGCGCGACGACCGGGTCGAACTGCGCCGCCGCGAGGCCGAGGATCTCGCCCAGAGTGTTGAGGCGCAGATCGGTGCCGAGCACGGCGGCCGCTTCGACGACGGTGCGCTCGTCGTCGGCGAGCGGCGCGAGGCGCTCGGCGAAGCGCGCGTCGAACGACGGCGGGAGCGCCGTGATGGCGACGCGCCGGCCGTGCAGCGCCGCGAGCTCGCCGCGCTCGGCCAGCCAGTCGTGCAGCTCGAGCGCGACGCCGGGCACGCCCGACGCGAGGTCGTGCAGCCGGCGCGCCACCTTCGGCAGGTCGTCGTGGTCGAGCGCGAGGTCGCGCGCGATCGGCTCGAAGGCGGGCTCGTCGAGCGGGCCGAGCGCGAAGTTCGTGGCGCCGCGCCGCAGGTTCGCGACGATCGGCTGCGCGCCGCGCGAGAGCGGGGCGTCGCGCCGCAGCGTGGCGACCAGCAGGAGGCGGCGACCCGGCGACTCGTCCGCCGCCAGCGTGTCGAGCACGCGCAGCGTGTCGAGGTCGGCCGCCTCGAGCGCGTCGCCGACCAGGAGCAGCGGCGCCTGCTTCTCGACCGCGCGCAGCAGCGCGACCAGCGCGGCGCGCACCGCCGGCAGCGCGGCGCGCCGGCCCTTGCCCGCCCCCTTGCCGGCTTCGTTGCCCGGAACGACCAGCTCGACGATCGCGTCGGCCGCGGCGGGGTCGGCGGGCAGGAACTCGCGGACGCGCGCCTCCGCCCGCGCGCGGCGGGCGTTCGCGTCGGCGCACTCGTCGAGCGCGAAGGCGTCCGCGATGAGGTCTACGAACGGCGCGAGCGGCGCGATCGATTCTCTGGGGGCGCGGCAGCGCAGCACCAGGAAGTACGCCTTCGGACCGCCGCGCTCGAGCCATTCCGCGAGCGCGTCGGCGAGGCGCGTCTTGCCGCAACCCGCCTCGCCCTCGACCACGACCTTGCGCACGCGGCCGGCGAAGGCGGCGCGCGCCTCGTCGACGAGCAGCGCCGACTCGTGACCGCGCGCCACCTGGCGCGTCGCGCGCCGCACGCCGAGGCGGCGCCGGCCGATCGAGACGAAGGGGCTGTCGGCGCGGATCGCGGCGCGCCAGAAGTCGGAGCGCTCGCCGGCCGCGAGCGCGTCGGCGACGGCGCGCGCGCTCTCGAAGCGGTGCGCCGGGTCGCGCTCGAGCAGGAGCTGGACGACGCGCTCGAGGAAGGCGCTGAGCTCGGGGCGCAGGTCGGTGAGCGGCAGCGGGTCGTGCGACTGGACCGCGAGCGCGTAGGCGTCGTAGCCCTGCTCGCGCTCGCGCGCGAACGGATGGCTGCCGGTCGCCATCTCGTGCAGGATCAGTCCGAGCGAGAAGAGGTCGCTGCGCGGCGTCGCGGCCGCGCCGGCGAGCTGCTCGGGCGAGGCGTAGGCGACGGTGCCGAGGAAGCGGCCCGCGGAGGTGATGCCCAGGGCGACGCCGTCGTCGTCGCCCTTCGCGCGCAGGCGAATGCCGCTGGCGGAGGGGTCCTTCGCCCGCGCGTCGCCCTCCCGGTCGTCGAGCACGCGCGCGAGGCCGAAGTCGACGATCTTGACCTGCCCGCGCTCGTCGAGGAACAGGTTCGCGGGCTTGAGGTCGCGGTGGACGATCTGGCGGCCGTGCACGAAGGCGAGCGCCTCCGCGACCTGGCGTGCCAGTTCACGGATCACCGGTTCGGGCTGCGGCCCCTCGGCCTCGATGCGCGACTGCAGGCTGCCGCCGCGCAGGAGCTCCTGGACGATGTAGTGGAGGCGCCGCTCGCCCCCGACGCGCAGGCTCCCGATCTCGTGCACGCGCGCGATGCCGGGGTGGATCGCGTCGAGGCCGATGCCCGCCTCGCGCTTGAATCGGCGCACGATGTCGGCGTCGGGCGCGAAGCGCGGGTCGAGGATCTTGAGCGCGACGCGCGTGCTCGCCTCGAGGCCGCGCCGGCCGCCCGGAGCGATGGCGCGATAGACCGCCCCCATGGCTCCCGCCCCGAGCAGGCCGTCGAGGCGGTAGCCGCGGATCTCGTCGGGCAGCGTGGCGAACGTAAGCGGTTGCTGCGGCATGGGATCGGTTCGGGGCGCTCGCCTTGACTCGGTCGAGCGGGCCCTAGAGACTACCGCGCTTTCCTTCGCAGGCGGGGCGATGGCGATCCGCTTCCACAACACCTTCACGCGGCGGATCGAGGAGTTCGTGCCGCAGCAGCCCGGCGAGGTCCGCATGTACAACTGCGGACCGACCGTCTACTCGTCGCCGCACATCGGCAACTTCCGGTCGTTCCTGCTCGCCGACCTGCTGCGCCGCTTCCTCGAGTGGCGCGGCTACCGGGTGCGCCAGGTGATGAACATCACCGACGTCGGCCACCTCCTCGAGGACGCCGAGGAGGGCGAGGACAAGCTCGAGGCGGCGGCGCGCAAGCAGAAGGTCACGATCTGGGACGTGGCGAAGAAGTACATCGAGGAGTTCGACGCCGCGCGCGCCTTCCTGTCGTTCCGCGACGCGCAGTGGTTCCCGCGCGCCACCGACCACGTCCCCGAGATGATCGCGATGATCGCGGAGCTCGAGCGGCGCGGGCTCGCCTACAAGGTCGCGAGCGGCAACGTCTACTTCGACGTCGCCCGCTTCCCCGCCTACGGCCGCCTCTCCGGCAACACCTCCGAGGAACTGCAGGCCGGCGCGCGCATCGAGGTGAACCCGGAGAAGCGCGACCCCCGCGACTTCGCGCTCTGGAAGATCGACCCGAAGCACCAGATGCAGTGGGATTCACCGTGGGGGCGCGGCTTCCCGGGCTGGCACATCGAGTGCTCCGCGATGTCGCGCAAGTACCTCGGCGACACGCTCGACCTCCACACCGGCGGCGAGGACAACGTCTTCCCCCACCACGAATGCGAGATCGCGCAGTCGGAGGGGACGACGGGCAAGCAGTTCGTCCGGCACTGGCTGCACGCGCGCCACCTGCTGGTCGACGGCACGAAGATGTCGAAGCGGCTCGGCAACGTGCACACGATCGCCGGCCTGAAGGAGAAGGGGTACGGCGGCGACGCGCTGCGCATCGCGCTGCAGAAGGCGCACTACCGCGAGCCGCTCAACTTCACGCTGGCGGGCCTCGACGAGGCGGAGAAGAAGGTCCAGCGCTACCGCGACGCGAGCGAGCGGCTGGCGGCCGAGGCGGCGGCGGGCGGCACGGCCCACGCGACCGACGAGGTCGCGGGGGTGGCCGGCGGGCTGCGCGGGCGGTTCGGCGCGGCGCTCGACGAGGACCTGAACGTCTCGGTCGCGCTCGCCGTCCTCGACGAGGCGGTCGGCGAGGCGAACCGCCGCCGCCCGCTCGGCGGCGACGCCGCGGCCTTCCTCGCGCTGCTCCGCGAATTCTTCGGCGTGTTCGGGCTGCTCGAGAAGAAAACGGAAAGTCCCGTGCTGGATGACGCCGGGATCGACGCCATGATCGCGGAGCGCGAGGAGGCCCGGAAGCGCCGCGACTTCAAGCGCGCGGACGAGATCCGCGACCAGCTCAAGGCGCGCGGGATCGAGCTCCTCGACACCAAGGACGGGATGCGCTGGCGAAGGATCGCGGGGCGCGGCGCGTCCGGGACCGGACGCACGAACCAGGAGAAGCAGGGATGAAGTGGGCTCCGGCGTTGATCGTGGTGGCGGCCTTCTGCGTGTTCGCCTGGATCAGCGCGCACAAGCCGGCGGGCGACGAGAAGCCGTCGAACGCGGCCGCGCCAGCCGCCGCGGGCCACGCCGCGCCGGCTCCGGCGGGGAACGGGAGCCAGGAGGGCGCGCCCGCCCGCGGCGCCGCGCCGTCGAACTCCGCCGCCGCGTCGGGCGAGCCCGCCGCGAAGGGCTCGCCCGCGGTCGTCCCGGCGATGAAGCTCCTGCCGCCGCCGCCGCGCAACCCCGACAGCGTATTCGGCCATGTCCGCGCGCCGTCGGGCCGCGGCCTCGCGCAGGCGCGCGTCGCGCTGATCGGCGCCGACGGCAAGGAGGTCGCCGCGACGACGACCGGTCCCGACGGGCACTACGCCTTCGACCTGGTGAAGCCCGCCTCCTACACGGTGGTCGCGACCGACCCCGACTTCCTCTACACCGTCTCCGAGCCGGCGACCGCCGTCGTGGAGAAGGGCAAGGCGGTCGAGGCCGACGTGACGATGAAGCGCGGCGGCGCGCGCATCTCCGGCGTGGTGCTCGACTACTCGGGCAAGCCGGTCGCCGACCAGAAGATCGAGGTCACGGCGGGCGGCGCGGCGGTCGCGGTGAACACCGACTCCAAGGGCCGCTTCCTCGTGAACGGCCTCGTCGACGGCACCTGGACCGTCACGCCGGCCGGACGCACCGACCTCGCGAAGAGGGTCGCGACGACGGGTACCACGACGCCCGAGGTCGTGATCGCGCTGGTCAAGCGGGCTTCGCTCGAGATCCAGGTGCGCGGCACGAAGATCCACCCGATCTCGATCAAGAAGGACGGCGCGTCCGCCTTTCTGCGGCCGGCCGGGAAGACCGACGACGCGAGCACGAAGCGGCAGGAGGTCGTGCTGGTCGAGGAGGCGGACGGCAAGACGCTCGACCGCGACCAGCGCTACGGCCAGGTCACCTACGCCGAGCTCGATCCGGGCGACTACGAGCTCGAGATCGCCGACCACAAGGGGACGAGCATCCTGACCGGCCTGCCGCAGTGGACGACGCCGACGCCGATCACGCTCGAGGCGGGGCAGTCGCGCGTGTGGCCGCTCGCGACCGCGCTCTCCGCGCGCGGGCTCGGCGTCGAGGTCCCGTTCGGCGCGAAGTGCTTCATGTTCATCGCGATCGCGCTGCTGATCTTCGTGACGCCGATCCTCTTCCCCGCGCCGGCCGCGCCCAAGCGGCCGCCGACACTGCCGACGCCGGTGACGCCGGCGACACCTGCGGCGCACTGACGTCCGCGGGTCGGGGCGCTCAGGGGCTCGCGCGGTCGGGAGGTGAGTCGCCGGACTCGCCGCCTTCGCCGTCGGCAGCGTCCTCGTCCTCGCCGTCGTCTTCGCCTTCGTCCTCGTCCGCGGCCTCGTCCTCTCCCGCTTCCTCGCTCTCGTCTTCGTCCTCGCCGTCCTCCTCCCCCTCGTCGGGGTCGGCCTCGGCCGCAGGAAGGGACGGCTCGCCGCGCTCCTCGCGCAGCGACTTGAGCAGGCCGCCCATCTTGATCGACCCCTCGACCGAGGGGTCGAACTCGAAGGCGAGGATGGGCGCGGAGCGCGTCCGCAGCCCCTCGGCGACGCGCCGCTGGATGAAGAGGCGCGCGTGCTCGAGGGCGTGGAGCGTCTTGCTCTTGTCGCCCTCGGTGCCGATCACCGACCAGTAGATGACGCAGGTCGAGAGGTCGGGGGCGAGCTTCACCTTGGTGATCGTGACGAAGCCCATGCGCGGGTCGCGAAGCTCGAAGAGGATCACGTGGGCGGCGCGCTGCCGGATGACCTCGGTCAGGCGCTGGTTCGATCGGCTCGGCATTCCCGTCTCCGGTGCGTGCGTCCCGCTACCATCCCGCGGCGATGATGGAAGTCGGCATCCTGCAATTCACGCTGCTCATCCGCGGCAGCCGGTCGCTGAAGGAGAAGCGGCAGGTGCTCCGCTCGGTCAAGGACAAGCTGCGCGCGCGCTTCAACGTCGCCGTCGCCGAGGTCGACGACCAGGACGTCTGGCAGAAGGCGACGCTCGGCGTCGTCACCTGCGCCAACGAGACGGCCCGCGTGCGCGAGATCCTCGACGCGATCGTGAAGCAGCTGCGCGTCCATCCGACCGCCGAGCTCGTCGACCACCAGATCGACCTCTTGTGAGGCGGCCGGCCTTCGCGCCGGCCGCCCCGCAGCCGGCGCGCGCCGTCACGCCAGCTTGAGCTCGCGCACCTTCTGCACGATCTCGAACGCCTCGACCGTGTCGCCCTTCTTCACGTCGTCGAAGTTGGCGAGCTTCACGCCGCACTCGAAGCCCTCCCTCACCTCCTTCACGTCGTCCTTGAAGCGGCGCAGCGTCTCGATGCCGGTCGTGTAGACCACCTTGCCGTCGCGCAGCACGCGTACCTTGTCGCTGCGCTTCACCACGCCGTCGGTGACGAAGCAGCCGGCGATCGTGCCGACCTTGCTGACCTTGAACGTCTCGCGCACCTCGAAGTGGCCGAGGACCTTCTCCGACTCCTCCGGCTTGAGCATGCCGGCCATCGACTTCTTCAGGTCGTCGAGCAGCTCGTAGATCACGTAGTAGGTCTTGACCTCGACCTTGAGCTGTTCCGCCAGGCGGCGCGACTTCGCGTCGGGGACGACGTGGAAGCCGAAGACCAGCGCGCTGCTGGTGCTCGCCAGCATGATGTCCTCTTCGGTGATGGCGCCGACCGCGGCGCGCAGCACCTTGACGTTCACCTCGACGTGCTTCAGCTCGTCGAGCTCGCGCTTCAGCACCTCGATCGAGCCGGAGACGTCGCCCTTGATGATGACCGGGATCTCCTTCGCCTTCTGCTGTCCGAGCGTGGCGAAGAGGTTCTCCAGCGTGACCTTCGGCCGCTCGACCACCTGGCCGGCGCGCTCGGCGTGCGTGCGCTCGCCGGCGACGTGCTCGGCCTCCTTCTCGTCGGCCACGACCATCAGCGCGTCGCCCGCTTCGGGCACCTCGCCCTTGAAGCCGTAGAGCCGCACCGGCATCGACGGCGGCGCCTCCTCGACGCGCTTGCCGACGTCGTCCTCCATCATGCGGACGCGGCCCCACGTCCGGCCGCACAGGAAGGCCTCGCGCATCTTGAGCGTGCCGGAGCGCACCAGCACGGTCGCGACGACGCCCTTGCCCTCCTCCTTGGTCGCCTCGATCACGAAGGCCTGCGCGCGGCCCTTCTTCTCGGCGCGCAGGTCGTGGACCTCGGCTTCGAGCTCGATGCGGTCGAGCAGGTCGTCGATGCCCTTGCCGGTCGTCGCGGAGCACTCGACCACTCCGACCTTGCCGCCGAACTCCTCGGGCAGCAGGTTGAGCCCCATCAGCTGCTGCTTCGCGCGCAGCGGGTTGGCGTCGCGCTTGTCGATCTTGTTCAGCGCGACCACGATCGGCATGTCGGGATTGGCGGCGCGCGCGTGCTCGACCGACTCGACGGTCTGCGGCATCACGCCGTCGTCGGCGGCCACCACGAGCACGACGATGTCGGTGACGTTCGCGCCGCGGCTGCGCATCTCGGTGAAGGCGCGGTGGCCCGGCGTGTCGAGGAACGTGATGCGGCCGCCCTTGGGCGTCGTCACCTGGTAGGCGCGCATGTGCTGCGTGATGCCGCCGTGCTCGGTGTCGACGACCTTGGTCTTGCGGATGTAGTCGAGCAGCGACGTCTTGCCGTGGTCGACGTGGCCCATGATCACGACCACCGGCGGTCGCGGATCGCCCTCCTTCTTCGGGACGGTCTTCTCCGCGGTGGTCTTCTCCTTCTGCAGGAGCTTCGTCTCCGCGGTCTCCTCGGTGGCGATCTCGATCTCGCGCTTGAACTCGAGCGCGAGGAGCTGGACCGTCTCGGCGTCGAGCGGCTGGCTCACGCCGATCGCCACGCCCTTGAGCGTGAGCAGCTTGCTGATGAGCTCGCCCGCGCGCAGCCCGAGCAGCGGCGAGAGCTCCTTCACCGACGTCGGCAGCTGCACCCGGACGGTCTTCGTCTGCTGCAGGACCGGCGCGCCCGGGGCGCGCTTGAGCTTCGTGCGCGTCTGGCGGCGGGCCGGGCCGCGCTCCCAGAAGCGGGGCTTGGCGACCTGGTTCTCCGAGACCGGCGCGAACTCCTCGACCTCCGCCTGCCACTTGACCGGCTTGGCGGCCTGCTTGGCGCGCTTGCGCGCCTGCGCCTGCGCCTCGGCCTCCTTGTCGGCGGCTTCGGTGCCGCGGCGGCGACCGAGCACGCCGGTGCCCGGCGTCAGCTCCTTCTCGAGCGCCGCGTGGGTCGCCTCGGACTTCGCGACGTCGGCCTTGTTGAGCTCGATGCGTCCGAGGATCTTCGCGCCGCGGCGGACCGGACCCGCGGCCGGGGCGCCGGCCGGAGCGGCCGGGGCCGCGGGGGCGCCGACGCCCGGACCCGCCTTCGCGGCCGGAGCTCCGGTCGTCTCCATCGGC
>DASRRB010000347.1:0-19492 GCA_035695985.1 Planctomycetota bacterium | reverse complement strand
ATCGCGGCGGCGTTCGGGCAGGCGGCGACGCACGCGCCGCAGCCGATGCACGAGGCCGCGTCCATGGCGGCGTCGGCCTCCGTCTTCGGGACCGGGATCGCGTTGCCGTCGGGGCAGCCGCCGGTGCGCACGCTCACGAAGCCGCCGGCCGCGATGATCCGGTCGAACGCGCTGCGGTCGACGACGAGGTCCTTCTGGACCGGGAAGGCCTTCGCGCGCCACGGCTCGACGAAGATCTCGTCGCCGTCCTGGTAGACCCGCATGTGGATCTGGCAGACCGTCGTGCCCTTGCGCGGGCCGTGCGGGATGCCGTTCACGGTGAGCGAGCAGGCGCCGCAGATCCCCTCGCGGCAGTCGCTGTCGAAGGCGATCGGCTCCTCGCCCTTCTCCATCAGCTCCTCGTTCAGCTCGTCGAGCATCTCGAGGAACGACATGTCGGGGTTGACGTCGACGTTCGGGTAGGTGACGAGGCGGCCGGGGTCCTGCGCGTTGCGCTGGCGCCAGACGTGCAGAGTGAGCTTCATCGCCGTGATTCCATGAATCGATCGGGCCTCATTTGTAGGAGCGGGTCGCGAGGTGGACGAACTCGAACTCGAGCGGCTCCTTGTGGAGCAGGTAGGGCTTCTCGTCGCCCTGCCACTCCCACGCGGCGACGTAGCAGAACTTGTCGTCGTCGCGCACCGCCTCGCCCTCCTCCGTCTGGTACTCGGTCCGGAAGTGGCCGCCGCAGCTCTCCTCGCGATGGAGCGCGTCGGCCGTCAGGAGCTCGGCGAACTCGAGGAAGTCGGCGACGCGCCCGGCCTTCTCCAGCGATTGATTCAGCTCCTCGCCCGAGCCCGGCACGAAGACGTCGTCCCAGAACGCCTGGCGCAGCGCCGGGATCTTCTGGAGCACCTTCTCGAGCCCGCTCTTCTCGCGCGCCATCCCGACGTGCTCCCACATCAGCTTGCCGAGCTCCTTGTGGAAGGAGTCGACGGTGCGCTTGCCCTTGACCGCGAGGAGCTTCTTCGTGCGCAGGTCGACGTCGACGAGCACCCGCTTGAACTCGGCGTGGTCGGTGCCGACCTTCTCGAGCCTCGTCGTCGCGAAGAAGTGGCCGATCGTGTAGGGGATCACGAAGTAGCCGTCGGCGAGCCCCTGCATGAGGGCCGAGGCGCCGAGGCGGTTGGCGCCGTGGTCGGAGAAGTTCGCCTCGCCCAGCACGAAGAGGCCGGGCAGGTTGCTCATCAGGTTGTAGTCGACCCACAGTCCGCCCATCGTGTAGTGCACGGCGGGGAAGATGCGCATCGGGACCCGGTAGGGGTTCTCTCCGGTGATGCGCTCGTACATCTCGAAGAGGTTGCCGTAGCGCTCGCGGATGGTCTGCTCGCCCAGCCGCGCGATCGCGTCGGTGAAGTCGAGGTAGACGCCGAGCCCGCCCGGACCGACGCCGCGCCCCTCGTCGCAGACGTATTTCGCGGCGCGCGAACTGATGTCGCGCGGCGCGAGGTTGCCGAAGCTCGGGTAGCGCCGCTCGAGGTAGTAGTCGCGGTCGGCGTCGGGGATCGAGGCGGGCGGGCGCGCGTCGCCCTTCGTCTTCGGCACCCAGATGCGCCCGTCGTTGCGCAGCGACTCCGACATGAGCGTGAGCTTGCTCTGGTGGTCACCGCTGACCGGGATGCAGGTGGGGTGGATCTGCGTGTAGCAGGGGTTGGCGAAGAGGGCGCCGCGCTTGCACGCGCGCCACGTCGCCGTGACGTTGCAGCCCTTCGCGTTGGTCGAGAGGTAGAAGACGTTGCCGTAGCCGCCGGTCGCCAGCACCACCGCGTCGGCCGCATGCGCCTCGACCTTCCCGCTGACCAGGTCGCGCACGACGATCCCGCGCGCGATCCCCTCGACCACGACGAGGTCGAGCATCTCGGTGCGCGGCGACATCTTCACGCGCCCCAGCCCGATCTGCCGCGCCAGGGCTTGATAGGCGCCGATCAGCAGCTGCTGCCCGGTCTGGCCGCGCGCGTAGAAGGTGCGCGAGACCTGCGCGCCGCCGAAGCTGCGGTTGTCGAGCAGCCCGCCGTACTCGCGCGCGAACGGGACGCCCTGCGCGACGCACTGGTCGATGATGTTGCGGCTCACCTCGGCGAGGCGGTGGACGTTGGCCTCGCGCGCCCGGAAGTCGCCCCCCTTGATCGTGTCGTAGAAGAGGCGCCACACCGAGTCGCCGTCGTTCGGATAGTTCTTCGCGGCGTTGATGCCGCCTTGCGCGGCGATCGAGTGGGCGCGGCGCGGCGAGTCCTGGAAGCAGAAGGCGTGGACCTGGTAGCCGAGCTCGGCGAGCGACGCGGCCGCCGACGCGCCCGCGAGCCCCGTCCCGACCACGATCACCTTGAACTTGCGCTTGTTGGCCGGGTTGACGAGCTTGAGCTCGGCCTTGTGCCGCTCCCACTTGGTCTCGAGCGGCCCGTCGGGGACCCTGGAATCGAGCTTCATCGCACGAACCCCATCAGCACCGCGGCCGGGATCGAGACGTAGCCGAGGAAGATCAGGGCCGCGATCCCCGGCCCGAGCGCGCGGAAGAGGCAGGCGTACTTGGAGTGGTTCCAGCCGAAGGTCTGCGGCACGCTCGAGAGGCCGTGTGCCAGGTGCAGCGCGAGGAACGCCATCGCCGCGACGTAGACGACCACCAGCCAGACCTCGGAGAAGCCGCCCACCATCATCGCGTAGACGTCGTGGCGCACGCTCCCGTCGGCGAGCTTCTCGCTCAGCGAAAAAAGCTCAGGATGTACCAGCCCCCACGTGAAGTGGGCGAGGTGGAAGACCACGTACCCGAGCAGCACGAGGCCGCTCGTGAACATGAGGCGCGTCTGCGGCTTCACCTGGCGGGTCGCGAGCTTGACGTAGGGGACCGGCCGCGCCGCCTCGTTCGCCTGGTGCACGCGCAGCGCCGCGCTCACGTGGACGACGGCGAGCACGAGGAGGCCGATGCGGGCGACCCAAAGTAGTGGGCCGAGCTTGCGCAGCGACTCGGCGTAGTGGTTCACCGCCTCCGGCCCCGCGAAGATCTGCAGGTTGCCGAGCAGGTGCGCGACCACGAACAGGAAGAGGAGCCCCCCCGTCACCGCCAGCACGAACTTGGCGCCGATCGAGGAACGGACGAACCGGGCGATCCAGCCCATCGAGATCTCCGACCGTGGTCGCGGCGCACTGCGCCTGCCGCGGCCCGAAGAAGCGAAACACCATAGCGGACCGCGTCAGGAGCCGCGACGGCGTCCGCGGCCGCGCTCGGCGACCTTGCGCTGCACGCGCGTCCCCTTCTCGGAGCGGTGCGTGACGAGCAGCGCCCGCGGCGCGGCGAAACGCTCGAAGATCCGCTCGACCACGTGCTCCTCGCCGGGCCAGGGGTAGGCGAAGACGACGTCCCATTCGTCGGCGGAGCGGCCGAGCAGCGCGTGGCCGTCGGCGCCGCCCGTCACGAGCCACGCCATTTCCGCCTTGATCCGGGCCAGCTCCTCGCCGCCGGGCGGGACGAAGCTCCCGCAGGCGAGTTGCGCGGCGATCCGGTGGTCGGCGAGGAGGCGGCGCGCCGCCTCCACGAGGTCGGCCTCGATCTCGATCCCGTGCGCCTCGAAACCGAGCTTCGCGGCGAGGCCCGCCACGACGCCGAAGCCGCAGCCCCACTCGCAGAAGAGGCGGCCGGGGGCGAGGTCGCGCTCGGCGAGCGCGGCGAGCACCGGCCAGACGGCCGCGAACTCGCTCGGCACGAAGCCGACGATCGGGTCCTGCCAGCGCGCCTCGAAGAAGGCGTCGATCCGCGCGGCGGCGTCGCTCAGGAAGGCCGCGGTCGCGGCGTCGGGCCGCGACGCGCTCGGCGGCAGCGGCACGTCGGCGAGCACGTCACTCCCGCTTCCAGACCTTCTCGAGGTCGGCGGAGCAGGGGCTGCGCACGCTGTTGTCGTCGAGGATCTCGTCGGTCGCCTTCATGATCTCGTCGCGCTTGAACACGACCGTCTCGGTCGACTCGTCGGCGAACTCGAAGACCACGTAGTCGTCCTTCAGGTCGCGCAGCGTCTCGACCAGGTGCTTCAGGCTCTGGATCGGCGTGCCGTTCACCTTGCCGACCACCGAGAAGAGGTTGATGTCGTAGCCCTTCGCGATGCGGTGGGGGAAGGTCTTCGCCGCGACGACGACCAGCTCCTCGCCGGGGAACTTGCGCTCGTCGGTGAGGCGGCTCACGACCGGGCTCGACTCGCCCAGCACGCTGCGGAGCATCGACGGCGCGAAGTCGGCGTAGGCCGGCGTGAAGACGATCGGCCCGTAGATGAAGTAGGAGGGGTAGCGGTTCTCGAGCGGCTGCAGCAGCTGCTCCGACTTCGCCGAGACCGGCACCTGCACCTCGAGCGTCTCCGCGCCGCGCCGGATCGTGACCGGCAGCTTGCCGTCCTGGGCGAGCTTGGGGACGTAGTAGTGCCACGACAGGCGCATCCCGTCGTCGGCCGCCACCATGCCGTCGTTGTCGATCGGGTGCGGGCCCACCTTGGTGAGCACGTCCCACGCGTGCAGGAGCTTGCCCGCCTCGCCCGACGGCGCGCGCGTGAACATGAGCCCCGTCACCGACTTGTCGATGGCGAGCTTGGTGCGCAGCGCGGAGTTCTCCAGCGTCTGGAGCTGGCCGCGGAACTGCGCCTTGCCGTCGTAGGTGCCGTCCTCGACGTCGGCGAGGAAGGTCTTCAACTCCTCGACCGGGATCACGTAGCCGATGTTGTCGGCGCCGCGGATGCCGCTGAAGCAGAGCCCGACCACCTTGCCGTCGACGCCGGCCGGGCCGCCGCTGTTGCCGGGGTTGATCGCCGCGTCGATCTGGATGCGCAGGCCGCCGACGCCGTCGTTGTAGCCGGCGTACTCGATGCGGGAGATCGAGCCCTCGGTCATGGAGAGCGCCTCGCCGCCCATCGGGAAGCCGTAGGTCGCGACCCGGGCACCCACCTTCGGCAGCGCGTCGGCGAGCTGCGCCGCCGGATGCGTGTCGAAGAACGTCGGGTCGTCGAGCTCGAGCACCGCGAGGTCGATCCCGACCGCGATCGCCTTCACTTTCGCCGGCAGCTTCTCGGACGACTGGTTCGGCTGGACGCGCACCTGCGTCGAGTAGCGCACCACGTGCGCGTTGGTGAGGATGCGCTTGCCGTCGAGCACGATGCCGCTGCCCGACATGTCCGCCGGCGCCGCCTTCTGCCACGGCCGCGCCACGTCGGGGACGCGCTGGGTGACGAGGATCTTCACCACCGAGTCGCGCAGGTCGCCGTCCGGCGCGGGCGCGGGCGACAGGGCGAGGGAGAACACCACGAGGGAAGCGAGCATCGAGCGGCTCCGGAAGAGGGTCGCGGGATGGTAGCGAAGCGCGCGCGGCGTCACGCCTGGCAGCGCGGGCACCAGAAGGCGCTGCGCTGGCCGACGCGGGCGGATCGGATCGGCGTCCGGCAGCGCGGACAGAGTTTTCCCGCGCGGTCGTAGACGGCGAGGTCCATGCGGAAGTGGCCCGGCTCGCCGTCGGCGGAGAGGAAGTCGCGCAGCGTCGTCCCGCCGCGCGCGATCGCGTCGGCGAGCACTTCCTTCACGCTCCGCGCGAGTTCGTCGAAATGGGCGCGCGTCACCCGACCGGCGCGGCGACGCGGCGCGAGCCGGGCACGCCACAGCGCCTCGTTCGCGTAGATGTTGCCGACGCCCACCACGACCGCCGCGTCCATCAGGAAGGTCTTCACGGCCGCGGTGCGGCCGCGTGCGATGCGGTGGAGGTGGCCGCCGTCGAACGCGCGCGAGAGCGGCTCGGGGCCGAGGTCCTTCAGCAGCGGGTGTTCGTGCGGGTCGTTTTGCGTGAAGAGGATGCAGCCGAAGCGGCGCGGGTCGCGCAGCCGCAGCAGCTTGCCGTCGTCGAGCACGACGTCGACGTGGTCGTGCTTCTGGGGGGAGACGCCCACGTCGAGCACGCGCAGGCTGCCCGACATGCCGAGGTGGACGATCGCCGTCCCGTGCGCGGTCCGGAACAGCAGGTACTTGGCGCGCCGCTCGACCTCGTCGATGGTCGCGCCTTCGAGCGCGCGGGCGAGGCCGGGCGGCACCGGCCAGCGCAGCCGGGAGTCGCGCACCACCACCTGCTTCACCCGGCGCCCCTTCACGTGGGGGCGTACGCCGCGGCGCGTCGTCTCGACCTCGGGGAGCTCGGGCATCGGGAAAAACCTGCGTCCGGCGCCGCGCGCGCCGCAGCGGATCGGGTCAAGGGAGAGAGCGGGGCGCGTCGATCGTCCGTCGTGGCGCCAGGGGAGACCGCATGTCCGGGCCGGACGCGACGACCAGTCGGAAGAGCATCGTCCGCGCGCTCGGGACCTTCAAGCCGTGAGTCCCGAGCTGCTCGCCCGCTCGCCCGAGCACCGGGTCGCGCCCGAGGACCTCGAATTCGTGAGCCGGCTCGTGCGCGAGCGCTCCGCCAACGTCCTCGACCGCAACAAGGAGTACCTGATCGAGGCGCGCCTCCTGCCGATCGCGCGCGGCGAAGGCCTTTCGAGCGTCGCGGCGCTCGTCGAGCGGGTCCGCCAGGACCGCCACGGCCGCCTCGCGGCGCGCGTCGTCGAGGCGCTCACCCGCCACGACACCAGCTTCTTCCGCGACGTCACGCCGTTCGAGGCGCTGCGCAAGGTCGTGCTGCCGGAGCTGGTCAAGCGGCGTGGCTCCGAGCAGTCGCTGCGCTTCTGGTCGGCCGCCTGCGCGAGCGGGCAGGAGGCGTACAGCCTGCTGATGACGCTCTGCGACCACTTCCCGCAGCTGCGCGCGTGGGACGTGAAGGCGCTCGGGACCGACCTCTCGGACGAGAACGTGCAGCGCGCCGCCGACGGCCGCTTCTCCCAGGTCGAGACCAACCGCGGCCTCACGATGGTCGTGCTGCTCAAGCATTTTCAGGCGGACGGCGTCGGCTGGCAGGTGAACGAGCAGCTGCGCGCGCTCGCCGAGTTCTCACCGCTGAACCTGGCCGACGAGTGGCCCGAGCTGCCGCCCATGGACGTGATCCTGCTGCGCAACGTCCTCGACGCCTTCGACGTCGCGACGAAGCGGAAGATCCTCGCGCGCGTCCGCAAGGTGCTGCGCAGCGACGGCTACCTCGTGCTCGGCGCCCGGGAGACGCTGGCCGGGCTCGACGACAGCTGGACCGCCGAGCCGTACGGCAACGTCGTGCTCTGGCGCCCCTGACCGGGGAAGCCCGCGTGGCGAGCCGGTAACGGGCGCGCCGCCGCCGACGTCGTCTTCCCGCCGCGCGCGCCCCCGGTACGCACGTTGCGCTCGCGCGCCCCGCCCGGCCGGGCGCGGACGCGCGTTCGATCGGCAGCGTGGGGCGCCGGCAGCCTCGCGCGCACGCCCGGCGCGCGACGCCATCTTGGGAGAAGGCTGGTCGCGTGTGGGTGTGCGCCGGACTCCGGCGCCCTCCGCCTTTTTCTCGGGTGCCGGAGTGGAAAGGCGGTCGCGGTGGTGCGGACCGAGACGTGGGGAGCGGTGGAATCGCGACGAAGGGCATTGCAGTAGAGCGGACGTCGAGAACGGGGGTGAAGAGGCCGCGGGGAGCAAGGCTTCGTGGCGGATCGGGGTGCCCTCCGCCGCCAAAACCAACTGAGCAGAGGCGGCTCCGGCGGTCTGCGCGGCCTATGGGACCGTCGATTTCATCTGAGTGCGAGAAGACGGCCGCTTGAAGCCCCTCTCGCCACGAAGCCTTCTCCCCGCGTCCTCTTCGCCAGGTTCTCGCACGACGTCCTGACGTCATTGCTGCGCCTCGGACGATGCACTGCGCGCGCACGATCGGGATCGGGTCGAAGCTGGACGCTGGGAGCCACGGCACGGTCCTGAACGGGAAGAAGGGCGTCTCGCCTTCGCCGTCATGAATGCAGACGAACCGTGGTCGGGCATCGGATCGCCACGAGCGATGGGAGGGGCGCTAGGGTCCCTTCAGGGCCGCGAGCTCCGCCGGGCTGAGTGCGACGATCTCGCCGGGGGCGAGGTTCCCGAGCTCGAGCGGGCCGATCCGGACGCGGTGCAACGCCTTCACGCGCAGGCCGACGGCCTTCATCGAGCGGCGGATCTGGCGGAACTTTCCCTCGTCGAGGATCACCTCGACCAGCGTCGTGAAGGCGCGTCGCTCGAGGATGCGCACCCGTGCCGGCCGGCATTTCGTGCGTTCGCCCTCGAGCTCGATCCCGGCGCGGAGCGGCTCGAAGACGGCGTCGTCGGGATGCTGGTTGAGCTCGACCTGGTAGGTCTTGTCGACCCGGTGGCCGGGGCCGGAGATCCGCTGTCCGAGGTCGTGGTCGTTGGTGAGGAGCAGGAGCCCGCTCGAGTCGCGGTCGAGCCGGCCGACCGGCATCGCCCCGCGCCACTCGGGCCGGGCGGCCGCGAGGAGGTCGCCGACGGTCGGCCGCCCCTCGGGGTCCTTCATGGTGGTCACGACGCCGACCGGCTTGTGCATCTTGAGGTGGAGGGGCGCGGCGCGGCGGATCGGCTGCGCGTCGACCGCGAGGGCGTCGCGCTGCGGGTCGACCTCGCAGAGGACGTCGCGGCGGACCGCGCCGTTCACGGTCACGCGGCCGGCGACGACCAGCCGCTCCGCCTCGCGTCGCGAGCAGAAGCCCAGCTTCGAGATCACTCGCGGCAGGTAGTCGAGGTTGCGGCGCGCGCGGACCATGGCCGCGATGGTACGCCTCGCGAAAAAATCGGAGGAAAGACGAGTACCGGCCCCCCGAATGCCGAGCTAGTTTCCGCGAGATCGACGCGGAGCGCGATTCTTCCGCCTCCGCGTCGCTCACCGCCGTGCACGCGAGGTTCGCGTCGTGGATCGCGCCGAGGGCAACCGCACCCAAGAGATCGCCGAGTGTCTCGCGGACCTGAAAGCCGCGTGGCCGGTGTTGTCGCCGCAGGAGCGGATCGACGGGCTGAAGCTCCTGCCCGAGGACGAGGCGGAGGAGGTCTTCCTCGAGCTCGGCGCGCGCGAGCAGGCGCAGCTGCTGCTCGCGCTGCCGGCGATGACGCGCCGCACGTGGCTGCGCCTCCTGCCGCTCGACGAGGCGGCCGACGTGGTCCAGCAGGCGCCCGCCGAGTCGCGCGAGGAGCTGATGAAGCTGCTCGACGACGTCTCCCTGAAGGAGGTGCGCGCGCTGCTCGCCTACGCCGAGGACGAGGCGGGCGGCCTGATGAACCCGCGCTTCGTCCGGTTGCGCCCCGAGATGACGATCGACGAGGCGATCCTCTACCTGCGCCGCCAGGCGCTGCAGAAGGACCGGCCGATCTACTACAACTACGTGCTCGACCCCGACCAGAAGCTGCGCGGCGTCTGCAGCTTCCGGCAGCTCCTCTCCGCGCCGGCCAACGCGCGGGTCGAGCAGATCATGGTGAGCGACGTGGTCACGGTCCCCGAGGACCTCGACCAGGAGAAGATCGCGCCGCTCTTCACCTCGCACAGCTTCGTCGCGCTGCCGGTCGTCGACGCGCAGAACCGGATGAAGGGCATCGTCACGGCCGAGGACATCGTCGACGTCGTCCAGCAGGAGGCGACCGAGGACATCCAGAAGCTCGGCGGCGTCGAGGTCCTCGACGCGCCCTACCTCCAGACGGGGATCCTCTCCCTCATCCGCAAGCGCGCCGGCTGGCTCTCCGCGCTCTTCATCGGCGAGACGATGACCGCGTCGCTCCTCAAGCACTACGAGGACTCGATGCACGCGTGGACCGTCGTCGCGCTCTTCAATCCGCTGATCATCAGCAGCGGCGGCAACTCGGGCTCGCAGGCGTCGACCCTGGTGATCCGCGCGATGGCGCTGGGCGAGGTGCGCCTCAAGGACTGGTGGCGCGTCTTCTTCCGCGAGCTGATGACCGGGGTCGCGCTCGGCGGCTTCCTCGCCCTGGTCGGGATGGCGCGC
Organism: Planctomycetota bacterium; assembly: GCA_035695985.1. Lineage (GTDB taxonomy): Bacteria > Planctomycetota > B15-G4 > B15-G4 > SIAN01 > DASRRB01. Next base: position 9,572 of record DASRRB010000347.1, on the reverse strand, counting down.
ATCCTGACCTGGCAGCTGCTCTTCAAGAGCAACGGCGCGCCCTACTACGGCGACCACTACATGCGGCTCGCGCTGACCGTCGGCTTCGCGCTGGTCGGCGTCGTGCTGTTCGGCTCGCTGGTCGGCGCGCTGCTCCCGTTCCTGCTGCGCCTCGTCAAGCTCGACCCGGCCACCGCCTGCTCGCCGTTCGTCGCGACCTTCTGCGACGTGACCGGCCTCCTCATCTACTTCACGGTCGCCGGCCTCCTGTACTTCAATTACGTTCCGGGGACCCAGTGACGCCCGCGGCCGCGTGACCCGGAACGCCCCGGGGGTCTAGAGTCTCGCGCCGCATGGTCGCGAAGGACGCGCTCGAAGTCTCCACGCCGCGCACCGGCCTCTGGCTGGTCGGCCTGGTCGTCGTCGCGCTCGGCGGCGGCTTCCTCGCGGGGTGGGTCCACCGCCACGGCGTGCTCGAGTCCGAGGCGGCGGCGGCGCTCGAGCGCGCGCGCACGGCGGCCGACGAGGAGAAGCGCGCGGCGCGCGTGGTCGAGGTGGAGACGGTCCTCGCGCGCGCGCTCGACGACGCGTTCGCGTGGCGGCTGCGCCGGCGCCACGACTCCTTCCTCGGCCGGGTGCTGGCGCGCGCCGCCGGCGTCGACGACGCCTCCGACCCGGCGCAGCGCGGCGACGAGGTCCTGGACGAGGCGATCGAGCGGCTCGAAGCGCGCGTCGCCGGCCTCCCGCCGCTGCCGGCGCTCGCCGGCGCGCTCGACGACTGGATCGCGCTGGAGCACGCGCAGCTGCACGCCGACGGCGCGCGCAAGCTGACGGCGCTCGCGAACGCCGTCGACCCCGACCCGCGCCGGTTGGAGCTGAGAGCACTGCTCGGGCGCGCGAGCGCCGGCCGGCTGCGCGAGCTCGCCGACGCGGCCGACGTGCGGCGCGACCCGGCGCCGACGCTCGCGCTGCTGGTCAAGGCGCTGGCGGCCGTCGGGCTCGCCGACGTCGCGGCGCGCTTCGGCGGACGTGCCGCCGCGGAGCACCCCGACGACTACGCCCTGCGCATCGCGTGCGCGGACCTGCTCGCCGAGCGCGGCCCGGCGCAGCGCGCGGCGGCGCGCCGCGAGTACGTCGCGGCGCTCGCGCTGCGGCCCGCGTCGGCGCGCGCCTGGACCCACTTGGGCTGGCTCCTCGCGGCGCGCTCCGAGGACTCCGACGCCGCGCTCGCGACGCTGGAGGCGGCGACGCGGCGCGTCCCGTTCCACGCGGCGCCGATCTACGTGCGCGGCCTCGCGCTGGCGCGCGCGAGCCACGAGTCGGAGGCGTACATGGTCCTGCTGCAGGCGCTCGCGGCCGACCCGCGCTGCGCGCCGGCGCAGGCGGCGCTCGGCGACCTCCTGATCGGGCGCGACGCCTACGACCCCCGTCCGATCGCGACGCCGCGCGACCTGCCGCCGATGGACGAGCAGGGGTGGCGCGATCAGCTCGAGCGCGCGAAGGAGGCGTGCGAGCAGAGCCTGCGCCTCTTCGACACGCCGGAGGGGCGCGGCGGGCTGGCCACGGTGCTGCGCGCGCAGGGCGACGTCGCGGGGTCGCTCGCGCTGCTCGAGGAGGGGGTGCGCCGCCACCCTGACGACGCGACGCTGCGCGGGCAGTTCGCGGCGGTGCTGCTCGCGGCGGGCCGGCGCGGCGACGCGCTCGCGCAGTGGCGCGAGGCGATCCGCCTCGACGAGTGGAACGCCGTGGCCGCCGACGCCTGCGCGCGCGAGCTCGCCAACGGCGCCGATCCGCGCCTGCGCCGGCCGGGCCAGGCGATCGAGCACGCGCAGCGCGCCTGCGAGGTCGACCCGGAGGACGCCGCGCCGCACCGCACGCTCGGCATCGCGCTCTACCGGTCGGGAGAATTCGGGCGCTGCATCCTCGAGCTCGAGCTCGCCAGCCGCATCGCGCGCGAGGGGGCCGCGCTCGACCTCTGCTTCCTCGCGATGGCGAAGCAGCAGCTCGGCGAGGCCGACGCCGCGCGCGAGTACTTCCGCCAGGCGGAGTCGCTGGGCGACGCGCCCGACGCCGAGTTCGTGCGGACGCGCGACGAGGCGGCCGAGCTGCTCGGCCTGATGCGGAGCGGCAAGTGAGCGGCGCCGCGCGAATCGCCCTCGCGTTTCTCTTCGCCGGCGGCGGCGGAGCGGTCGGCTTCCTCGAGGGGCGCGCGCTCGCCGACGGCCGGCTCGCGCCGAAGGGGTGGTTCGCGGGCGAGCGCGAGCGGCCGGCGAAGGCGCCGGCGCCGGAGGCGGCGCCCGTCGTGCCGCGCATCTCGGCGTCGCTGCGCGAGCTCTTTGCGGCGCTCGCCGAAGTCGACTTCCCGTCGACCGGGGGCGATCCGGTGGAGTGGCGCACCGCGCTCGGCGCGCTGGCGCGCCTCTCGGCGAGCCACGGCTTCGCGACCGACCTCGCGTCCGACGACGCGATGCTCGCGCGCTGCGTCGCGCTCGGCGCGCCGGTCGAGGTAGCGGCCTTCCTCGACCTCTGGTCGGAGGTGGCCGAGCGCGCCGGCAACGCGGTGGTGCGCGACGCCGCGACCCGCATCGCGGCGCGCCTCGACGGCGACCCGGTGCGCTCGCGCGTGCGCGCCGCGCTGCTCGCGCGCGACCGCGGACGCGTGCTCGAGGTGGTCGGCGACGTCGACGCCGCCGACCTCGACGCCGCGACGGCTGCGCTGCTCGGCGCGGCGCTGCTGCGGACCGAAGCGGCCGACGACGCGCTGGCGCAGTGGCGCGCGGGTGCGCTCGAGCATCCCGACGACCCGGTGCTCCACCTGCTGCTCGCGTGGCGGCTCGAGGACGCGGCCGAGCCGTCGCCCGCCGCCGCCGAGGAGGCGCGCGGCCACGTCGCGGCCGCCGCCGCGCTCCTGCCGGAGAGCGAGGCGCTGCGCGCGCGCGCGGCCGCCTCGAACCGCTGACGCGAACGCTCGTACGGGACGCGGCCCTGGAAGAAGGAAGCGGCGCACGACCCCGAAGGAAGCGCCGTCGAACCACGGAGGGGGAGCATGAGCGCGAACGAGAGAGGTGGCCGCCGTCCGATCGTCGTTGCCGCGCGCTGCGGCGCGCTGCTCCTCGCCGTCGCGGCCGGTCGCGCAATCGCGCAGCAGACGCCGCCGCCACCCACGGCGCCGCCTTCCGCGGCGCCGACGACCGTCGCGCCGCCCCTCGCGAAAGACCTCTACACGAAGCTCGAGCGGAAGATCCCGATGCGCGACGGCGTCGAGCTCCACGCCGCGATCTACCTGCCGAAGGACACTTCGCAGCCCCATCCGATCCTGCTCGACCGCACGCCCTACTCGTGCGCGCCCTACGGCGAGGAGAAGTTCCGCGAGTCGGTCGGTCCTTCGCCGCTCTTCATGCAGGCGAACTACATCGTCGTCTACGAGGACGTGCGCGGCTGCTACATGTCGGGCGGCGACTTCGACGACATGCGGCCGCATCTGGACGTGAAGACGAAGCCGACCGACGTCGACGAGTCGAGCGATACGTACGACACGATCGAGTGGCTCGTGAAGAACGTCCCCGGCCACAACGGCCGCGTCGGCACGTGGGGGATCAGCTACCCGGGTTTCTACACGTCCGCGGGAATGATCGACGCCCATCCCGCGCTCAAGTGCGCGTCGCCGCAGGCGCCGATCGCCGACTGGTTCTTCGACGACTTCCACCACCACGGCGCCTTCTTCCTGCCGCACTTCTTCAACTTCATGTGGAGCTTCGGCAAGCCGCGCGCGGGGCTCACGACCGAGGGGCGCAAGGGCGGCAGCCACGGCACGCCCGACGGATACCAGTTCTTCCTCGACCTCGGCGGCCTCTCGAACGTCGACCCGAAGTGGTACCACGACGAGATCCCGTACTGGAAGGTCTTCGCGGCGCACCCCGACTACGACGACTACTGGCGCGCGCGCAACCTGCTGCCGCACCTGCACAAGACGGCGCCCGCCGTGATGACGGTCGGCGGCTGGTTCGACGCCGAGGACCTCTACGGCGCGCTCCAGACCTACCGCGCGGTCGAGCGGCTGAACCCCGGCATCACCAACCTCCTCGTGATGGGACCGTGGTCGCACGGCGGCTGGGCGCGCAACGAGGGCGAGCGGCTCGGCAACGTCCGCTTCGGCGGCAAGCAGTCGGCCTGGTACCGCGAGAACGTCGAGTTCCGCTTCTTCGAGACCTTCCTGCGCGACGCGAAGTTCGACCCGCTGCCCGAGGCGTTCGTCTTCGAGACCGGTGCCAACCGCTGGCGCACCTTCGCCGAGTGGCCGCCGAAAGCGACCGCGCCGGCGCGCCTCTTCCTGCGCGGCGACGGCCGGCTCGCGAAGGGCGAGGCGCCGACCGACGAGCGCGCGGCCGACCGCTTCGTCAGCGATCCCAAGAAGCCGGTGCCGTTCACCGAGGCGGTCGCGACCGGCATGACGCGCGAGTACATGACCGACGACCAGCGTTTCGCCGCGCGCCGCCCCGACGTGCTGACCTACGAGACCGAAGTCCTGACCGACGACTGGACGCTCGCCGGCCCGCTCGTCGCGAACCTCTGGGTCTCGACGTCGCAGCAGGACGCCGACTGGGTCGTGAAGCTGATCGACGTCTTCCCCGGCGACTTCAAGTACCCCGAGGACGCGGCGGCCGCGGCCGACCCGAAGCCCGCCGCCGCTCCCGCGCGCCCCGCGCCTGACGCGAAGCCGATGGGCGGCTACGAGATGATGGTCCGCAGCGAGTCGATCCGCGGTCGCTTCCGCGACAGCTACTCCGACCCCAAGCCCTTCGCGCCGAACACTCCGACGCTCGTGAAGCTCCCGCTGCAGGACGTCCTGCACACCTTCCAGAAGGGCCACCGCGTGATGATCCAGGTGCAGAGCACCTGGTTCCCGCTGATCGACCGCAACCCGCAGAAGTGGGTCGACAACATCTACACCGCGAAGGACGCCGACTTCGTCGCCGCCGACCACGCGGTCTATCGCGATCAGGAGCACGCGTCGTTCGTGGAGATCGGCGTGCTGCCGGCGCTGCCCGACGCGAAGGAACCGGAGAAGGCGCCGGCGAAGACGGGCGCGGGGGCGGGCGCGTCCGGGAAGTGATCGGCAAGTGATGGGGAGGTGACGGGGCGGCGCGCGGCGCGACGCGCTCGGTACAGCGGCGGTACATCGCGCACGGCGCGCGTTCGCGGAGGGCGGCGTACCATGCCGCGGTGCGCCCGATGTCGCCCGCCGCCGTCTTTCTCGTCGCCGCATTCACGGTCGCGGCCGCGGCGTTCACGTACGTCGCGCTGCGCATCGTCGGCGCGGAGCGAGCGGCGGCGGAAGAGGACGCGCACCGGCAGCTGCGCGCGAAGGTCGAAACCGAGACGCAGCGGCTCGTCGCACGCATCGCGCGCGAGCAGGCGCGCGCCCTCACCGACCCGCAGGCGGTCGTCGTGCGCGACGGCGTCGTCGTGCAGCCGCCGCCTCCGCAGCCGCTGCGAGCGCTGCCGGACTCGGAGGGGAAGGATCGCGTCGGCGACGCGCTCCTGCGCGAGGCGCAGCGGCTCGAGGCGCAGCAGGACGGTGGTGCGGATGCGGAGTTGATCTACCGGCGGCTGCTCGCGGAAAAGGGTGGCAACGAAGCGATCCGTCGGCTCGCGACGTGGCGGCTCGCGGCGCTGCTCGGACGGCGCGGTGTCGAGATCGAGTCGAATCTGCTCCGCTCCGAGTTCCTGAAGAGCCTCGACGGCGAGACGAGAGCGAGTGTCGAGGGTCTGCTCGCGCGGATCTCGATGGGGCGCTTCTCGCGGTCGACGGAGGAGCAATGCGGGTTGCAGTACGACATCCTGCAGAGGCTCGGCGGCGGCGACGACGCGCTCGTCCTCGGGATGCTGCGCGACACGTTGGTGGTCGATGAAGTATTGAGCGAGGTGGACGACCTCGACCCGGCGATCGCGGACCGTCGTGCCGAGGTCCGGCGTGTCGAGGCGGTGCGCGACGTCCTTCCGGAGCTGGCGCAGCAACCAGGCGGCGCGGCGTGCGACGACGCGGGGCGAGGCTTCGTGTGGACCGCGGCCGGCGACGGGACGCAGCGCGTCGTCGCATGCGACCTCGGAGGCTTCGACGCCACGGGAGTCTCGGCGGTCGGGTTCGCGACCGATCCGCGCACGGGCGCGACGACGACGCTCCCGCTCGCCGCCGACTCCATCTGCGAGACATTGGCCGTCGGCCCGCTGATGAGGAACGCCGTGGTCGGCGCCGCGCGCGCGCGCGCCGAGATCGACGCCGCGGCGGCCGCGCGCGTGCGCTGGATCGTCGGCGCGCTCGCGCTGCTGCTCGTGCTCGGCGGCGGCGGCGTCCACTTCACGCTGCGCGCGGCGCGGCGCGAGCGCGATGCGGCGCGCGCCCGCACCGCGTTCGTCGCGCGCGTGAGCCACGACCTGCGCACGCCGCTCTCGGTGATCCGCCTCTACGCCGAGACGATCGCGAGCGGTCGCGCGACCCGGCCCGACGAGGTGCGCGAGTTCGCGGGCGTCGCGGCGCGCGAGGCGGAGCGGCTGACGGCGCTGGTCGGACAGGTGCTCGACTTCTCGCGCGCGAGCGCGCGCCACGAAGGCGGCGGCGCGCGCGCACGAGAGGCGGTCGACGTCGGCGCGCTGCTCGCCGAGGTCGTCGACGCGACGCGTGCGGCGGCACGCGCGGCGGGCATGGAGCTTTCGCTCACCGTGACCGGCAACGACCTGCACGTGGCGGGCGACCGCACCGGCCTCGCGACCGCGCTCGCGAACCTCGTCGCGAACGCGCTCGCCCACGCCGCGTCGGGCGGCCGCACCGAGATCGAGGCGCGTGCGGACGGGGATTCGGTCGAGGTGCGCGTGAGCGACCGCGGCCCCGGCCTGCCGCCCGGCCTCGGCGAGCGCATCTTCGATCCGTTCGTGCGCGGGCCGCAGGCGCGGCCGGGCGGCAGCGGGCTCGGGCTCGCGCTGGTGCGCGAGGTCGCGGGCGCGCACGGCGGACGCGTGGCCGCGCAGGATCGCGAAGGCGGCGGCGCGACGTTCACGCTGCGTCTGCCGCGTTCGGAGGCACTGGCGTGAACGCGGCGGCGCGAGCGCACGTCCTGATCGTCGAGGACGACGCCGACCTCGCGCGCGGGCTCGCGTTCAACCTCGAACACGAGGGCCACCGCGTGAGCGTCGCGCGCGACGCGGCGGCGGCGCGCCGCGCGCTGAGCGGCGGAGCGGCGCCGGCGGCGCCGGCGGCGTCGCGCGCGTCGCCTTCACCGACTTCGTCGTCCTCGCCGGTCGAGTTGGTCGTCCTCGATCTCCAGCTTCCCGATGACGACGGACTCGCGCTGCTGCGCAGCTGGCGCGGCGGCGGCTGCGCCGTCCCGGTCATCTGCCTCACCGCGCGCAGCCAGGAGACCGACGTCGTGACCGGGCTCCAGCTCGGCGCGGACGACTACGTCACCAAGCCGTTCAGCCTCGCGCAGCTGCTCGCGCGGATCGAGGCAGTGCTGCGGCGGGCGCGCAGCGCCGCCGTGGCCCCGGGCACCGCGGCTTCGTCGTCCGCGTCATCGGCGAGCACCGAGAATTCCTCGGTCGTCGAGCTCGGTTCCGTGCGCGTCGATCTCGCCGCCCACGTCGTCCACCGCCCCGACGGCGACCAGGAGCTCACGCCCATCGAGGCCGACCTCCTGCGCTACCTCCTCGCGCGCCGCGGCCGCGTCCTCGACCGCGCCGAGCTCCTGAAATCAATGTGGGGCGTCGAGCGACGCCACGAGACGCGCACCCTCGACAACCACGTCGCGCGACTCCGGAAGAAGATCGAGCTCGACCCCGCGCGTCCGCGTTTCCTCACGACCGTGCACGGCGTGGGCTACCGCTTCGAGAGCGGCTGAGCGCGACTTCGGTACGACTTCGACACGAAGTGCCCCCCGCGTCCAGAGTCGAATGGTCCCGAGTCGGATCCGCCGGCGCGAAGCCCCGCGTCGGGGGTCCCCGAACTCGTGGAGCCGCTGATGTCCTCTCTCGCGCAGTGGCTGTGCGTCGTCGCAGGAGCGTTCGCCCAGGACTCGAAACCGGCGGCGAATCCCGATCCCAAGGCGGCTCCGAAGACGGTCGTCGATCCGAATGCGCCGCAGACACCGACGGCGGGGGACCTGGCGTACGCGGCGTTCAAGCTGGAGACGGAGCAGCGGGACCTCCCGCGCGCGGTCGCAGCTTGGAAGGCGGCGCGCGAAGCCGCGGCCAAGGCGGGAGACAAGGCGCTCGAGAAGAAGGCGATAGGTGGCGTGTCGCGTTGCCTGGTCGCACTCGGAAAGCGCGACGAGGCGATCGCCGAAGTCGAGCGGCTCATTGCCGCGAATCCGAACGACAAGGATTGGAAGGCGATTCGCGCCGAGCTGGAGAGGATGGGTCAAGACGAACAGGACGTCACGACGGAGGTGAGGACGCAGCTGGGCGTCGTCTTGATGTCGCCTCCTGAAAAGGGCGAGAATCCGTTCGTCGAAGCGGCGCGGAACGACGTCATCCGCATGGGCGACGCCGCCGTCCCCGAGCTCGCCCGCCGCCTGCGCGACGTCCACAGCCGAGTCGTCGCTGACTGCGCCAGGATGCTGGCCATGATCGATACGGAGCGGAGCCTCGCCGCGCTCGCCGACGGCGTTCGCGATCCGGAGGTCGCGTATCCCCTGATCATCGCCAACGCACCGTTCGATCGGCGCCAGCCCAGGAATCTGCCGATCGCGCGTGCCACGTTCGAGCGGCCGGAGAAAGAGCTGCACCATGCAGGCGCGCTCTGGATGCTCGAGCTGCGCGGATCGCTGCCGCCCGCCGAAGCGGCGGTGATCACGGCGAAGCTGATCCAAGAGGACGATCGGGAGGTCCGGGAGACCGCGCTCTCGAATTGCGGGGACTGCGACGTCGCGCGCTTGCTCGTCCCCACGCTCGAACCGTACGTCCATTCCGACGATGAAGCCCGGCAGCAGGCCGCGGTCCGGTTCTTCGCAGGCAATCGCACTTGCATCCCGGCCGACGTCGCGGACGAGTGGACGCGCGCGCTCGCGGGATCGAGGCATCCGTCGGTCCGCCTCGTCTACTGGTTGACCCAGGTTCCCACGGGACGCGACCACGACGACCTTCGGTTGGCGGAGTGCATTCTCGCACTGCTGGGAGACGAGGATCCGGCGGTCTTCAGCGCAGGAGCGGAGAACCTGAAGAACACGGCGTACGCCGTGGATTCCTTGAAGAAGGTGGAACGAGATCAGCACGGTGCCGTCTTCGCCGCGACGCGACGAGCGATCGAACTCGCGGCCGTGAGCTCCAAGCATCGCGACCTCGTCCTCTCTTCCGTCCGCGTCGCGTCGCTCGAGGACGAGGAGCTCCTCGATCTTTTCCTGCGTCTCGCACAACGCCCGGCCGACTTGAGCGCATCGCGTCGCGCCGTATTGCGCGCCCGATTCGCGCGGGAATTGGTGGAACGGCACGCGGATTCGCGTGCGGCTCGCGACTCCTTCGCGGCGCCGCTCCTCTCGCGCATCCCCGACGCGGCGGGAAGGCGAGCGTGGCTCGAGATCACCCGGAACGCGGGCGACGGTCAC
>DASRRB010000346.1:0-8320 GCA_035695985.1 Planctomycetota bacterium | reverse complement strand
ACCACCGACACGGCGTTCGAGATTCTCGAGCAGCGGCACGGCCCGCGCCGCGAGCGGCTCGAACCGCATCCGCCCGCCGCGCAGCGTGATGCGCAGCAGCGCGTCGGCCGCGACTCTCGTCGTCCCGCCGCTCCGCAGCAGTGCCGCGCCGCGCCGCCCGTCGCGGTGCAGCCGCGCGAGCAGCGCCGTCGCATCGACGCAGTCGGCGCCGCGCCGCTCGCTCTCCCGTCGCGTGAACGGAATCGAAGGCGGCGCCACGACCCGCAAACGCGGCGGGGCGCTCGCGCTGGCGCTTGCGCTGGGCTTCTCGAGGGTCGGCATGCGCAGGACTCCAGGTCCTCGCGCGTGACGACTGACGGGAAAGCGAGAGAGGCAGCCGTCCACGCGGGAGGCTGCCTCTCTTGAGATCGTTTCAGTTCAGGGTCGGGATCGGATGCGAACGAACGAGGCAGCCTGCGTTATGCGGGCCACCACCAATGCTGCCGGCGTTCGTTGCACGTCGTCATGACGCGGGGATCCTAAGCACCGCCGTCTTCCTGTAAAGCCCGCGTCAGTCCCGGTAGAGCCCCGCCGGCGCCACCGCGCCGACACCGCCGAAGATTGCGATCAGCTCGTTCTCCAGCAGCACGCCCCCCGCCGCCGCGCGCGGCACGCTCAGGCTGGTCGCGGCCGAGAAGGTCCCGCTGGTCGGGTCGAACCGCTCGCACGCGTCGGTCGGGACGGGCGTCGTGATGCTCGTCCCGGTCGCGCCGCCGGCGACCAGGATCTGGTGGCTCTGGGGCAGGAGCAGCGTCACGGCGGCGGAGCGCGCCGTGCCGAGACCCCCCGCGGTCAACGCGAAGGAGTTCGTGCCGGGGTCGTAGAGCTCGGCGCTCGAGAGGTTCGTGAGCGTCGTGATCGTCCCGCCGATGCCGCCCGCGAGCAGGACGCGACCGTCGGCGAGCATCGCCGCGCCCGGCGCCACGCGGCCGGCCTTCATGGTCACTTCACTCGAGAACGTCCCGCCGCTCGCCGAGAAGACCTGCGCCTTGTTGGTGATCTCCGGGATCTTGATGCCGAGGACCGTCGTGAAGCTGCCGCCGCTCGCGATCAGGACGTCGCCGGTCGCGAGCGTCACCGCGGCGTGCACGGTGTGGGGCCGCGCGAGGTTGGGGCCGGCCGTGAAGAGCTGCGTGGCGGGGTCGTAGATCTCGGTGGTCTTCTGGGCCGACGTCGCGCCCGTGAGCACGTCGCTCAGGTCGGTCGAGCCGCCGGCGACGAGGACGTGGCCGTTGGGAAGAAGACTGGCACTGTGGCCGGCGCGCTTCGTCGCAAGCGGGCCGACCGTCGTCCACGTGTCGGCGACCGGGTCGTAGACCTCGGCGCTGGTGAGCGCGACGAGGGCGAGGTCGCTGCCGCCGATCACGAGCACGGTCCCGTCGGAGAGCTTCGTCACCGTGTGGCCGGCGCGGCCCTGGTTCAGCGGCGCGACGTCGGAGAATTCCTGGCGCCACGGGTCGTAGACCTCGCACAGCTCGAGGTTCGCCCCGGCGCCGCCGGCGAGCAGCACGCGCCCGTCGTCGAGCTGCACGGCCGGCACCGCGGCGCGGTCGCTCCCGATCGAGTCGAGCGAGTCGTGCCACTGGTCGCCGAGCGTGAACAGGATCCGGTCGAGGTTGCTCTTGTCGTCGAACTTGTTCGCGACGACCTTGATCACCTGGTCGCGCAGGATGAAGCCGTCGAAGGCCGGGTCGCCCGGCATGCCGAAGGTCGAGGTCACCTCGCCGCTCGCCGGGAAGACGCCGAAGAAGCCGGGCGCCGCGAAGGTCACCCAGAAGAGGCCGAGGTCGACGTCGATGCAGCCGACCGGGTGCGACGGCGGCAGGCAGGTCGGCCCTTCGGTGAGGCTGATGATGTTGAGGTAGGTGTCGCCGGGATTGCCGCGCATCACGAACGTGATGGTGTCGCCGAGCTCGCCACCGCGGTAGCGCGCCTCGAGCTGCGCGTGCGCGGGCGGGGCGACCAGGGCGGTGAAGGCGAGCGCGGCGGCGGCAGAAACTGCGGCGGCGCGAAGGGCGGCACGGGACATCGCGAATTCCTCCCAGGCTTCTCTTGGACGCGGGGCGAGACGCTACCGGCGCCCTGCGAATCCCGCGATGGGTCGGCCCCCGGCTCTCTCCCTAGGTGTTCGCGAGCTCTTCCTTCACCCAGCCGAAGGCCGCGACGCACGCCGGCAGCCCGATCAGCGACGCGGCGAGCGCCACCACCTGCTCGACCTCCGCGGCGCTCGCGCCGGCGGCGACCGACTTGCGCACGCCCGAGTGGACGGCGCCCTCCTGCCGGGTCCCGATCGCGACCGCGAGCTTGATCAGCCGCTGCGTCTTCGTGTCGAGCGGACCCGCCTCTTCCGCTCCGTCCCCCAGGAGCTGCCACGCCGCGCCCAGCTTGGGGAAGCGCCGGACGAACGCCTCGAACGCCTTCGGCGGCCGTTTCAGTCGAGCCATCCGACTCTCTGCCTCCTGCGAGCGTCCCTCGGTGCGCCACGAGCGCAGGCTCGGCGGAGCCCGGCCGCGGTATCCTAGGCGCCCCCTTTTCTGAGAAGAAACATTGAGCACCATCGCTGCGGACACCTTCCTCGAAGAACTCCTGGCGCTCGCTCGAAAGGCCGCGCCCCAACCGCTGGAAGACAAGTTCCTCGAAGCCTTCGCCGCCAACCCCGACAAACTCGACGTCTTCCTGAGGGTCGGTGAAGAGCTTCGGTCGACCGGCCGGAAGGAGCGCGCGGGCACGCTCCTCTCCCTCACCCTCGACCACTACGAGAAGAACGGGACCGCCGAACAGCGCGTGCGCCTGCTCGCCTTCGTCGCGGGCAACCTCGACAAGGACCGCAACCACCGCCAGGCCCTCGTGCGCGCGCTCCAGGACCTCCACGGCGAGCGCGCCGGCTTCGACCTCTTCCTCGACGCGACCGGGCTGCGCCACGAGGCGCCGGTCGAGCAGGCGATGAGCCGGCTCGAGAAGATGTTCCACTTCGAGGTCGGCAAGTTCGTGCTCCACGCGTCGGGCTGGGGCGTCGGCCTCGTCGACGGCGTCGACACGGTCGCGCGCGAGCTCACGATCGAGTTCGAGGGGAAGCGCAAGCACTCGATGCCGGTGCAGTCGGCGGTCGACACGCTGACCCCGTTGCCGGACAGCGACTGGCGCGTGCTGAAGCATTTCAAGACGAAGGAGCTGCGCGAGCTCTGCGAGTCCGATCCGGGCGAGGTCGTCGCGCGCATCCTGAAGCAGGTGGGCCGCCCGCTCGACGTCGCGTCGGTGAAGGGCTACCTCGAGGGGTCGGTGATCCCGCCGGCGCAGTGGTCGAAGTGGTGGACGTCGGCGCGCAAGGCCGCGCTCGCGCGGCCCGACTGCGAGATGCAGGGCAACCGCATCGTGTGGCGCAAGGTCGACTCGGAGGGCCGCCTCGGGAAGATGCGCAAGGCGGTCACCGCGTCGCAGGTGCTCGACGGCGCGAACGAGATCCTGCGCGGCTTCGCCGATCGCGGCCAGCCCGACCCCAAGCTGATGGCCGACCTGTTCCCGATCCTGTTCGAGGGCGCCGCGAAGCACGCGCGCACCGACGATCCGGCGCCGCTCGAGCTCCTGCTGCTCGCCGACGAGATCGGCGAGAGCTACCACCTGAACCGCGCCCCGCTCGAGGAGCGGCTGCGCGCGCAGATGGCCGACGAGGCGACCTACTTCCGCCGCCTCTCGGAGATCGGCAACGCGCGCCTCGAGAAGCGCGCGCTCGACCGGCTGCGCGAGTTCGCGGGCGCGACCTACACCGACCTCCTGATGAAGCTCGCCCGCGTCGCCTCCGCGCGCATGCTCGAGGCGGTGGTCGCCGACCTGCTCGACGCCGGCCGCCTCGCCGAGGTGAAGGCGCTGCTCGTGGACGCCATGCGCAAGCCCGACGTGCAGCCCCAGTTCATGGTCTTCGCGCGCCGCCGCCAGTCGAGCCCGCGCTTCGCGGCGCTCCTCGCCGACGTCGAGCCGAAGAGCCTCGTCGAGCGCTGCCTGCGCATGGGCGAGCAGTACGGCAAGGGCGTGAACCCGGAGCTGCGCGCGCTCTCGCGCCAGGTCGCGAAGGAGCTCACCGACGGCGACTGCAAGGAGTTCCGCGTCCTCGTCAAGAAGCTCTCGCTCGACGACGCGCGCCTGCTGATGCGCTCGATCGAGATGCTGCGCGGGCTGACCGACCACGCGAAGATCCAGATGATGCAGGTCTTCGGCGAGGTGCACCGCGAGCTCAAGAAGAAGGAGGAGGTCGCCGCCCCCCACCTCGACGAGGCGGTCATCTACTGCACCGACGCCGGCATCCGGGCGCGCAACGACGAATACGAACGCATGGTCAACGTCGACCTGCCGCGCGTCTTCGAGGCGGTCGGCAAGGCGGCGAGCTTCGGCGACCTCTCCGAGAACGCCGAGTACACCGCGGCGCTCGAGGAGCGCGCGCGCATGACCAAGAAGGCCGAGGAGATGGTCGAGGAGCTGCGCCGCGCGAAGGCGATCGACAAGTCGCTCCTGATCGAGGGCGAGGTGACCATCGGCACGGTCGTCACGGCGCGCGACACGACGAGCGGGCAGACCAAGGTGTTCACGCTTCTCGGACCGTGGGACGCCGATCTCGACAAGGGCCGCCTCGACTACCGCGCCCCGCTCGCGCGCGCCTTCATGGGTCACGGCGTCGGCGCGACGATCCGCGCCGAGGTGGGCGGCAAGGTGAGCCAGTTCGAGATCCTCGACGTGCAGCCGGCGGTGTGATGCGGCGACGGACACGCCGATGAACGCGCACAAGCCGCGGCTCGGGATCCTGGTCGGCGGCGGTCCCGCGCCGGGCATCAACTCCGTCATCTCGTCCGCCACGATCGAGGCGATCAACCGCGGCTGGGAGGTCGTCGGCATCCGCGACGGCTTCCGCCACCTGATCGCGGGGAGGACGACGGAGATCGAGCCGCTCTCGATCGGCTACGTCTCGCGCATCTACGGCAACGGCGGCTCGATCCTGGGGATCTCGCGCGAGAACCCGACGATCCGCAACGCGAAGGCGGACGACAACGCCCAGGCGATGCAGCAGACGGTCGCGTCGATCCGGACGCTCGGGCTCGACGCGCTGCTCACGATCGGCGGCGACGGCACGGCCAACTCGGCGCTGCGCGTGTGCGAGGCGTTCGGCGGCAAGCTGCCGGTGATCCACGTCCCCAAGACGATCGACAACGACCTGCCGCTCCCTTCGGGCAAGTCGACCTTCGGGTTCCAGACGGCGCGCCACGTCGGCGCCGAGATCGTCGAGAACCTGATGACCGACGCGATGACGACCAAGCGCTGGTTCTTCATCGTGGCGATGGGGCGCTCGGCGGGGCATCTCGCGCTCGGCATCGCGAAAGCGGCCGGCGCGACGCTCGCCGTCATCGCCGAGGAGTGGGCCCCCGGCGAGCCGATCCGCCTCGAGCACGTGGTCGACGTGCTCGAGACGTCGATGATGAAGCGCATGGTGCACGGGCGGCCGTTCGGCGTGGCGCTGCTCGCCGAAGGCATCGGGCTGCGCCTGCCGCCCGAGGACGTCGAGCGCGTCGAGCCGAACTGCGAGCGCGACCAGCACGGCAACCTCCGCCTCTCCGAGCTCCACCTGCACCGCCTGCTCACGCGCCTCGTGCGCCAGCGCTTCCGCGCGCGCGGGCACGAGGTGACGATCGTCGCCAAGTCGATCGGCTACGAGCTGCGCTGCGCCCACTCGATCCCGTTCGACGTCGAGTACACGCGCGACCTCGGCTGCAGCGCGATCGAGTACCTCCACCGCATCCGCCGCGGCGAGTACAAGGAGCCCGGCGGCATGGTCGCCATCGACCAGGGCCGCCTCTGCCCCATGCCCTTCGGCAGCTTCAGCGACCCCAGGACCGGCCGCATCCAGGTCCGCGAGGTCGACGTCACCACCGAGACCTATCACGTCGCCCGCAAGTACATGATCCGACTCGAGAAGGACGACCTCGTGATTCCCGAGCGCCTCGCCGCGCTCGCGAAGGCCGCCGCCATGAAGCCCGAGGAGTTCCACGCGAGGTACGCCCACGTCGTCGCGGGACCGGCGGCGCTCGAGGTGTCGCGGGACTGAGGTCGGGGGCGCGCGCGGGCGTCCGCGCGGCGCGAGCGGATCACTTCGGCGGGCGGCGATACGGACCGTGCGGGCCGGGCGGGCCGGAGCTCGGCATCTCTTCCTGCCAGACGAAACGGAACGGTCCAGGCGTCGACGGCGCGAGCTTCCAATCGCCACCGAGCGTGCGCGGGATCAGGGGTCCGCGGTCGCTCGGGAGCGGCGAGCGGACGCGAGCCATCCGGCCGTCGGCGAGGCGGAACGGCCGGACGAAACGGTCGCGCGACACGGATTCCTCGTCGGACAGGCTGAAGACTCCGCGGATCTGCTGCAGCGAACGATCGCCGCGGAACACGTGGACGGTCTCCTCGTCGCCCGGCAGGTCGAGGAGAAGCGGATTCCAGCGCTCCTCATGCGCGCGTTCCGGATCGCGCAGCAGGAACTGCCGCGGCCACTGGATGAAGACCGCGCGCGGCCAGTCGATCTCGACGAGGTCCGGCCACTCGGCGGCGCCGGTGGCGAGGACGATCCCGTCTTCGGACGCGAACTGGCGCGTGACGTGGCCGCCGACGCGCGCCACGACGGTGACGCCGACGACGCCGCGATCGCACGCGAGGGCGTGTCGCTGCAGCTCGACGTGCAGCGCGTGCGTCGACGGATCGGGGGCGGCGGCACGCAACTCGATCGAAGCTGGACGGGCCGCGACGCCGACCAGGTCGAGGTCGGCATCCTGGTCGAGGTCGGCGAAGAGCGGCGGCTCTCCCGCCGGCGCTCTCCCGCCGACGGACAGCGTCCGGCTCTCCGGCGCGAGCAGCGAGCCGAGCCGGGCCACGAGCTCGCCGCTCTCCTGCGCCGGATCGGCGGCGACGAGGTCGAAGTCGCCGTCGCGGTCGACGTCGGCGAGCGTCGCGTTCGCTCCCGCGAACGGGGCGAGCCACGGCAGGTCGACCGGCGCGTCGAACGTCCCGTCGCCGCGATTGCGCTGCCACTCGACCGGCGCGTCGAGCCAGAGCAAATCGACCGCGCCGTCGTGGTCGAGGTCGGCGAGCTGCGGGCGGCGCGCCGCGCGCGAGCGCAGGCCGGTCATGGCGGACGGATGCGCCTCGAAACGGCCGAGCTTCCGGTATTCGAGGAGGATCGTCCCGCTCGCGCTCCCGCCGACGAGTACGTCGACGTCGCGATCGCCGTCGAAGTCCTCGATCGCGAGCCAATCGACGGGGTCGGCGAGCTTCGGGAGCGATGCGCTCCCGTTCGCCATCCGGAGCGGACCGGTCTTCCACTCCGTGTCGCGACCGTCCCGGTCCTGGACCTTGTCGCAGAGCGTCGCATAACCGTCGTTACGCCAGGCGAAGACGCGGCCGCCGCGGATCGCGAGCACGTCCAGGTCGCCGTCGCCGTCGATGTCGAGCACCTCGAATTCCGAGCACGGTCCGCCAACGGCGCCGACGACCTCCTCGACCCAGCGCCCTTCCGCGTCGGGATCGAGGACGACGAGGCCATTCGGCGTCGCAACGACGAGGCTCGCGTCGCCGGCGCCGAGGCGCTCGAGGTCCGCGATCCGCACGCGCGTCGCGTCGACGTCCGCGATCCGCCGTGACTCGAACGTGCCGTCGCTCCGCTGCCGGAGCAGGAGGAGCCCGCGCGAGTCGGCCGCCACGACGTCGTCGCGGAGGTCGTGGTCGACGTCGCCGACGTCGATCCACCGGACTGCGCCTGCGGTCGCGAAGCGAAGCTGGGGCGCGGGATGCCACGACGCGGCGGGGAGCGCGGTCGGCCCGCGCGGAGTGAACGGGAGCGGCACCGGCGGATCGACGGCGAGGGGACCCTCGATCCTCCTCGACGACGGAAACTCGCTCAGCTCCGATCCGCTGAGTTCCGAGAAGCGTCGTTCGAGCGCATCCGCGTCCGGTCCCGTTCCGGCGAGTTTGGCGCAACGCCCCACGACCTCGATCGAGAGCGGGCCGAGCCGCTCGGGATCCTCGCCGGCCAGCGCGAAGAGGAGGCGGCGTGATTCGTCGCGCTCCCTCTGCGCGAGCGACGGATCCTCTTCGTCGTTCTCCGCGAGCTCGGCGAGCTCGACCGAAAGGCGGAAGCGCGCCCACACGCACGACGGCTCGAGGTCGAGCACGCGACGCAACGCTGCGATCCGGTCGGCGCGGATCGGCTCGACGGACCGGTTCTTCTCGGTCATGAAGATGCCCGGCCGGCGAATCA
>DASRRB010000345.1:0-1928 GCA_035695985.1 Planctomycetota bacterium | reverse complement strand
TGGGGCTGCGGCTACGCCGGGCGCGGACGGTTCCAGTACACGGCGTCCTCCTTCGGACAGCCGCTGGTCCAGGCGCTCTCCGGCGTGCTCGCGCCCAGAGCGACGGTGCAGCGTGCGGAGGGTCCGTTCCCCGCCGAGGTCGCGGCCCGCGTCGACGTCCCCGACCGGGTCGAGGAGCGCGTGTTCGATCCTCTCTTCCGCGCCGCTGCGCAACGCATGGCGGTCGTGCGCCGCTTCCAGGACGGGAGGATCACGCGGTACCTCGTGTTCATCGTCGGCACGCTCGTCGTCGGGCTCGGCTGGGCCGTCGCGTCGCGCTGGGTGCTCGCGCCATGAACGCGACGTGGCTCCTCTGCGCCGCCCTGACGACGCTCCTCGGGGGCGCCGCGACGGCGTTCGCCTCGGGCCGCGCACGAAGGCGGGCGACGGCCGTCTTCCTGGCGACGTGCCTCGCGGGCTGCCTCTTCGCGGGGACGGGCGGAGTCCTCGCGGCGTCGGGCGCGACCGAAGACGGCGTCGTCCTGCCGTGGTCCGTTCCCGGCGGATCGCTCTCGCTGCGGCTCGACGGGCTCGGCGGCTGGTTCGCGTTCGTCGTGGCGCTCGTGAGCGCGGCCGCCGCCGTGTACGCGATCCGCTACCTCCGTGACGTCGACGACCGCACGTTCGCCCGGTTCGCGGGGTTCTTCGAGCTTCTCCTCGTCGCGGTCCTCGTCCTCACGGGGGCGCGCAACGGCCTGCTGTTCCTCGCTGCCTGGGAGGTGATGACGCTCAGCGCCTACGTGCTGATCGTGCTGCACCACGAGGACCAGACCGTGCGCTCGGCGGGTCTCCTGTACTTCGTCGCGAACCACACGGCCGCGTTCTGTCTCATGGCGCTCGTCGCGATTCTCGGAGCGACGGCGGGATCGCTCGACTTCGACGTGCTGCGGGCGAGCCGGGACGCACACCCCGAAGCGGCGTCCGGTGCGGGACTGCTCTTCCTGCTCGCGCTCGTCGCGTTCGGAACCAAGGCCGGGATGATGCCGCTGCACATCTGGCTCCCCCATGCCCACCCCGTGGCGCCGACGCCCGTGTCGGCAGTCCTCTCCGGGCTGATCGTCAAGGTCGGGATCTTCGGGCTGCTCCGGTTCCTCCCGTTCCTGCCCGTGCCGGCGGCGTGGTTCGGCGGCGCGCTGCTCGCGCTCGGCGCGCTCTCCGGCGTGGTCGGCGTCCTCTACGCCCTGGCGCAGCACGACCTCAAGCGGCTCCTCGCTTACCACACCGTCGAGAACATCGGGATCATCGTGCTCGGACTCGGCGTCGGCGTCGTGGCAGCGCGCGCGGGACGCCCGGAGATCGCGGCGCTCGGGTTCTGCGGCGCACTGCTCCACGTCCTGAACCACGCGCTCTTCAAGTCGCTCCTCTTCCTCGGTGCGGGGTCGGTCGTTCACGCGGCGGGCACGGCGGAGATCGACCACCTCGGAGGACTCGCACGGCGCATGCCGTGGACGGCGCTCCTGTTCCTCGTGGGCTGCGTGTCGATCTGCGCGCTGCCGCCGGCGAACGGATTCGTCAGCGAGTGGCTCGTCTACCGCGCCCTCTTCGGCGCCTCCGCCGGGGCCGCCGGAGCGCCGGCGATCTGGTGCGTCGGCGCGATCCTGGCGCTCGCACTCATCGGCGGCCTCGCGGCGGCGTGTTTCGCGAAGGCGTTCTCGGCGACGTTCCTCGGCGTGCCGCGCGGCGCCGTGCACGGCCACGCGGGCGACGCCGCGGTGTCGCAGCGCGTGGCGATGGGAGCGCTGGCCCTCGCGTGCGTCCTCGTGGGCGTCGTGCCGTTCGTCGCCGTGCGCCTTGCGTGGCCTGCCGCGTCGGCGCTCGCCGCCGACCTGGGCCGCGCGCCCGTGACCTCGCCCGCGGAGGTCGCCGGGTGGCTGACGCCCTTCGCGTGG
>DASRRB010000344.1:0-3475 GCA_035695985.1 Planctomycetota bacterium | reverse complement strand
GGCGGCGCGCGACTTGCCTGCCGACGAGGCGTCACAACTGGACGACGCCGGACGTGCCGTGCCTCACCGCGTGGAAGAGGAGCAGGTAGTCCTTCACGTGGCGCGTGAGCAGGAAGTTGTTCCGGACGTGCTCGCGGCCCTGGGTGCCCATCTTCTGCCCGACCGCGGGATTGGCGAGCAGCTGCTTCAACGCGCGCGCGGCGCCGTCGACCGAGTGCACGAGCAGTCCGGTCATGCGGTGGCGGACTTGGAGAGGGATGCCGCCGACCGCGCTCGCGACGACCGGCTTGCCCTTCCACATCGCCTCGGTGACGGTGAGGCCGAAGCCCTCGCGCAGCGACTTCTGCACGAGGATGGTCGAGCCGCGCTGGAGCGCGTTGATCTCGCGGTTGGCGTCGGACGGGAGCGAGAGGATGTGGACGTCGGGGTCGGTGCCGGCGCGCGCCTTCACCTCCTCGAGCACCTGAGAACCCTCGGGGTCGTCGGTGGCGCTCCCGCCGGCGAGGACGAGCTGGCAGTGGAACCGCTTGCGCACGCGCTGGAACGCCTCGATGACGCCGAGCGGGTCCTTCAAGCGGTCGAAGCGCGAGACCTGCGTGACGATCGGCCGCTCCGGGTCGAGGTGGAAGCGCTCCAGCGTGGCGCGCACCTCCTCGTCGGGGAGCTCGCGGTTCTTCTCGCTCAGCGGGTCGATCGAGGGCGGGATCATGTACTGCGGCACGGCGAGCGCCTGCGTGAACTGCGGCGCCGAGAAGACCGCGGCGTCGTGGCGCTCGACGAACGGGCGCAGGAAGTCCCAGAACGGCGCGGACGGGCGCGACAGGTCGATGTGGCAGCGCCAGATCCAGCGCCCGCCCTTCGCCGCCCGTCCTTCCACGAGGCCGGCCGGCTGCGGGTCGTGGATCACCACGACGTCCGCGTCGAGGTTCACCAGCGCCGCGTTGCGCGTCGTCGTGTCGAGGAACGCGTCCCGCATGTGGTCGGTGAACGGGAGCGCGACGCCGTGCAGCGCGTTGTGCATCGCCTTGGTCGTCTCGTAGAACGCCGCGTCGCCCTTGATCACCTCCCAGCGCGCGTCGACGCCGAGCTCCTGGAGGAGCGGGACCATGCGCATCAGGATCTCGGCCACTCCGCCGCCGACCGCGGTCGAGTTCACGTTCACGACGCGCAGCCCCTTCAGGCGCGCCGCGATGGTGGCGATCTCGTGGACGGCGTCCTTTCCGGCGGCCGCCTCGTAGTCGGCGAGCGTCGCCATCTCACAGCCTCCGCTTCACGAGCTGCAGGATCCGCGCGCGCAGGTCTTCGAGGGTGAAGACGTAGGGATCGAGGTGCTCGACGCTCTCCGCGAGCTCCTTCTCGCCGAGCGAATCGCGGAACCACCACGCGAAGTCGTTCGTCGCGCGCGGGAGCCGCAGGCGCGCCTCGAACACGTGGTGGTAGATCGACTGCAGGCTCACCCGTTCGAGGTGGCCCGCGAACTCCGCGAGCGTCGTCGCCCGGTGGTCGGTCGAGAAGACGTAGCTGTGCGTGCGCAGGAAGTGGAACTCGAGTCCGGACGGGGCCTCGACCGTGCGCGCGCGGTCGCCTTCGTGCGCCGCGATCACCGCGAGGATGCGGTCCTTCAGCTCCTGGATCGAGCGGTACTCGACGGTGTTGATGCTCGCGAGGTCCTCGCCGAGCGCGCGCTCCTGGAGGATCTCCGCGACCCACCACGCGAAGTCGCTCGTCGGCTCGGGCAGCCAGTACTGGTGCTGCAGCAGGAAGTGGTGCGTGTGGTGGAAGAGGACGGCGTCGTCGAGCGCGCGGATCCCTTCGGCCAGCTCCGGGACGGTGCGGGCGCGCCGGCCGGTCAGCTCGACCAGCTTCGCGGAGGAGCAGAATTGGAAAGGGTCCGCCATACGCCGCATTCAGCGACGGGACCCACCCGGTGCGTCGACTCGGGTTTTTGCCGAGCGCGCGTGCGGTCAGCGCGCGTCGTCGCGTCCCGCGAAGCGCGCCGACTCGTCGGCGGTGAGCGTCGCGAGCAGCGTCTTCGCCGCCTCGTTCGCGTGCGCCGCCTGCTTCTGCAGCAGCGTCACCGTCGCGGCGAAGCGGTCGTCGTCGTCGCGGCGGCCCTTCTCGAGCAGCGCGCGGCCGAGCTCGTCGGCGAGCGGCGCGTCGCACGCGAGCGCGACGCGCAGGAAGGCGAACTGTTCGTTGCCGGCGGCGGCGTCGAAGCGCTCGTGCGCCTCGCGTTGAAACTCCGCAGGATCCGAGGCGTGGAGCGCGCGCAGCCGCTGCACGTGCCAGCGCTCGCTGCCGGGACGCGCCGGCCGGGTCTCGCCGCCGCGCGGCGCGCCGCCCGTCGCGTCGTCCGTGCGCTCCGCGACGACTTCGTCATCGGCGTCGACGTCGTCCACGGCGTCGTCCGCCTCGGACTCGAGGGAGGCCGCCAGGACCGGCGCCGCGGCTCCGCTCTCCTCGAGCGTCTTGCCGCGTCCGCGCGGCGGCGGCGTGATCAGCCCGATGCACGTCGCCAGCGCGACGAGCCCGAACGCGAGCCCCGCCACGGCGGCCAGCCACCAAGGGCTGCTACCGCCGGGCGGAGACCAAGGAGCAGCAGTACGGATCGCGTTCATCGCACCTTGTGCATCAGCTCGACGTTGTAGAGACCATCGGGATCGTGGCAGACGGCGCACGCCTCGGCGCCGGCCGGGCTGGTCTGCGAGTCGATGTGGGCCTGCGCGGCGTCCGAATCGTGGCACGCGCCGCAGGCCGCCCGCCACGCGCGGGTCGGCTTCGTCTGACCGGCCGGATGCGTGCGCGACGACGGCTCGATCCAGGCGGTGTTGAGCGTGCCGTGGCAGGCCGTGCACTTCTTCACGCCGGCGGGCATCGTCGGGAAGGCGACCTCGCCGTAGCTCGCGAGGCCGAAGTTGTTGGGATAGGCCGTCGATCCGAAGCCGACGACCGTGTAGGTCGAGGCGTGGTCGAGCTCCTCGCCGCGGTGGATCTTGTGGAGCATCTCGCGGAAGTTGATGCTCAGCTGCGTCGTCGCCGGAGCGTTCGCGGCGACGTAGCGCGGGCGGTCCTCCGAGCCCGCCGTTCCATGGCAGAGCACGCAGGTGTCGAAGCCGCGTCGTCCGCCGCCGTGGAAGTAGAGGTCGTTGTGGCAGTTGTTGCAGTTGGCGGCCGAGCTGACGAGCGAATAGGGCTCGAGCGTCGTGGCCGATCCGACCAGGAAGTCGGCGTCGGAGGGCGGCGAGGTGCCGCGATAGGTGTTGGTCTCGCCCCACAGCGTGACGACCCGGTTGATCGCCGCCCACATTCCGAGGGTGTAGGTGCCGTCGGCGATCGGCAGCGCGCGCCACTTGCCCCACGCCACGTCGAGGTCGGGCGACTCGTTCACCGCGCCCGGATAGACCGCCGGCATCACGAAGTCGCTCGTGTAGGTCGCGAGCACGGCGTCGCCGGCCGTGAAGCTGTTGGGATTGAC
>DASRRB010000343.1:0-5085 GCA_035695985.1 Planctomycetota bacterium | reverse complement strand
GGCCGCTTCGTTCGGAGAGGATGCTTCGAGGACGGAGGCGGGGTCATGGTCGTGCGTGAGAGAGAGGACTCCCGGCGGCGGGTGGGCGGCGCACTCCTGGCGGTACTCGCGACGTTCGCGACTTCGCTGCTGTTCGGCGGCTGCCAGTCCGCGCCCGAAGGCGGTGCGACGGCCTCGGCGTCGACCTCCTCGCCCGCCGACGTCGCCGCGGTCGAGCAGGCGGTCGCGCGCCTCCTGCAGGCCGACAGCGACGCCGACCTCGCGACGGTGCTCGACTGCTACACGCGCGACGCGCTGCTGCTCGCGCCCGACGGCTCGACGTTCGACGGGAGCGACGCGATCCGCGCCCACTACGTCGAGGTCTTCGCGCAGCTCGCGATGAAGCTCCGCGCGACGCCGGCCGAGACGGTCGTGGCCGGGAAATGGGCGTGGCAACGCGGCGAGGTGAGCGGGACGCTCGTGATGAAGGACGGCGCCACGCAGGCGGCGCACGACCGCTACCTGATGGTCCTCGTCCTCGAAGAGGGCCGCTGGCGCGTCGCGCGCCTCATGTGGCAGCCGCTCGAGAAGAGGTGAGGCGCGGCGGCGCCGGCTCTATTCGCCGCGCAGGAACTTCAGGAAATCCTCGACGATCATCGTGAACGCCTGCTTGCGCAGGGTCTTCTTCGTCGCGGGGTCGTAGATCACCCAGTAGGGGTTGGTCTGGAAGCCCAGGATCTCGTTCTGCCGCTCTCTGTTCTCGGCGCCCTTCTCGAGGTGGTCGAAGTGGAGCCAGACCTCCACGAAGTTCTCGAGCTCCCGCTTCACGGCCGGATCGCGGAGCGGCCCTCCGGGCCCCTCCATCATGCGGCAGTTCACTCAGACGTCGCCAGTGAAGTTGATCGCGAGCTGCTTGTGCTCGGCCAGCGCCTTCGCGAGCGCCGCCTCCCAGTCGTCCTTGATCGGGCCCGAGGCGACCTTGTCACCGCCGCGATGGGCGCCCGGTCCGGCCCCGCTGGTGAACAGGGGCTTCGAGTAGTTCGGCGCGAGCGTCTCGGTGGTGTTGTCGAGCTGCGCGCCGAAGGCGCCGAGCAGGAAGTACATCGCGATCAGGAAGAGCGCCGTCCCGATCACCAGCCGTTTCGGCCCGATGCCCGGCGTCGCGTCGGCGCCGCGGATCTCGACGTCCTCCTTCAGCGTGATCACGCCCCAGACGTAGAAGGCCGCCGCCATCAGAGTCGCCGACCAGAGCATCAGCACGATCTCGCGCGAGAGCGCGTTCCACTTCCAGACCAGGTCGCAGTTCGAGAGGAACTTGACCGCCGCGGCGAGCTCGATGAAGCCGAGCGTGACCTTGAGCGAGTGGACCCACTCGCCGCTCTTCGGGAGCTGCTTCGCCCTGGCCGGCAGCATCGAGAGGAAGACGAACGGGACGGCCATCACGAAGCCGAAAGTCGCCATGCCGAGCACGAGACGCCCGAGCCCGCCGCCCTTCGCCCCCACCGCGAGCAGGCTGCCGACGAACGGCGCCGTGCACGTGAACGACGTGACGCAGAGCGTCAGCCCCATCAGGAAGACGCCGAGCAGCCCGCCCTTCTGCGTCGCCGTCGACGCGAAGCCCATCAGGAACTGCGGCGGCTGCAGGATGAAGAGGCCGAGCAGCGAGAGCCCGAAGGCGAGGAAGACGGCGAAGATGACGAGATTCGTCCAGGGGCTGGCGGCGAACGCCGCGATGGGCGGGCCGACCAGCACGCCGATGCCGACGAACGAGAGGACGATCCCGAGCCCGTAGACGATCGAGAGCGAGAGCGTGCTCGCGTTGCGGGCGGCCGACTGCTTCGTGAAGAAGCTGATCGTGATCGGGATCATCGGGTAGGTGCACGGCATCAGCAGGCTGAAGATCGCCCACCCGACCGCGAGCGCCAGGAACTTCCACATCGGGACGTTCGCGACGTCGTCGTCGTTCACCGCCACGGGGTCGGTCGCGGCCTCCGCCGCCTTCGCGAACAGCGCGTCGGGCCCGCGGCCCGAGTTCGCCACCGTCTCCGAGAACTGGTCGCACGACGTCGAGCAGACCTGCCCCTCGACCTTGGCGCTCAGCTTCGCGACGTCGGCACCCGCCGCCTTCTTGCCGCGGACCGTCAGGACGACGGTCCCGTCGTGCTCGAGGTACCACGTCTGGAGCGACGGCTCCTCGACCCGCTTGGGCGCGGGGAAGACGACGGGCTGCCACAGGACGCGCTCGCCGAGCATCGTCACGCGCGTCGGCAGCCCGAGCGGCGAATCGCCCGGCCCGACGTCCTTCTTCTCGGGCCCGTGATAGATGTGGTAGCCCGGGTCGATCACGAGCTGCAGCACGGCGCGCAGCTCGTCGCCCTCCTCGCGCACGTAGAGCGTCGGGTGGACGTGCTTGCGCGATGCGTCGGTTGCGTCCGAGCTGGCCGGCACCGCCGCCGCGGCGACCACGAGGTCGGCGGGGAAGCGCGCGAAGAGCTTGTCGCTCCCGGGCCCCGAAGACGCGACCGTCTCCGAGTAGGGCACGCAGCCCATCGGGTCGCAGGTCTGGCCGTTGATCTTCGCCTGCAGCTTCGAAGCGTCGGCGTCGCCCGTCTTCTTGCCGCGGAACCAGATCGTCGGCGTGCCGAAGTGGACGTTCGCGTAGACGCCGGTGCCGAGGAAGCTCTGGTCCTCCTTCTCCGGCTCGGGAAAGCGCGGCGCGCTCCAGGTGAATCCTGCGCCGACGAACTCGATCGTGGTCGGGATGCCGGCGGCCCCCTCCGAGCCCATGTCCTTGGGGCCCGGTCCATGGAAGAGGTGGAAGCCCGTGTCGAGCCGGACCTGCACCGCCGCCTTCACATCGTCGCCTTCGACCCGGACGTAGAGCTGCGCATGGGCGCGCGCTTGCGCCGACGCGGAGGGCGCGGCGACGAGGGGGAGGACGAGGGGCAGGACGACGGTGACGAGCGCGGCGAGAAGGCGCGACGCGCGGGGCACTCGAAGCGAGGACGGGATCATTCTTGGACGGCTCCCGGGCGCACCGTACGAGGCCGAGCTCGCGAGGTTGCGCCGACGAAGGACGCGGCAAGTTAGCAGCCGTTTCCCCTTCCGCTCGCGCCTCGGGCCGCCCCCGTCGAATCGCCGGTCCGAAGCCTCAGGCGCGGGCCAATTCATCCCAGAGTCTGCGCCAGCGCCCGACCATGGTCGGGAGGGAGTATTCGGCGAGCGCCTTCTGGCGGTTGGCGGCGCCGAGCGCGGCGCGGCGCGCCGGGTCGTGACGCAACGAGACGAGCACGTCGGAGAGGACGGTCGGGTCGCGGCCCGCCCGCACGAACGGCCGGTTCGCCTCCGCGACCATGCGGGCGACGTCGCCGACGTCGGTCGCGACGACCGCGAGCCCGCACCCCATCGCCTCGAGCAGCGAGATCGGCATCTGCTCCGTGTGCGAGGTCATCGCGAAGAGGTCGAACGCGCGCAGCGAGTCGCGCGCGTCGGCGCACGCGCCGGCGAACACGACCTCGCCGCCGACGCCGATGCGCGACGCCTCGGCGCGCAGCCGCTCCTCTTCGGGGCCGTCGCCGACGATCACGAGACGCACGCGCGCGGCGCCGCTCGCCGGAGTGCGCGCCCGCAGCGTCGCGAAGCTCGCGAGCAGGAGCTCGAGCCCCTTCTCCGGGCGCAGACGCGCGACCGTCCCGACCACGCAGTCGACCGCGCGCGCCCCCCACTGCTCGCGCAGCTCATCGCGGCGGGCGAAAGACTCCGGCTCGACCGGCGCGAAGCGTTCGAGGTCGATCCCGTTCGGC
This sequence comes from Planctomycetota bacterium, assembly GCA_035695985.1. GTDB lineage: Bacteria > Planctomycetota > B15-G4 > B15-G4 > SIAN01 > DASRRB01. The sequence goes on along the minus strand of DASRRB010000343.1, from coordinate 1,303 downwards.
ACGTGGACGAGCTTCGCGGCCGGCACGCGCCAGCGCTCCGCGGCGATCCGCGCCAGCCCGTGCGACGGCACCACGACCTTGCGCGCGAAGGGAAGGACGACGCGCCGGAACGCGACGCGCCGCCGCAGCAGGACGCGCGCCTCCTCGGGCCCGAAGCCGTCCTCGACGTGGATCAGCGGCCGCCCGCCCGCGACGCGCGCGCCGACCACCGCCTCGATCGCGCCCCAGTTGTAGGTGAGGACGAGGTCGGGGCGCACACCGTCGATCAAGCGAGCGAGGCGGAGTACGTTGCCGCCGAGCCAGCCGCGCTGCGGCGGATCGGCGTACGCGACGATTCCTTCGGGGAGCCCGGCGAGCCGCTCACGGCAGGCGAAGTTCCCGTCGAGCGCGACGATCGTGTGGCGAAAGGCGCTGCCGGCCGCGTGGATCAACGTCGCGGTGCGCACCTGCGGCCCGCCGGCCGCGAACGTCGAGAAGAGGTGGAGCAGGTGCGGCGGCGACGACACCGCTCAAGGTCCCGTCGTGACCGACGCGGGCGGCAGCGCGCGGGAGAGGAAAGTCGCGCGATCGGCGACCGGCCGCCAGCCGAGCTCGCGCTTGGGACGCTCGTTGTCGAAGCCGCGCGAGGCGGTGCGCGTCGCGAGGTCGCGCCAGCTCGGCGCGCGGACCCCCGCGCGCCCGATCGCGAGCTTCACGCCGTACTTCGCGAGCTCCTCGAGATACCAGTAGAGGACCGACTGCGGGTGGAAGGCGAAGTCGCGCCGCAGCGTCGTGCGCAGCGCGTCGACCCATTCGCGCGCGGTCAGGCCGACGTCGCCGACCAGGTTGTAGGAGCGCCCGGCGGCGCCCGGTGCCGTCACGCACTGCACGAGCGCGTCGGCCACGTCGTCGACCAGCACGAACGGCAGCGGACGCCGTCCGCCCCCCCACCCGTAGACCTGCGTGTCGCGGGTCCACAGGCCGACGCCCGAGTGCTGCGGCGGACCATCGCTCCCGACCACGAAGCCGGGCCGGACGATCACGAGCTCGATTCCGCGCTCGCGCGCGAAGTCGGCGAGCGCGCGCTCCGCCGCGATCTTCCCCTGCGCATATTCGCCGCGCCGTTCGGGGCGCGGGTCGAGCGGCGCGTCCTCGTTCACGGCGGAATCGCGCTCCTCGCCGAGGTCGTAGACCGCGATCGAGCTCACGTGGACCAGGCGGCGCACGCCGCCGCGCACGCACGCCTCGGCGACGACACGCGCGCCGCGGACCATGCTCGCGACGACCTGCGCCGGATCGGAGCCGGCGGCGGTCGCGAGGTGGA
>DASRRB010000342.1:0-5626 GCA_035695985.1 Planctomycetota bacterium | reverse complement strand
GCACCAGGACGAGCCAGCCCCAGATCGTCGGGACCCAGAGGGTGCGCCGCTTCAGCAGGCGGATCACGGAGCGCCTTCCCGCTTCAGCACGGCGAGGTTCTTCTCCGCGTCGTCGACGATCAGCTTGAAATGCTCCCGGATCGGGTCGAGCTCGATCCACTTCGAGATTCCGATCGCGCCGGTGTTCGAGTGGGCCCAATCGGCCAGGTATTCGATCGCGCCCTGCTCGGGCCCGAAGCGGCCCTCGACGACGTACTGCGGCGTCGTCTGCGCGATCAGGTGCTTCAGCGCGTCGGGGTTCACCTTGCCGTCGAGGTTGACGGTGCGGTCGTGGAAGAAGCCGAGCGTCCCGGTCTGCACCGCGGCCATCCACTGGAACTCGGCGACGTGGCTCTCCGTCCACTCGACCACCTGGAAGTGCATGTGCGACGTGCCGTCCCGGTAGAGCCGCGCGTTCGTGGCCGAGGAGACCGCCAGCAGCGCGACCGCCCCGACCGCCGGCAGCGCGCGCCGCGTCGCGCCGGCGCGCAACCGCGCATGCAGCGCGAACGCCCCCGCCGTCGTCGCGAGCGCGCAGCCGATCGAGAGCGGCGAGAGGTAGCGCGCCATGAAGTAGGCCGCGCCGAAGAGCGCACCGTAGTAGACGACGAAGCAGGCGAAGAGGAGCGCCGCGACGAGCATGAAGGCGCGCTCGCTCGCGTTCGCGAAGCGGCGCAGGACGGCGACGCCCGCGAGCCAGGCGACGAGCACGATCGACCAGAGCGCGAGCATCCCGGGCTCCCGTTCGAGCGGATCGGGGATCGGGACGACCACGCTCGCGTACTCGGCGAGCTTCGCCGGCACCGAGGAGAGGTTGTCGCCCGGCTGCGCGCCGAACGCCTGCGCGGTGCCGCTGATCGGCATGAAGCTGCCGAACTGCGTCTTGTTGTGGATCAGCCACGGGCTGAAGACCGCGACCGCGACCGCGCCGGCGAGCGTCGCCTCGAGGAAGCGCGCGCGCACCGCCGCGCCGCCGCGCGCGACGCCGACCCCGAGATGGGCGAGGCAGACGGCCGCGACCAGGAAGACGCCGTCGATGCGCGCCCAGAGCGCCGCGCCGAGCAGGAGGCCGAGCCCGAGCGCGCCCGTCGCGGCGACCGTCGTCTCGGGAGCGCGCCGCTCCGCGAAGCGGTGCCAGACGAGCAGCGAGCGCAGGATCAGCAGGTGGTAGAGGCCCGTCTCGAGGCAGTTCATGCTGTGCGGGACGACGTTGGGGCTCGCGAACCACGCCGCCGCCGCGATCGCCGCCGCGTCGCCGCCCCAGCTCCGCTCGCGCAGGACGCGCTGGCCGAGCCGGAAGAGCGTCCACGCCGCCACGAGCGCGAGCGCGAGCGAGACCCCCTGCGTCAGCAGGACGCCATTGCGCTTGTCGCCATGCGCGAGCGCAAACATGGCCGCCTCGACGAAGTTGAAGCCCGGCTGCGTGCCGTTGGTGGGCAGCGTCCCGTCCGCGGTGCTCATGCCGTGCCCGAGCGCCATGTTGCGGGCGATCGTGAGCATCAGGTAGCCGTCCTCGGTCGGCCACTGCCGCAGCATGCGGCCGCCTTGATCGAGGAGCGGCGCCGCGCGCGACGCGGTCCCGATCGCGACGAGCAGCACGGCGACGAGCCGCGCGAAGCGGCCGATCGCGCGCGGCGCGGGCGGCGGCGTGGCGGACGGCTCGTGCGACACTCGGGAGTCCTCCATGGGATGGGCGCGTCGCTCCGGGACCGCGGGCGCGCCGGGTCTGACCCACCCTTCGGTCACGAGACGAAGCGCGACTTGAGGGAGAGGATCGGCCGCTCGAAGAAGCGGTACATGAGCAGCGCCGCCGCCACCGTCAGCGCGGCGCAGGCGACGAAGCGCGCCTCCCTCCCCAGCGGGCCGACGCGGTCGTCAACGCGCAGCACGACGTCGAGCGCGATCAGGTGCAGGAGATACATGCCGTAGCTCACCGCGCCGATCTTCTGCAGCGGCCGCCACGCGAGCGCACGCGCCGCCGTCCCCGCCTCCGCGACGACCACGCTCCCGAGCAGCACGGTCATGAGCAGGTGGAGCGCGAGCCGCGGCCCGCCGGAGAGGTCGCCGTCGAGGCTCGCGACCGCGACGATCCCGAGCGTCGCGAGCCACGCCGCCGCCGGACCGAGCGCGGGCGCGACGCGCCGGAACCAACGCGGGTCGTCGAGCAGGTGCGCGAGCAGGACGCCGAGGCAGATCGGCGTGAAGGTCGCCTGCAGGATCTTCCGGTCGTCGTGCCCGAAGCCGAACCACGACCGGAGCACCGGATCGGCGAGCCGGAAGTTGACGCACTGGTTCACCACGATCAACACGAGCAGGACCTTCAGCGCGTGGCGGGGCACGAAGCGCTCGACGGGAGGCCAGAGCAGATAGAACTGCTCCTCGGCCGCGAGCGACCAGGTGATCGAGAGCAGCGTGGTCGGCTCGACCCAGTTCGTGGTGTAGGTGACGCACCACGGGAGCTCGGCGAAGAAGGCGGCGCGCATCGTCGCGTCGCGCCGCACGAAGAGCAGGAAGAGCGCCAGCCCCGCGAGGACGAGGTAGTAGGGCGGGAAGATGCGCAGCGTGCGGCGCGCGTAGAAGTTCTTGAGCGAGATCGCGCCGGTCCGCGCCCGCTCGCGCAGCAGCAGCGTCGTGATCAGGAAGCCGCTGATCACGAAGAAGAGGTCTACGCCGAGGAAGCCGTGGCGCGTGGCCGGGAGCGCCGCGTACCCGCCGTGCGCGTGGTGCCAAACCACCGTGACGATCGCGAGGCAGCGCAGGCCGTCGAGCGACCGGAAGTTCCGCCGGGCGAGGAAGGCCGCGTGCGATCGCTCCCCGACCTCGTGCGCCATCGCCTTCCTGCCACCCCTCCGTCCGTCGAAGCGGCGCGACGATAACGAACCCGCGCGCGCGTCCGCCCGTCCGCCGCCGGCTTCGCGCGCGACCGCGTGGATAGGATCGCCGCCATGGCCTCCCCGAATCCGGCCGGACCCGGCGGGCGCGAGCCCGAGCTCGACACGACCGCGCGCTTCGTCGCGCGCCACCGCAGCGCGTCGTGCCGGCTCGGCTCGGAGTCGGTCGTCCTCGACATCGACCAAGGGAAGTACTTCGGGTTGAACGACGTCGCCGCGCGCGTCTACGAGCTGCTCGACCGGCCGCACGCGCTGTCCGAGCTGCGCGACGCGATCGTCGCGGAGTACGAGGTCGTGCCCGAGACCTGCGAGAGCGACCTGCGCCTGCTGCTGCGGGAGCTGCTCGAGCTCGGACTGATCGAGAGGGTCGGTGGCCCGCCCCGCCCTGCTCCGTAGGTGGCGCGCGCTCGCGCCCGGCGACCGCCGCCTCGTCCGCGAGGCGCTCCTCTGGTTCCTCGTGATCCGCGTCGCCTTGCGTCTCTTCGAGTTCGCGCGCATCGCCCGGTGGGCGGAGGGGCGCCACCGCGGCCGCGAGGGCCGCGCACGACTCGCCGCACCCGGGGAGACGCCGGCGCGCATCGGCTGGGCGACCGCCGCGGTCGCGCGCCGCGTCGCGCCGCCGCGCAGCTGCCTCGCGCAGGCGCTGACGGCGCAGGTGATGCTCGGCGCGCGCGGACGCGCCGCGACGATCCGCTTCGGCGCGAAGCGCGAGGGCGCGGGGCCGCTCGACGCCCACGCATGGCTCGAGTGCGACGGCGCCGTGCTGGTCGGCGACGAGACGCGCGGCGACTTCGTCGAGCTGCACGAGCGCGACGCCGCCCCATATTGAGGAAGCGTTCGGTGCGCGGCGATGCCGCACTCGCTTCCCGAGCCGGTCGTGGGACGCGGCGAAGATTCGGACGTTTCTTCCGGCTCCGTCGTCGCGCTCGTGCGCCACGTCCGAACTGAGGGAGAACCCATTGACTGGAAGGGACAACCGCGCCGATGGACTGCGCGCGTGGAGAGTTCCGACGCTATTCCACCGACCCCAGGGCCCGCCGACCGTTGTCGAAGCCGCCAGCAGTACAAGGACCCCTTCGTGACCGCATCCCCCCCGCCCCCGTCGTCCCCGTCTCCTTCCCCGCGAACCTCGAAGAAGGCCTACCAGGCTCCTCGCGTCCAGGTCCACGGCGACGTGAAGACGATCACCGGCTTCGGCATTCAAGCGGGCGTCAACCCGTTCGCGACGTCGCGCCACCTGTTCAGCTGAACGGAAGCGCGCGCGCACCGTCGCGGCCGCCGACGAACTTGTTCGCGTACGCGGCGCACGGTCTCACGATCCAGAGCGAGCTCGCGCTCCCCGGACTGCGCCCCGCCCGGCCGGACGCGACGGACCCGCCGCTCTCGATCCGCATCGAGCCGCGCGACGGCGCGCCCACGACCGCCGGCTTCGACGTCGACGTCGCTCCCGACGCGGTCGCCTTCGACCACTTCGAGTTCGGCCGCGTGAGCGTGCGCGACGGACGGGAGATCGTCGTCCGGCCGCACGAACGCGCCGACGAGCGCGCCCTCGCGCTCTTCCTCGCCGGTCCCGCGCTGGCCGTCGCCCTGCACCAGCGCGGCCGGCTCGTGCTGCACGCGACGGCGGTCGCGATCGGCGGGCGGGCGCTCGCGATCCTCGGCGAGAAGAGCGCCGGCAAGTCGACGCTGGCCGCCGCCTTGACGCGCCGTGGACACCGTCTGCTCTCCGACGACATCGTCGCGATCGAGGAGCGCGACGGCGCATCGGTCGCGCTCGCCGGGACGGCGTCGCTCAAGATCCAGCCCGAGGCGGCGCATGCGCTCGGCGTCGATCCGGGGACGCTCGCGCTCGTCCATCCCGACTCGGAGAAGCGCGCGTGGCCGGGCGGCGCCGGCGAGGACGCCCCTCCTGCGACGCCGATCACGACGCTGCTCGTCGCCTCCGCCGGAACCGAGATCTCGCTCGCGCCGCTCGCCGCGCCGGCGACCTTCCTCGAGGTGGTGCGCCACACCTACGGCTCGCGCTACGACCTCGCCCACCGCAGCGGCACCGGCGCGCGCCACTTCCAGCAGGTCAGCGCGCTCGTCCGCACCACGGGCGCCCATCGGCTGGTCCGCGGCGACGACCTCGCCCGCCTCACGGAGACGGCCGCGCGCGTCGAGGCGCTCTTCGCATGAGCGGCCCCCCGCCAACCGTGCCGCTCGTGACGCTCGTGCCGGCGCTGCTGCGCGCCTGCTGCCGGGGCGACGGCGATCCGCCCGATCCCGACCTGGCCGCGGCCGTGGCTGCGGCGTCTCCCGAGGAGTGGTCGCGCACTGCGGCGATCCTCGCGTCGCACCGCATGCTCCCCCTCGTCGGCCACGCGCTCGGCGAAGAGCTCCTGGCGCAGGCGCCCGCGCGTTTCGCGGACGCCGTGCGCGCGGCGTTCCGCGCGACCTTCGTCCGCAACTTCGTCGCGATGCGCGGCCTCGACGACGCTCTCGCGGCGCTGCGCGTCGAGGGGATCGAGCCGGTCGTGCTGAAGGGCGCCGCGCTCGTGAACACGCTCTATCCCGCGCTCGCCGCGCGTCCGATGGGCGACGTCGACCTCCTGGTCGGGGCGGAAGAGCGGGAGCGCGCCGCCGCGGCGCTCGTGCGGCTCGGCTGGCGGCGCGCCGCGCAGGAGGAGGACGCGACCAACTTCGTCGGTGACGAC
>DASRRB010000341.1:0-5618 GCA_035695985.1 Planctomycetota bacterium | reverse complement strand
AGGGCGACCAGCACGAACGAGGCGATCGCGAGGCAGGAGAGCGCGACCTTCACCTGGTCGAAGCGCCGCGCGTAGCGCACCTCCTCCTGGCGGAATTCGACGCGGCTCCCGTCGTCGTAGCCGGCGAGCCGCAGCGCGACGCCGAGCGCCGCCGTCCCCTCCGCGTTCGCGTGCGCGAGCGTCTCGTCGTCGAGCCCGTGCGTCACGCGGTCGAACGGCTTCGCCATCTCCACCGGCATGCGCAGCTTGTGCTCGAGGTGGGCGCGGAACGCCTCGCTCGGCGCGACCGGACCGAGCAGGAGCACGCGCTTCAGATGGTCGGCGACCGGCCCGAGCTTGAAGAGCGTGCGCTGGACCTCGCGCGCCAGTCGATCGAAGTAATCCGCCGGGATTCTCCGGCCCGGCCCGAGCGGCGGCGCCTCGTCGCCGACGTCGTCGACGACGACGAAGTCCTCTTCGTCCTCGTGGTGGTGTGCGTGGAGCGCGGGGGGCTCGAGTTTCTCGACGTGGCCGCCCGCCGCCTCGCCGGACGGGGAGGGCGGCGCCCCCTCGGCAGCCGCGCCCGCTTCGCCCTCGCCGGTCGGGATCGACTTGCCGGCGAGCCCGAGCCGGATCGCGCGCGCCCCCACCAGCTGCTCGCCGCGCGCGACCAGGACGTGGGTCGCGTCGTAGTCGCATTCGATGGCGAGCACCGTCTCGGCCTCGGGCACCGTGTCGGGCGGCGCGTCGGCGGGCGGGGCCGGCGGCGGCGCGAAGTAGCCGGTGAACCGGAGCGCCGTGTAGAGCGCGGAGAGGTGCAGGTCGGCGAAGTGCGGGTCGACGTTCACCGGCACGAGGTCCGCGAAGACGCGCTTCAGCTGGTCCTTGGCGCACGCGGCCGCGAGCAGCCGGCTGCCGCCGCGTCCGTCGCTGTCGAGCAGCTGGTAGGTGACGACGACCGAGTCGATGTCGACCAGCTGCAGCTGGCTCTCCGCCTCGAACTTGATGACCTTGTCGATCTCGCCGGCGCCCGTGAAGGGCAGGTCGAGGTCGCGGAACGTGCAGTCGATCGAGGCGACCGCGATGGCGGAGGGCTCGCGGACGAGCCGCTTCTTCGCGAAGAGCTCCTTGGCGGCGTCGGACCAGCGCCACGGCGGCGGCGGCTGCCCCTCGGCCGGAGCGGCGGGCGCCGCGACGTCGACCGCGACGAACGCCTTCACCTTGGCGCCTTTCGCGTGGCCGTCGATCTCGACGGCGCGCAGCCGGTAGCGGCAGAAGTCGAGCGCGAGTTGGCTGGCCATAAGGGGTCGGGATTGTAGTGAGGGGGGCGACTACTTGGGCGGCGCGCGCAGCGAAAGGTCGCGGTACTTCGCGCGCTGCGCGTCGGTGAGCAGCGCCTGGATGCGCGCGTCGGCGCCGGCCGACGCGGCCGCGACGCGGTCTCCGTACGCGTCCTCCTCGGCCAGCACCGATCGGCGCCACTCGTCTCGGATCGTCTGCAGCGAACTCTGCTGGTCGGACGTGAGTCCGAGCTCGTCGAGCCGGTCGGCCGCCTCTTCGGAGGCGTGCTGGACCATCTCCGCGAGCGGCGGCCGGCGGGCGCGCGCCTCCTCGATCAGCCAGGTCGCGCCGGCCCCCACCAGGAGCCAGAGCGCCGCCTGCACGCCCATCCACAGCGCGGCCCCGGCGGGCTTCGCGCTCGCGCGCTCCTCGGCTCCGTTCACGGCTCCTCCCCCGCCGGCGGCAGCGCGCGCCGGGTCATTTCGCGTTCGGCGCCGGCAGCAGCAGCGAGAAGAACGCCGGCTCGCCGCGCGCCGCGGCCCATCGCACGAGCGCCCGCTCGAGCGCAGGGTCGTGCGTGCGCGAGTACGTGTGCGTCGGGTCATCCGCGGCCCACGCGCCGCGCGGCAGCCTTCCGACGTAGATGCCGCCGAGCAGCAGCAGCACCGCGGCGGCGACCGCCGCGCTGCGGCGCAGCAGCCGGATCAGCGGCGGCGGCGCGGCGGCCGCGACCGGCTCCGGCGAGAGCACGTGCGTCGCGACGCGGTCGACGAGGCCGACGGGAAGCTGCACCGCCTCGTGCGTCCGCGCGGCGTTCCGGATGCCGAGCAGCTCGCGCCGCACCGTCGAACAGGCGAGGCACGACTCGAGGTGGTCGCCGAGCAGGATGCGCTCGCGCTCGCCGAGCTCGCCGTCGAGCTCCTTGCTGACCCACAGGAGCACGTCGTCGTGGGGTCCGGGACCGGTGACGCGCGGGCGGCCGGTGCCGGGTCGGTCGGTGCCGGGAAGGTGAGGATCGTCGGGGTGGATCATGGCTCGAACTCCTGCGCCCGTTCCGGGCGCGTCACTGTTCATCCGGAAGAAGGTCGGCCGCGGTCTCGGCGCCGAGCCGCTCGACGAGCCAGTCGCGCAGCCGCATGCGCGCCCGGAACAGCCGCGACTCGACCGTGCCCTTCGGCACCTCGAGCGTCTCCGCGAGCTGCTCGTAGCTCAGGTCGCCGTACTCCCGCATCACCAGGATCGACCGGAACGGCTCCGGCAACGCCTGGATGCCCTCGCGCACCAGCGCGACCATCTCCTCGCGCTGCCCCCCCGCCGCCGGCGTCGGCCCGTGCGACGGCAGCGTCGGTCCGAGCGGCGCCTCTTCGTGGTCGAGCGAGACGTGCGCGCGGCGCTTGCGCCGCTTGGCGAGGTCGACCGCGGCGTTCACGGCGATGCGGTAGAGCCACGTGTAGAGCGCCGAGTCGAACGCGAAGCGGGCCAGGTTCTTGTAGGCGCGCAGGAAGGTCTCCTGCGTCACCTCCTCCGCGTCGGCGCGGTTGCGGACGATGCGGAAGACCACCTCGTAGAGGCGCGCGTGGTTGCGCTCGACGATCGCGCGAAACGCCTCGTGCGAGCCCTTGCGGGCCGCGAGGATCAGCTGCCGCTCCTCCGCAGGAAAGGTCATGGTGGCTGGCACGTCCGGCTTGGACGGGGACGGTCCCCCGGTCTTCCCGCGCGGCGCCTCCCCCGACGCCGCCGGGAGGCAGGGCTACCATTCGCGCCCGGCCGATGTTAGGGCCGTCCTGCGATCCGCCGCCGCCGGAGCCCGCTCTGCATCCCCTCCCGACCCCGAAACGCCGCGCCGCCCGTCCTCGCCGCGGCTTCAGCCGCCGGCTCTGCGCGGGGGCGGGCCTCCTCGCCCTCGGCGGGTGCCTCCCGGCTCCGGAGCCCTCACCGGACGAGCCTCCTCATGGAGAGTCCCTCGACGCCTCCGCGCCGAGGCCGCTGCCGACGGTCGCGGAGCGCGTGCGTCGTCTGCTCCCCGGTCCGCTCGGCGACGGGGTGTTGTGGGAAGTCGATTCCGAACGGCCCGACGCGCCGCTGCGGACCCACCATCCCGAGGCGGCGCTGCCGCCGCCGGACGTCGACGACTTCGAGCCGCGCGCCGGCACGCCCGCCGCGCTGTGGTTCTCGACGGCCGAGCTGCAGGAGCGGCTGAGCGCGGGCAAGGGACGCGAGGCGCCGCTCGCCGCGGTCGTCGCGACGGGCGACGGCCACGCGCTCGAGCTCGCGACGCACGACTCGCTCGCGGTGCGCGTCTTTTCGTCGACGCCGCAGACGCCGTACGTCGTGACGCTGCGCGTGCGCGGCGACACGCACGCGGCGGGCGAGCCGCGACTGCTCGTCTACGACCTCTCCGAGGACGTCTCGGCGGTGCGCGACGCCGAGCAGCTCACGCAGCGGATCCTGGGCGGGAAGCTCATCACCGCGCAGCGCGTGGTCGGCTTCGGACTGAAGAAGCGCGACGACGCCGACCACAACGTCTACGTCGAGCCCGAGGTGGTCCGCGACGACGGCACGGGCGGCGGCTTCGAGCGCTGGCGCTTCGACTTCCAGACGCGCTGGGGCGCGCGCGGCGTCGCGGTGATCGCGCTCGGCGCGGTGGCGGGCCCGGTCGCGATCGACGACTTCTCGCTGCGTCCGCTGCCGGTGCGCGCGCTGCTCGGCCTGCCGGAGAGCGCCTTCTCCCTGGCGACGCTGCCGCCGTTCGACCTGCCGCGCTTCTGGGAGAACCTCGACCGCGCGCAGCCGTCCGCGCCGATCACGAAGGTTCGGATCGACTGGGAGACGCGGCGCGCGCTCCTGCTCGGCGGCGGGGCGAGCGCCCGCTGCGTCGTGGCGGCGCCTGCGGCGGGCGCGCGTGTCGAGCTCGGGCTCGGCCTCGTGCGCGAGGAGCGACTCCTCGCCGACGGCCCGGTGCGCGCGGCGGTGCGCGTCACCGCCGTGGTGCGCGACCGCGGCGACGGCGGCGGCGGGCGCGAGCTCGCGCGCCGCTTCGAGCGCTTCGAGGTGCGCCTCTTCCCCGACTCGGCGCAACTCTGGCGCGACGTCGCCTTCGACGTGCCGGCGCCGCCGTCCGGCGTCGCCGCCGGCGAGCTCGAGCTGCGCGTCGACGTCGAGGGGCCGGACGACCCGCTCGGGCCGCTGGTGGCGCTCGGCGACCCGCTGCTGATCGCCCGCACCCCCGCGCGCGGCGCGCGCTGGAACGTCGTCCTCGTCTCGCTCGACACGCTGCGCGCCGACCGGCTCGGCCGGAAGGGTCCCGACGGCGCCTCGCTCACGCCGAACCTCGACCGCCTCGCGCGCGAGTCGGTCGTCTGCACGAACGCGCTCGCGAACTCCTCCTACACGCTGCCCTCGCACGTCTCGATGTTCACGTCGCAACGGCCGGGCGTGCACGGCGTCCTCTTCTACGACAGCCCGTTCTCGTCCGAACGGTCGCCGAACTTCGCGCAGCTCCTCGCGAGGCGCGGCTGGATCACCGCCGCGTTCACGTCGGGTGGGATGCTGAACGCCGAGTTCTGCGGCATCGACCTCGGCCTCGACCGCTTCGGCGAGATCGACGCGATGCTCTCGCCCAACGACGCGCTGCGCGCGATCGCGCCGCTCGCCGACCGGCCGGCCTACAACCGGAACCTCGCCGAGGCGTGCCGCCTCGACGCGCACGTCCTGCCGTGGCTCGCGGCCCACCGCGACGCGCCGTTCCTCCTCTTCCTCCACACCTACCTGATCCACGACTACCAGCCCGAGCCCGACTTCGCGGCCCGCTTCACGCGCGCGCTGCCGGCGACGCCGTTCCAGCTGCACGGACCGATCCCGTATCGCGCGCTGATCGACGCGGCGAAGGCGGCGGAGCGCGGCGGCGACGCGCGCTTCGACTTCGACCCGAGATCGCCGGGCCCGTACGTCTTCACGCCGGAGCGCGATCTGCCCTGGGTCGAGGCGCTCTACGACGCGACCGTCGCGCAGGCCGACCGCGACGTCGGCCGCCTCCTCGACGAAATCGACCGGCTCGCCATGCGCGACCGCACGATCGTCGTCGTCACCGCCGACCACGGCGAGGAGCTCCTCGAGCACGGCGACCTGAGCCACGCGCGCACGCTCTTCGACGAGATCCTGCGCGTGCCGCTGCTGCTGCGGATCCCGGGCGTCGCGCCGCGCACGATCGACGCGCCGGTCGAGCTGATCGAGCTGGCGCCGACGCTGCTCGCGCGGCTCGGCGTCCCGCCCGATCCGCGCATGCAGGGACGCGACCTGCTCGCCGACGACTGGGAGGAGCACGTCACGATCCACGAGGGCGTGGAGGCGGCGGTCGC
>DASRRB010000340.1:0-2849 GCA_035695985.1 Planctomycetota bacterium | reverse complement strand
TGGTACGAGGTCGACCTGCGCGCGAACGGCGGCGAGGCGCCGACCGCCTCGAGCGGGCTCACGCTCGAAGAGCTCGCGCACGAGCTCGCGGCGCAGCGTTTCGACGGCCTGCTCCTCTGGCTGCCTGCGCCGCTCGCGGCTGAACTCCCGCCCGAGCCGCGCGCGCGCGAGTTCCCGCGCACGGCGCTGCCGCCCGCGATCGCCGCGCTCCTGCCCGAGACGCTCGAGCCGTCGCTGCGCGTCGCGCTCGGCGCGGCGGCGCCGGCCGAGATCGACGTGGCGCGCCGCAGCGGAGCGCCCTCGTTCCACGCGATCTGGATCGAGGGCACCGGTCCCTCCCTCGAATTGTCCCGAGTCGAGCGGCCCGCGGTGACGACGCTCCTCTGGTGCGATCCGGCGTGGCGGGGCGACGGGCCGCCCTTCGCGCTCTCCGAGCGGCCGCTGCTCTCCGCCTCGCCGGACCTGCGCGGCCGGCAGGCGCGCCTCGACCTCGCGGCGTTCGGCGCCGCCGGCGACGACGGCGTGCGTGGCGCCGCGCAGCGCGCCGGGATCGAATCCCCGGCGCTCGACCGCCTCCGGCTCCAGTCGCGCCTCGCGAGCAGCGTCACGCGCCACCTGGCGGGCGCGACGCCGGAGCGGTGCGACGCGCTCGCGAACGCCTGGACGGGCGCGCCGCCGCCCGATCCGCCCGGCGCGCTGCGCCGCATGCCGCCCTGGCTCGACCTCGAGGAGACGCGCCTCTCGCCGGGCGCCTTCGCGCCGGGCGAGGACGGCGACACCGACGCGCCCGCGCGCGAGTACGCCGCGATCGCCGCGGCCGCCGCGCCGAGCGGCGGACCCGAATGCGCCGGCGTCCTCGCCGCCCTCGACCTCGTCCGCGTCGCGCGCATCGCCGCCGCGCGCCGCTCCGCCGCGTTCCACCTCGGCCGCTGGCTGCTGCTCTCCGACGCGGGGGAACGCGCGCAGCTCGACGCCGGCCTCGCGCGCGCCGTGAACGAGGCGGCGAAGCTCGAGGCGGACGGCCTCGCTTCGACCTGGAAGGAGGGGCTCGCCAGCGATCGCGCCATGGTCGACGCGCTCGAGCCGTGGCGCGTGCACGCCTTCCGCTGGCAGCTCGCCTTCGTCGACCGGCCCGGCGCTCCGATCGACCTCACCGTCCACCAGGTCGACGACGAGCGCGCGCTCGGATTCGGTGACCTCGTCGCCGACGAGTCGGTCGGCGAGCAGCTGCCGCTCTCCCGCCTCGTCGCCCTCGACCCGGAGCGGCCGCTCCTGCTGCGCACCGAGCTGCCGCTCGTCGACCCGCGCGCCGCGCGCCTCGAGATCGACGGCGGCGGCCGCTTCACGCTGCGCGTGAACGGCGTCGAGCTGCTCGCCCGCTTCGACGCCGCGCGCCAGCGCCTCACCACGACGCTGCCGCTCGCCGCCGGCAAGAACGTCGTCGAGCTCGAGCTCGCGCCGGTCGCGGGCGCGCCCGACCCGAGGCTGCGCTGCACCGTGCTCCCCCACCGCATCGAGGGGATCACGATCGAGCCGAAGCGGGCGCTGCGCACGGCCGAGCCGGTGGTGCGGCTGCGCGATCCGGCCGCGCTCGCCGAGGAGTGCCTCGTCTGGCCCGAGGGGCGAAGCGTCGGCGGCAAGGAGTCGGGCAGCGCCGAGCTGCCCTTCGAGCCGATCTGGTCGGGCCGCACCGACGTCTGGGTCCATGTGCTGCACGCCGCGACGGCGCGCGGCGCGGTCGCGCCGGCCCGTCTCGACGTCGCGCTCGACGAGGGCATCGCGCAGGCGCTCTCGATCGCGCCCGACACGCGCTGGCAGTGGCTGCGCCTTCCGGCGCCGCTGCCGGCGACGAGCGGCGCGCACCGCCTCGTCCTGACGTTCCGCACGCCGGGGCTGCGCGTCGACGCGGTCACCTGCTTCGAGACGGGGCTCGGCTTCCCCCACCGCCCGGCCGGCGACGGCTCGCTCTTCGACGCGTCGTGGCGCTTCGACCCGCTCGGCACCGGGATCGTGATCGAGATCCCGCCGCTCACCTCGGGCGACCTCTACGGCCCGACCTTCAAGGTCGAGAAGAGCGGCAGCTACCAGGTCTACGTCTGGCTGCGCGGCCGCGATCCGCTGCAGCCCGGCGAGGCGGCCGAGGTCGACCTCACCACGCCGTCGGCGCGCACCCGCTTCGTCGTCCCGTTCGGCACCCCCTACGAGGAGTGGACGGCGGTCGGGAGCGTGAACCTGAACGCGGACGAACGCGTGGAGATGAAGTCGCGCGGCCGCGGATCGCTCACTCGCGTCACGTTCCTTCGGTAGGAACCGAGGTCACGGGCGACGGGCGACAGGGGATGTCGTGGAGGCAGGAAAAAACTGGAGCGGACGTCGAGGTGGCGGCCTCTTCCATGAGAGTCTCGAAACGTCGTCACCCGTGATCGAATCATCGGAAGGCCCGCGAGCTCATCGGAACGCTCTTGCGCTCATCCGAGGTCGACGACCCGATCCGGCTCCCGTCGTCGGACTGCGAAGACGCTCCGAGCTTGTGGAAGAGCGGACCAAGCCGGAGACTCGCCCGATTCAGCGGCGCGTCCAACGGAGAAGAGCGACTGACGAGTCGTGCACCGTTCCACGCCCGCGGCGCAGCAAGAATGTCGGACGTCGTTCGAGAACCGTGCGAAGAGGACGCGGGGAGAAGGCTTCGTGGCGAGAGGGGCTACGCGCGGCCGTCTTCTCCCATTCAGATGAAATCGACGGTCCCATAGGCCGCGCGTTCAGCCGGAGCCGCCTCTTGTCAGTTGGATTTGGCGGCGGAGGGCACCCCGATCCGCCACGAAGCCTTGCTCCCCGCGGCCTCTTCTCAC
>DASRRB010000339.1:0-6215 GCA_035695985.1 Planctomycetota bacterium | reverse complement strand
GCTACGAAGCCGAGCGCCTCGGTGAGCGCGTCGCGGTCCGCGGCCGTCTTGGGCTCGATCGACTTCGAGATGACCGTGTCGGGGAAGAGCATCCCCTCGATGTGGACCAGGCGCGCCTTCGGGCAGAGGGTGTCGCCGGTCTTCGTGAAGCGCATGCCGAGCGCGCCGACGATCTCGCCCGGCCCCGCCTTCTCGATCGGCTCGCGCTCGTCGGCGTGCATGCGGTAGAGGCGGCCGACCCGCTCCGCCTTCTCCTCGCGCGCGTTGTAGACCGACTGGTTGGTGGCGAGCGTGCCGGAGTAGACGCGCAGGAAGGTCAGGTCGCCGTGGCCGTCGTGGATCGTCTTGAAGGCGAGCGCGAGCAGGTCCTCGTCGGGCGACGGCTCGAACTTCTCCTTCGACCTCCCGTCGCGGCTCGGCAGCTCCATCGCGCCGACGTCGACCGGCGACGGCAGGTAGTCGACGACCCCGTCGAGCACCGGCTGCACGCCGCGGTTGCGCAGCGCCGCCCCGAAGAAGACCGGGACGATCCGGCGCGCCAGCACGCCGCGCCGCAGCGCCGCCTTGAGCGCGGCCTCCCCGATCGGCTTCCCGTCGAGGAACGCCGCCGCCAGCTCGTCGTCCACGTTGGCCGCCTGCTCGATCACGTGCTGGCGCGCGAGCTCGGCCTCGTCCTTCAGGTCTGCCGGGATCGGCGCCTCGGCGAACTGGTCGCCGAGGTCGTCGGTCCACAGCAGCGCGACGTTGCGCACCAGGTCGACGACCCCCTGGAAGTCGCGCTCGCGCCCGATCGGGAGCTGCAGCGGGACGGCGTTGGCGCCGAGCCGGTCGCGGATCGACTTCACCGCGCGCTCGGGATCGGCGCCGGTGCGGTCGAGCTTGTTCACGAAGGCGATGCGCGGGACGTGGTGGCGGTCGGCCTGGCGCCAGACCGTCTCCGACTGCGCCTGCACGCCGGCCACCCCGCAGAAGACGCCGATCGCGCCGTCGAGCACGGAGAGCGAGCGCTCGACCTCGGCCGTGAAGTCGACGTGGCCGGGGGTGTCGATCAGGTTGAACTGCAGCCCCTTCCAGAAGCACGTCGTGGCCGCCGACGTGATCGTGATGCCGCGCTGCTGCTCCTCCTCGAGGTAGTCCATCTTCGCGGTGCCCTCGTCCACCGTGCCCATGCGATGCTCTTTCCTCGTGTAGTAGAGGATGCGCTCGCTGAGCGTGGTCTTGCCCGCGTCGATGTGCGCGATGATCCCGAAGTCGCGGATGTGGTCGAGGGCGGAGGACATGGCGGCGGCGCTGCGCGCTCCTTTCGTCGCTCGGGACGCGAAAAGCCCGGCAGCATAGCCGTCGCGCTATCTTCGGGCTCCTGCGCGCGGCGCCGCGCGCGTCCGAGGAGCCCCCCGAGGTGCCGGAGCAGCCGCTGCCCCCGTTCTTCTCCGCGCTCGCGGCGGTCGACCCGCGCGAGAAGCGGCGCCTCGCCGAGGAGAACCGGGCGCGCCTCGAGGCCGAGCTCTGGCACGGGTCGCTGCACTTCCAGTCGCGGCCGCGCATCGTCGACGTCCAGTTCTCGAACTTCTGCAACATGGCCTGCACGATGTGCTACCCGCACGGCAACCCGCCGCTGCAGAAGCTCCCGGAGCCGGTCCTCGAGAAGCTCGCGCGCGACGTCTTCCCGGTCGCCTCGGTGCTGGTCCCCTTCGCGGGCAGCGAGCCGCTGATCCTCACCTGGGACCTGACGCGCCGGCTCGCGCAGCTCTTCGGGCTCGAGCTCGACATCGTCACCAACGTGCAGTTCCTCGACGAGAAGAAGTTCGCCGAGCTCGAGCCGCTGGTGACCTCGATCCGCTTCTCGATCGACAGCCACCTGCGCGACGTCTACGCCGCGATCCGGCTCAAGAGCAAGCCCGACCAGGTCTTCGCCAACCTCGCGACCGCCGCGCGCCTGTGCGCCGAGCACGGGATCGAGGTGCAGACCAACATCGTGTTCATGGCGGAGAACGCGGCGCACGTCGACGACACGATCCGCGTCCTCGCCGACCTCGGCATCCCGACCTTCCACCTCCTGCAGTACCACTACTCCGAGCCGGCGGGCGCCGCGTCCGACCCCTACGCGAAGCACTCCCCCGCCGAGATCGACGCGATCCTCGCGCGCATCCGCGCCGCGGCGGCGGAGAAGCGCGTGCGCGTCGTCTTCGACCTGCGCACCAAGGAGGTCGTCGACCACCGGCCCGGCGGCGCGCACTACCGCGACAACCCGAAGAACGACGCCTGGATCGAGCAGCTGCGCCGCCACTTCCCCGGCTACTGCCTGCAGTCGGTCAACCGGATCAAGGTGAACGCCGACGGCGCGGTCTACCCGTGCTGCGTCGCCGACCGCGACCAGCTCAAGCTCGGCGACCTGCGCGAGCGCGACTTCGAGTCGATCTGGAACGGTCCCGAGGCGCGCGACCTGCGCCGCGCGATGGTCACGCAGGACCTGCCGGCGCTCTGCCGCGACTGCAGCTTCACGAGCGGCTGGGTGCTGCCGCCCCAGGCGACGCTCCCGTTCGTCGACGCGTTCGCGAGCGCGCAGCTCGGCGTCGCGCCGGGCGCGGTCGCGGCGGATCCGACGATCGAGCCGCTCGCGCCGGCGCACGTCGAGCGGGCGAGCGCTCCGCCCACGCTGCGCTGGCGCTGCGCCGGCCCGTCGCCCGCGCGCTGGCGCGTCGCGCTCGCGCAGGGCGGCGAGCCGCGCCCCTCCGATCCCGACTTCGAGCTCGCCGGCGAGGCGCGCGCGCTCGTGCTCCCGGAGGGTGCGTGGCGCGACCTGCGCCCGAACATGGCGGCGTGGTGGACGGTGTTCGCGGTGGACGACGCGCCGCGCCGCGTGCGGCGGGCCGCTGCGATCCGCTGCTTCGTGCGCCACCAGCCGATCGCGCGCGTCGAGGGCAGCACGCTCTACGGCGCCGCCGAACCGATCTTCCGCTTCTCCGGCGGCGAGCGCTAGGCGCCGCCCGGAGCGGGGCGCTGCAGGCTGCGCTTGTCGAAGTTCGGGTTGGCGATGAGCACGTCGCAGCCGCGGCAGACCTCGTGGTAGTCGCGCGCGTTCATGCGCCGCCGGAACGCGCGGTACTTCTCCGAGTTCCAGATCTGCTCGAGCGGCTGCTCGTTCACGTTGCCCATCACGAGCTCGCGCGGCCCGCGGCAGCACGGGTAGACGTTGCCGTTCGGCTCGATCTTCACGTAGCTCGTGCTCATCGAGCAGAAGTGCGGGAAGCGTTCCCGGATCTCGTCGAGCATGACCGACAGGAGGTCGCCGGTGATCCCGCGCACCGCCGGCTCCTGCGGCACGACGTGGCGGCGGTACGGGTCGTCCATGTCGACGTGGAAGATCAGTCCGCGCTCTCTCGCCCGGTCGCACGCCTTGTCGACGTACGCGACGATCTGCTCCGGGGTGAACGCGGTGAAGACGTTCTGGTCGGCGCAGCGGACCGCGTTGTCGATCATCGGCTGCACGCGCAGGTCGCAGCGCGCCGCGACGGCGCCGAGGTCGGCGAGGAAGTCGACCAGCCCGTGCAGCCCGGGCAGGTTGTCCTTCATCAGGACGGCGACGAATCCCACCGGGATCTTCTTCTCGACCGCGACCGCGAGCACCTCGCGGATGTTCCCGACCACCTGCTCGAACTCGATCGGCGCGCGCAGCTTCTCGAGCACCGGCTTCTCGGCGCTGTCGAACGAGATCCAGAGCTTGTGGATCCGGTCGGCCATGCCGGCGAACTTCGCGCCGTCGAGCAGCGTGCAGTTGGTGTACATGTTGAGGTACACCTCGTGCTCGCGGCATTTCTCCACGACGAGCTGGATGTTCGCCAGCATCGGCTCCGACAGCGCGGAGGGGTTCCACAACGTCGTGTGGGGCAGCACCTCGTCGAGCAGCTTGACCGCGGCCTCCTTCTTCATCACCTCGAGCGGGATGCCGTCGGCCTGCGCGCACATGATGCAGCGCAGGTTGCAGACGTTGTTGGGCGCGAACTCGAGCCACGCCGGACGCGACGACCACTCCTCCGCGCCGCTCGCGAGGTCGGCGACGACGGCGAAGTAGTTCTTCAGCTCGCGGGCGACTTTGCTCATGGTCGATTCGGCGCCAGGGACCGCGGCGGCGCGGACGGGAAGCGCCGGGTCATAGCACCGGGCCCCCCCGGGACAACGACGGCGTCGGCGCGCTCCGCGAACGGAGCCGGGCACTCTACTGCGAGGCGCGTCACCACGACGTCGTCGCGGTTTCGTCGAGCGCGAGCTCGAGATCGGCCGGACCGGGACCGAGGAGGACGCGCGGGAAGAACGCCGGAACGCAGCCGAACGCTTCGAGGGTGAGGTCCTCCGGACGGGAGATCCCGAGCCTTTCGATCACGCTCGCCAGCGTGTCCTCCTGGACGAACGGTTGGGAGGGCTCACGGCGCGACCGCCGCGTCAGGATCTTCGAGCCTCCGAGGGTCGGGATCCGATGCCGCGGGCCCGGCACGTCGCTCGGCACCATCGTCAGCTCGTAGTGGAGCCGACGTCGACCGAGCGAATCGTGGACGGCGAGGAGGGTGCGATCGGCGGTCTCGCTGAGGTATCCGGTCGCTGAAGCGAGGGACGTCCGCGACGGCTCGATTCGGGAGTGATCTCCTCCCGACACGTCGAACGCGACGACGAGCCCGTGTCCGCCGATGCTGCCGAGGAGCGTGTAGCGGCCCGGCGGAACCTCGAGATCGAACCCGCCCGGCGAGAGTGCGACGCCGCGGACGAGGAGCTCGTCGTCGCGGGCGCCGTTCCGTGCGAGAGAACCGACGAGCCGCGCGGGCTCCTTCGGTTCTCCGGTCCACGTGAAACGGATCCGACCGATCCCGTCGATCGGCGGCGCATGCGTCACGAAGACGTCGTCGCGGGAGAATCGCTCGTAGGGGACGAAGGAGAGCGAGACGTCGAGCGGCTCCTCGCCCGCGAGCGTCTGCACCTTGCCGGGCGCGACGGTCGGCCGCCCGTACGCGAGCGCGTCGGAGTGGAGCGTCGCGAAGCGGCAGCGCAGCTCGGTGCCGGGTTCGAGCCCCTCCGCGACGTCGGGCCGACGGGCGAGGCGCGCGGTCGCCGTGGCGCGCTCCTCCGGCGTCAGGTGGTCGGGAATCCACTGGATCGCCGCCGGCGCGTACCACCAAGGGGTGCCATCCCACTGCAGCGACGGGCACCCGGAGAGGCCGTTCGCCGGCAAGGCGACCGCGGCCACCCAGAGCTCGCGCAGCGCGACCTCGACCCGCCCCTCCTGCGCCTGCGCCGCCGAGAGCACGACGTCCTCGGAGTCGAAGCCGGCCGCCGCGACGTGGATCCGCCACGGCTGGCGCGCGAGCGGGACGAAGGAGGCGTTGCCCTGCGCGTCGGTGGTCCCTTCGAACGTGAGCAGGCGGCGGAGCTGCGAATCGACGCGGTCGCCGGCGAACCAGTCGGCCTCTTCGGCCCAGGGCGCGCGCGCGACGACGCGCGCTCCGCGGATCGCGACGGCGTTCCCTCGCTCGTCGAATCCCGTGACGCGGATCGTGAGCGGACGCGCGACGACGAGCGGCAGGTCGATCGTCCGGCCGCGCACGTCGAAGGCGTGCGTCCCGGACGGTACGGCCGCCGTCACCGGAAGGAGCGCCGGCGCATGGCGCGCCGCCGTCGCCATGAGCCACGGCAGGTCGCGCCCGAGATCGGACGGCGGATCCCAGAGCTGCGCGACGCCCGCTTCGTCCGCGCGCGCGCTGGTCACGCGCTCGTCCTGCGCCGCGAGCGCCTCCGCCGACGCCGCGGCGCGAACGATCGCGGACTCGAGCGGAGCTCCCGTCGTCGCGTCGACGATGCGCAGGCGGAGCCACGGCTCGGTCGCGCCGGAGCGGGGCTTCGACCAGTGCTCGTGATCGTCCTCGGGGACGCGCGCGGCGACGTTCCGAGGCGGCAGCACCGAATGGAGGCCCTCGGCCTCGAGCGGCGCCGGCGTCGACGAATCGGCGACGTCCGAGGGAGGCGGCGGACCGGCGACGACCTTCCCGCGGCCGGCGCGAGCGCCGGGCGACGGGTCCCCCGGACCCGACGACAGCGCCCACCCTGCGACGACGCACAGGACGGCGATCGACCCGGAGAGGGCCAGCAGCAGCAGCGCCCCGCGGCGCCGCCTCGGCGGGGCGCGCTCGGACGGGACGGGCGGGGGCGCTTGCGCCATACGTGATCAC
>DASRRB010000338.1:0-9792 GCA_035695985.1 Planctomycetota bacterium | reverse complement strand
CACCCCGGCGGCACGACACCCACTGCGCGACGGAAGCGGACGTCCAGAGCTTCCGAAGCATTGGGCCGCGGGAATGGAGCTCCAAGTCCCTGAGGGAGCCCGAGAAAAGAGCGCGGTAGGTTAGGTGCGTCTCCGCAGGTGGTCAATGCAAAACGGCCGTTCGGAACTCGTTCGCAACGGCCGACCTCGCGTCGCGAAATCGGCGGCAGGTTTCCGGCGCGTCACACGCGACTCGAGCGTCCGTGCCGACGCGTCGCGGCGCCTCCGCTGGCCCGGAAGCGGCGAACGGTTTTCGAGTAGGCGGAACGGGGAGGCCGGTAACGCCGCCGCTGGATCCGGCGCAGGCGCTCCTGCGCCGCGGCGAGCCAGGCGGGCGGCGGGTCGCCGCGCGCCTCCTTGGCCAGGAGCCGTTCGACGTCGAGCGCGAGGTCGGACTGGGACGGGTCGAGCTCGAGCGACCGGAGCAGCTCGTTCGCTCCCCGTTCGCGGTCGGCTCGGGGATTCGCCCGACCGGCCGGATCGGCCGGGGTCAGGTGGAGGCTCCCGAGCAGCCGCTCGACCACCGCCTCGGGCTCCGATTCACGCGCCTGCTCGGCCGTCGCGAAGGCGTCCTGGAAGCGGCCGGTGAGGCCGTAGGCCTTGGCGAGGAGGGGGCGCGCACCCGGATAGAGCGGGTCGAGGCGGAGCAGCTCCTCGAGGTCGTTGCCGGCCGCCACCGCGCCCGTCCCGCCGGGGCTGCGCAGCGCGAGGCGGGTGCGCGCGCGATGGAGCAGGGCGGCGCGTTGGACGGGGTCGCGGGCGAGGATGCGGTCGAGCGTCGCGGCCGCGGCGATCGCCTCGCCGCGGTCGAGTTGCTGGATCGCGGCGATCAGCTCCTTCACCTCGTCGCGGCGGCCGAGCGGCGAGGGCAGCTCGGCGTTCACGTCGAACGGGAGCAGCCGCAGCCGCTGCGGGTCGCGCGAGCCGGCGAGGTAGCCGATCGCGGAGAGCTTCGCGATCCCTTCGGGGACGTCGCCACCCGGCGCGGCGCGCGCGGCGGCGAGCTCGCGGCGCCAGGTCGAAAGGTCGCTCGCGTCCGGCGCGGGCGTCGCGGCCGGGACCAGGAGCCGCTCGTCGGACTCGGGGTCGCCCGCGACCTTCCGCGCGTAGAGGCCGTCGAGGTCGTCGGGCACCTCGGCGCCGGCGTGCACGAGCGTCGCCTGCGCCGCGCGCACGCCGGTCACCTGCGCCCATCCGAACTGCAGATAACCGGCGAGCGACTCGACGTACGCCGTCGCGTGCGCCGCGGGCTCCTGCAGCGGCGTGCCGAACGTCCCGTCGGGGACCGGCAGGCCGAGGCAGCGAAGCGTGGTCGGGAAGACGTCGCAGAGGCCGACGAGGCGGTCGTCGTCGGCCGCGAGCCCGGCAGGCGGCCGCGTCGCCTCGCCCTCGATCTCGGCGAAGAGCAGCGGGACGTGCACGGTGCTCTCGAAGACCTGGTAGCCGTGCGTCTCCTCGCCGTGGTCGCCGAGCCCCTCGCCGTGGTCGGAGAAGAGGACGAGGAGCCAGCGCCGCTTCGTCGCGCGCAGCGCGTCGACGAAGCGCGCGAGCTCGTGGTCGACGTAGGCGGCCTCGCCGCGGTAGCGGTCGATCGGGGCGGTCGGGTCGCCGCGGATGAACTCGGGCGGCGGGTCGTAGGGCTGGTGGCAGTCGAAGTAGTGGACGAAGAGGAAGCGCCGCCGGCCGCCGGCCGCGCCCTTCAGCAGCCCGAGCGCCGCGTCGGTGACCGACATGGCGTCGCGCTCTCCGAAAGCGGCGGCGCCGGCGCGGCCGCGCGGCGGCGAGTCGTAGCGCTCGAAGCCGCGCTCGAGGCCGCACCCCTCGGCGAGCGGCTGGCCGCCGACGACGGCGGCCGTCGCGTAGCCGTGGTCGGAGAGCAGCGTCGCGAGCGTCGGCACGTCGCGCCGCAGCGGGAAGGGGGCGTTGTCGTGCAGCTTCAGCTGCGGAGGCAGCCGTCCCGTGAAGAGGGTCGAGTGGGAGGGCAGCGTCAGCGGCACGTGCGCGTAGGCCCGGTCGAAGGCGCGGCCGGACTTCATCAGCGCGTCGAGCGCCGGAGTGGCGGCGCGCATCGGCCCGTCGCCGCGCACCGCGTCGAAGCGCAGCGTGTCGATCGAGACGAGCACGACGTCGGGCGCGTCGCCGGCGAGCGCGGCCGCGCCGCCGTGCCGCCGCCAGAGGCGCGGCCCGACCAGCGCGATCAGGAGCGCCGCGGCGAGCAGCACGACGAACGCGGTCGGCGTGCCGACGCGGCGGCGAATGGGCGGGGGAGCGGCTTGCGGCACGCCGCCGACTGTAGGCGGCGCCGCGCTCTCCGACGAGAAGGAGCTCACTGCAGCGCCGCGCGCAGCTCGTCCCAGCGCGTCCGCCACGGCGCGCCGCCCAGCCGCGCCTCGAAGTCGGCCGCGTTGCCGTACGCGGCGACGAAGCGGCGGTCGAACTCGCGCAGCCGGGCGCGCGCGGCGTCGCGCTGCGTCGCGGGGAGCGCCGCGATCGAGCGGTAGAAGGCCTCGCACCACGCCGCCGCCGCCGCCGCGTCCGCGGGCGGCTCGCCCGCCGTGAGCTGCACGGAGAGCGCGACCGCCTCGTCGTTCCGGCCGAGCGCTTCGAGGATCGCGGCGCGCGCGTGCTGCGCCTCGGCCACTTGGTGCGCGTCGCCGGCGGGTCGGTCCAGCTCGGCGAGTTCGACGAGGAGCGCGTCGGCGCGAGCGAGCGCCTCGCTCCAGCGCCGCGGCTCGTTCGCGATCGCCGCGAGCGCCACGTCGCAGCGCAGCGCGAGCAGCTGCGCCGCGCGCTGGTCGGGGGCGTCGGGCGCGACCGAGCGGGCGAGGCGGGCCGCGCCTTCCAGCCGCAGCGCGCGCGCCTCCTTCGCCTCGGGCGGCAGCGCGCGGGCGGCGTCCCAGCCCGCGACGGCGCGCTGGAACGGCGAGCGCCGGCCGTCGAGGGCGCGGCGCGCCGGCTCCGAAAGGCGGCCCGCCGCCTCCGCCAGCGCAGGGTCGTCGACCAGGTCGAGCAGCAGGACGGTGAGGCGCGCGCGCGACGCGTCGTCGGTCGCGCCTTGCAGCGCCGCGTCGAGCGCAGCCACGCCGCCCGAGGCACCGCCGCGTGCGCGGGCGTGCGCGATCTGCCAGCGCGCCGCGAGGGCGTCGCGCCCTTCCGGCCGTCCCGCGTGCCGCGCGGCGAGCGTCTCGAGCCGCGCCTCGAGCTCCGTTGCGTCGGAGAAGCGTCCCGCCTCGTCGGCGGAGCGCGCCAACTCGAGCACGGCGCGCTCGGCGATGCGCGTCAGCTCGTCGACGGAGGCGGCGTCGAGCCCGGGCCACGCGTCGAGCGCGGCGGCGACGTCCTCGTCGCCCTCGAGGAGGCGGCGCAGGCGGCGCGCGCCTCCCTCCGCGTCGCCGAGCGCGAGCGTCGCGCGACCCGCCAGCAGCCGCGCGTCGAACGTCCGCAGCGAGCGCGCCCCGATCTTGGAGACGAACTGGTCGGAGAGCTCGCGCGCGCTGCGCAGCCGGACGCGGCGGCGCTCCGGATCGGGCGGCGCCTCGGCGAGCCGTTCCGCCTCCTCGAAGCAGAGCCGCGCCTGGTCGAGGATCGGGAGCCAGGCGTCGACCTGCGCCCGCTCGAGCCGCTCGCGCGTCGCGTCGCGCGCCGCGTCGGGGCCGGGCCGCAGCGGCAGCGCCGCCGCCTCGGCCTCGAGCGAGCGCGTGCGCTCGACGTGGACGTGCTCGAGCTCGAGGCGCGCCGCCTCGAGCAGCCGCAACTCGTCGTCACGGTCGGGGAGCTCCGCCGCGAGCGCGCGCGCGAGCTCGACGCTCTCGAGGCGCAGCGGCGCGAGGTCGGGAGCGGGGGAGGCGGCCGCCGCCGCGGCGAGCGCGGCCGCGAGCTCTTCCGAACCGCGCCGCAGCACTTCGGCGCGGGCGCCCGGCGCGGCCGCGGCGGCGTCGGCGCGCGCGAGACGGGCGGCGACGCGCGCGACGAGCGCCGCGTCGACCGGCGCGACCGGAGATTCCGGCGCGGCGGCGAGCCGCGTGCGCAGCGCGTCGAGGCGGCGGTGGGCGACGTCGGAGAAGCCGTCGCGCGCGAGCGCCTCGATGAACTCCGCCTCGTCGCGCAGCGCCGCGGACTGCGCGCGCAGCGGCGCGACCGCTGCCGCGGCGAACGCGAGCGCGAGCGCGACTCGGCGCGCGCTCACTTCGCGGTGAGAGGCTCCCACTCCTCGGGGAGGATGATCTTCGCGCGCACCAGGATCATCACCTTCTTCTTGCTCATCTCGGTGCCGTGGCGGCTGACGAGGAAGGAGAGGATCGGGATGTCCTTCAGGAAGGGCAGGCCCGAGTCGAGCTTCTTGTCGGTCAGCTGCTTCATGCCGCCGAGGAGCAGCGTCGAGCCGTCGGGGATCGTCACGGTCGTGCGCAGCCGCTGGATGTGCATCTCGGGCAGCTGCAGCTCGACCTCGTTCCCGACCGCGAGCGAGGTGCGGAAGATCTGGATCGGCTCGACGAGGTCGAGCAGGGTCGGGCGCACCTCCATCGTCACGAAGCGGCGGTCGGAGGAGACGACCGGGCGCACGTCGAGCTGCGGCCCGTTGCGGAGGATCGCGACGATCGGGTCGGCGATGACGGCGCCCTGCGCGATCTCGACCTCGAAGTCCTTCACGTAGCTGATGTGGTTCAGGACGTTGATGTGCGCGCGCTGGCCGTTGTAGACGGTCAGGTTGGGCGCGTGGATCACTTCCGAGTTGCTCGACTTGCTGACCGCGCGCAGGATCGCCTCGGCGATGGTGTCGCTGAAGTAGGTGAACTGCACCGACGCGCCGCCGGTCGCCTTGAAGTTCTGGTCGCCGAGCGCGAGGTCGTAGAGGTTCTCGAGACGGCCGCGGATGTTGAGGTCCTGGTCGTGCTGGTCGACGAAGAAGACGCCGGCGTCGTTGCCGGTGCCGATGCCGGCCGGGTTGGTCGGCGTGCCGACGCCGCCGGAGCCCGGCGTGCCGAAGTCGTCGAGCGGCGCGTTCGGGACGCTCGCCGAGGCCGACGAGCCGTTCTGGCCGTTCAGGCCGCGGAAGTCGACGCCGATGTCCTCGAGGAAGCGGTCCTCGAGCGACAGGAAGCGCGTCTGGATGTTGATCATCGTCCGGGAGTTCGCGCGCAGGTCCTTCAGCAGGCGGTCGATCTTGTTGTGCGTGTCGCGCGACTGCTTGACGACCATCGCGCCCGACGCCTGCAGTGCGATCGTCGCGCCGCCCTCCCACGTGGTCGGGTCGATGTTGTTCTTGATCAGCGTCATCAGCCCGTCGCCGTCGAAGAGCGTGATCGGGTCGCCGCTCTCCGGCGCCTCCTCCTCGCCGCCCTTCTCGGACGGGCGCAGGTTGAAGTCGCTCGACGGGAAGTTCGCGACCTTCGTGACGAGGTCGCGCACGTCGTACATCTCGACGTACTGGTCGCCCTTGGCGGCGTCGGCCGCGACGACGCGGATGATCCCGTCGCGCACGACGTAGGCGACCTTGAAGTTCTCGCAGACCAGGTCGAGCGCCTCGCGCGTGCGCTGCGGCGGGACCTTGATGCTCGAGGTGGTGTCGCCGGCGTTGTCGAGCACCGACTGCTCGACCAGGAAGTTGACGCCGGTGTTCACGTGGAACCACTCGATCGCGTCGGGGAGCTTGGTCTCCTCGAAGTTCAGCTCGATCGTGGTGTTGTTCAGGATGTCCCAGATCCGCTGGTCCTCGGGCTTGACGTTCTCGCCCTGCACGCGGAAGTGGATCGGGCCGCGGTTGACGACCTTGGCCCAGTAGTCCGACGACGGGAACGAGAGGTCGTCGAGGACCGGCTCGTTCATCTGGTCGATCTGGTCGAAGATCTCGCGCCAGTGGTTCTTGAAGTCGGTCCGGAAGCGGTCGAGCTCGGTCTCGTGCTGGGCCTCGAGCGCGATGCTGCGCAGCTTCGCGGCGTCCTGGTTCTTCGGCTCGAGCTCGAGCACCTTGTCGCAGAAGGTCGCCGCTTCCTTGTACTTCTCGGCGTAGAAGGCGTCGTTCGCCTGCTGCAGGAAGCGCGCCACGAGGTTCTGGGTCCTCTGGCGCTCCTCGGTCTCGCGCTCGCGCTTCTCCTCGGCCGCCCGCTTCTCGCGCTCGGCGGCGACGTTGCGCTCGGCCGACGCCTTCTCGCCCTGGAGCTGCGCGATCTGCTCGCGCAGGTTCGCCTCGGTCGTGCCCGACTCGGTCGTGCCGCCGAGGTAGGGGTTCCAGCGCAGGATCAGCTCGGCGTCCTGCAGCGCGCGGATCGCGCCGGAGACGTCGCCCGACTCCTTCAGCCGCTTCGACTCGATCAGCTTGTTCTCGACCTCGAGGCGCGCCTCGGTGCGGCGCACGCGGTCGCGGTCGGCCTGCTGGCTGGCGACGTCGGCGACGGCGCCGCCGCGGTTGCCGAGCTTGGAGTCGATCGCGTTGCGGAGCGAGTTGACCTCCGCGTTCGACGGGTCGAGCTCGAAGGCGTTCGAGATCGAGGTGCGGGCGCCCTCGAAGTCGCCCTTCTCCATGCGCGCCCGCGCGTCCGCCACGAAGCCCTTCACGAGCTCCGACGACTTCTGCTCACGGGCCGCCTGGCGGGCGGGGTCCGGCTTCGGAGCGGTCGCGCCCTTTTCGCCGCCCGCGCCTTGCGACGCGCCGGACGTGTCGTGGGGCGTCTCGCCGTTGTTCTCTCCCGACGTGCAGCCGAGCAGCGCGATCGTCGCTGCCAGCGCTCCGAGGATCGGAGGAGTCGTTCGCATCGTCGGGATCTCCAGCTTGGGGTTCGGCGTGGATCAGGTCGGGGCGGCGCGGCGCGATCAGCCGCCGGCGGGTGGGGAAACGGGGGCCGACAGGGTACGTGTGGCTCCCCCCGCCTCCGTCATGCGAAGTTCGAGGGTTCGCGTCGGGACCGTGATGTTCTCGGAGTGGAAGACCGGACGGCCGGTCAACGGGTCGATCTTGCGGCGGCCGTCGGGCAGGAACTCCGCGCGTTGGATCGCCCGCTCGGTCGTCCCGTCGACGACGCGCAGCTCCTGCAGCGTGAGCCCGGTGTCGAGCTCGAAGGGACGGCCGTCGCGTCGGATCGTCTTGACGATGCGCTGGCCGGGAGCGACCTCGAGCGTCTCGTGACGCACGCTGCCGTCGAGCCAAGCCGTGAGGGCGACGCTGGCCTTGTCGGCCCCGCCGCCCTCGACCTCGAGCTTGAAGTTCTCGGTCGTTTCGACCTTCATCACCGGGGAGCGCTTGCTTTCGATGAGCGTCGGCAGGTCGCCGATCGTTCCCTCGATCACGGTCGCCACGCAGTAAAAGAACCGGACCCGCCACAGGGGCAGATCGCGGTCCGTGAAGCTCGTTTCGTTGGCGGCGAGCGGGGCGACGAGCCGAGGCTCTTCCCCTTCGCGCCAGCGATATACCCGGAAGCCCAACCTCAGTAACGGCAGGTCGCGGAGCAGCGCGATCTGCGCGTCGAGATCCGCGGGAAGCTCCCAGCGCACTTCGATCCCGTCGCGCGTCGCTTTGCACGTGACCGTGGCGGGCGGCTTCAAGGAGCGCTCGAACTCGCCCTCGCGCAGACCCTTCGCTCGGAACAGCTCGACGGTCGACGGTGGGGAGACGAGCGTGTCCTCGAGAGACCGCCGCGCACCGACCGGAACGACGACCGACCCACGAGCCGTTCGGCCCACGGATCGGGAAGTCCCGTCCGTCGCGTTGCCCGGATCCCTTTCGGGAAGGGCGTCGCGCCGGTCCTCGGAGCCGGCCTGCAGGAGCCGTTCGAGCCTCCCCTGCCGGTTCTGAAGCTGCCGTTCCTGGTTGCGGCGTGCCCAGGAATGGAGGGCGGGAACCGTAGCGGCCGTGAGAAAACCTGTCAACAGGACGAGCCCCAGGCCGCGCGGGTGGGCGCCGCGTGGACGCGAACGATCGACGTTCCGAGCGTCGCCGGTGCCGTTCACTTCGGGACGCCTTTCGGCGCCGCGCGACGCTCGTCGCCGACCGGCTCGAAGCCGACGCGCAGCTCGATGCGGACCGGCGGCGACGGCAGGCGCCGCGCCGCGGAGCCCCATTCGTTCGCCGGCACGCGCCGCAGCGAGAACGACTCGAGCCGGCGCGGCGGCGCGTCGGCGGCGTCGCCCAGGACGACCTCGAAGAACTGCACGGCGTCGGTGAGCGGCGCCTCGCCGCCGACCTTGAGGAGCAGCCGCTCGCCGCCGGAGGCCGGGGCGACGCGCTCGAAGGCGAGGTCGCGCGCGACGAAGTTCGGCACCGCGTGCGCCGCCGCGAGCACGCGCACCAGCGCGGTCGAGCGCGCGACCTGGTCGGCGACGCGCCGCTCGTCGTCGGGAATGCCGCCCGAGAGCGACGGCACCTCGAGCCCGAGCCGTTCCGGCGAGGCGCCGGCGAACGCCTTGAGCTCGGCCGGCAGCGAGAGCAGGAGCTGCTCGAGGGCGGTGCGCTGCTCGGCGAGCCCGTCGACCGCGGGCCGGCGGTGGGGCGGGAGCAGGTAGTCCGACGTGCGCGCCGCGCCGGCGAAGAAGGTCCGCTCGTGCTCGATCCGTTCCTGGCGCCAGGCGCGGGCGAGCTCGCGCGCGTGCGCGACCTCCTGGACCGACGGCGGCGCACCGCGCGCCTCGCCGCGCGCGAGGTGTTCGTCGATGACGCGCGCGTGCTCCGCGAGGGCGGCGCGATCGCGGCCGAGCAGCGGCCACGTCCGCTGCACGAAGTCCTGGAAGGCGAAGACGAACGCCGCCAGCGCGAGCGCGAGCGCGGCGAACCTCACGGCGCGCTCCCGACGCGGTGGACCGCGACCTTGAGCTTCGCGAGGAGCACGCCCGACTCGGTGCGCTGCCCCTCCGACGACACGACCGAGAGTCCGGTCGCCTCGAGGTGCGCCGCGAGGCGCTCGAGCGCCTTGGGTTGCGGCTGGTCGATCTCGAATTCGAGCTCCGCCTCGTCCTGCCCCTCGCCCGGCGTGAGCAGGAGCGACACGAGGCGCGCGCCGACGTCGGGCGGCCGCAGCGATTCGAGGAGGCGGCCGGGGAAGCTCATCTGGTTGCGCAGCGCGGCCGCCTTGCCCTCGAGCTCGGCGCAGCGCTGCGCGTCGGCGGTCGCGGCCGCCCTGGCCTCCTCCCAGTCGTCCGCCGCGCCCCACGCCACGGCGGCGCGCACGCGCGCGAGCTCCTTCTCGTCGCTCTCGACGTCGCGGGCCACCAGCCAGCGCAGCGCGAGCAGCCCGAAGGCGACGATCAGCAGCGCCGTCGTCAGGACCGGCAGGCCGCGCAGCAGGCGCCGGTCGGCCGGCGGCTTCACCAGCGACGCGTCTTCGTCCCAGGATTCGCCGCGCGGCGCGTCGAGCGCCGCGAGCGCGAGCCCGAGCGGCGTCCCGAGCTCGAGCGCGCGCGACGCGTGCGCCGGCGTGCGCGAAGGCGCGACGTCGATCGTGCGGACGAGGTGGGGGACGACGACCTCGGTGTGCAGCAGCTCGGCGAGCGCCGCTCGCAGCTCGGGATGGCGCGCGCCGTCGCCCAGCAGATGGACGCGCGACAACGCCGTGCCGTCCTTCGCGCCGAACAGCGCCTTGCGCGCCGCATGGTGCTCGTGGACGAGGCGGCCGGCGAGCTCGTCGAAGTCGCGCTGCGGACTGCGCGGCAGGAACTCCGGCTCCTTCATGCCGCCGCAGCCGAGCGGGGAGCTGCGGAAGCGCGTGCGCTCCGGCGTGACGTAGACGTAGTCGGTGCGCGTGCGCTTGACCTCGAGCACGAGCT
>DASRRB010000337.1:0-5531 GCA_035695985.1 Planctomycetota bacterium | reverse complement strand
GCGCGTCGCCGCGCTGCGCGCCGGCGTGCCCGAGCGCGTCCCCGCACTCACCGTCCATCGCAACTGCGCCTCGGGGATGGAAGCGCTGACGCAGGCGCACCTGCGCGTGCGTGCCGGGGACGGGGGCCTCTTCCTGGTCGGCGGCGTCGAGGCGATGTCGCGGTCGCCGCTCGTCTTCTCGGAGCGGGCGACCGCCTGGTTTTCCCGCGTCGCGCGTGCGAAGTCCCCGACCGCGCGGCTCGCCGCGCTGGCCGGGGCGCGCCCGGCCTTCCTGTTCCGGCCGCGCGTGGCGCTGA
Source organism: Planctomycetota bacterium (assembly GCA_035695985.1). GTDB lineage: Bacteria > Planctomycetota > B15-G4 > B15-G4 > SIAN01 > DASRRB01. The sequence goes on along the minus strand of DASRRB010000337.1, from coordinate 5,235 downwards.
TCGACGCGCTCACCGACCCGGTGAGCGGGATGATCATGGGGCAGACCGCCGAGCGCCTCGCCCGCGACTTCGCGCTCGGCCGTGAGGCGCAGGACGCCTACGCCCTCGAGAGCCATCGGCGCGCCCTCGCCGCGCAGCAGGCGGGCCGCTTCGCCGCGGAGATCGCGCCCGCCGCCGGCCTCGACGCCGACGACTCGGTCGTCGCAGCCGACAACGGCGTGCGCGCCGAGCAGACGCTCGCCCAGCTCGCGAAGCTCAAACCTTACTTCGACCGCGAGTGGGGCACGGTGACGATCGGGAACTCCTGCCAGGTGACCGACGGTGCGGTCGCGCTCGTGGTCGGATCGGAGCGGCGCGTCGCCGCGCTCGGACTGAAGCCGCTCGGCTTCCTCGACGCGCACGCCTACGTCGGGCTCGATCCGGCCCGCATGGGGCTCGGGCCGGTCCACGCGACGGCGGCGCTGCTCGCGCGGACGGGCCGGGCGCTCGCGGACTTCGACCTCGTCGAGATCAACGAGGCGTTCGCGGCGCAGGTGCTCGCCTGCCTCGCTGCGTTCCGATCGGACGACTTCGCGCGCCGCGAGCTCGGGCGCGAGCAGGCCGTCGGCACGCTCGATCCGGAGCGCGTCAACGTGCACGGCGGCGCGATCGCGCTCGGCCACCCGCCCGGAGCGACGGGGCTGCGGCTCGTGCTCACCGCGCTTCTCGAGCTGCGCCGCCGCCAGGCGAAGCGGGCGCTCGCGACGCTCTGCGTCGGCGGCGGGCAGGGCGCCGCGCTCGCGCTCGAGGCCGCATGAGCGCCGCCTTCACGCTCGCACGCGACGGCGACCTCCTCGTGCTGCGCTTCGACCTGCCCGACTCGAAGGTCAACTTGCTGCGGCGCGACACCATGGACGAGCTCGCGCAACGCCTCGACGAAGCGCGCGCCCTGTCGAACGTCCGGGCGCTCGTCATCGAGAGCGGCAAGGCGACGACCTTCATCGCGGGCGCCGACGTGAACGCGATCGCCGACCTCGCCGACGCGGCGACGGCGGAGGCGGCGGCGCGGCGCGGCCAGGAGGTCTTCGCGCGGCTCGAGGCGCTCCCTTTCCCGACGGTGGCGGCGATCCACGGCGCCTGCGTCGGCGGGGGGCTCGAGCTCGCGCTCGCCTGCACCTTCCGCGTCGCCTCGAACGACGCAGCGACACGACTCGGCCTGCCCGAGGTGCTGCTCGGCATCCTGCCCGGCTTCGGCGGGACCCAGCGGCTGCCGCGGACGATCGGCCTCGTTGCGGCGCTGCCGCTGATCCTGACCGGCCGCCTCCTCTCCGCCAAGGCGAGCCGGCGCATCGGCCTCGTCGACGCGGTCGCGCCCAAGGAGGCGCTGCGCGACGCAGCACGGCGCGTCGTCGCGGCGGGGCGGCGGCTCCGTTCGGCGGCGCGCGGCACCCGGTGGCTCGAGCGGGCAATTCGCGCGATCGGGCCGCTGCGGAGACGCATCCTCGCGAAGGCGGCGAGCGAGGTGCGGCGCAAGGCGGGCGACCTCTTCCCGGCGCCGCTGCGCATCCTCGCAGCGGTCGCCGCCGGCTACGACCTGCCGCGTGAAGAGGGCTTCCGCTTCGAGGCGCGCGAGCTCGGCGCGCTCGCCGCCGGCCCCGTCTCGCGCAGCCTGGTGCGGCTCTTCCAGCTCTCCGAACGCGCGAAGGCGGGCGGCGAGGAGGCGGCCGCGTCGCTCGGGCGCGCGTTCGTCGCGGGCGCCGGCCAGATGGGGGCGGCGATCGCCGCGCAGCTCGCCGGAGCCGGGCTGCGCGTGCGGCTCCACGATCCCGTGGCGGCGGCGCTGGCGCGCGGGCGCAAGCGCGCGGCGGAGACGCTCGCGCGGCGCTTCCGCGAGGACCCGGCGCGGGCGCAGACGGCGGTCGACCGGCTCGAGGCGACCGGCGAGCGCACCGGCCTCGCGCACTGCGACCTCGTGCTCGAAGCGGTCGTCGAGGATCTCGAGGTGAAGCGCGCGCTCTTCGCGGACCTCGAGGCGAGGACAGGCCCCGACACGATCCTCGCCACCAACACGAGCTCGCTCGACGTCGACGCGATCGCGCGCGGCCTCGCGCGCCCGGCCCGCTTCGTCGGGATCCACTTCTTCCATCCGGTCGAGTCGATGCGGCTGGTCGAGGTGGTGCGCGGCGCCGCGACGGATGCGCGGACCGTCGCCGCCGCCTGCGCGCTGGCGCGCCGCCTCGGCAAGACGCCGGTCGTCGTGGGCAACCGCCCCGGCTTCCTGGTGAACCGCGTGCTCGCGCCCTACCTGCTCGAAGCGGAGCGGCTCGTCGACGAGGGCGCGCCGATGGCGACGCTCGACTGCGCGCTGCGCGCGGCCGGGATGGCGATGGGGCCGATCGAGCTGCTCGACGAGGTCGGCCTCGACGTCGCGGCGCGCGCCGGCGACGTGATGCGCGCCGCCTTCCCCGACCGCCTCGCCGACGTGGGGCTGGTGCGCCGGCTCGCGCTCGAGGGGCGGCTCGGCAAGAAGGGGGGCCGCGGCTTCTACGTCTACGCCCGGAACGGGAGCGGGCGCACGCCCGACCCGGAGCTGCGCACGCGCGTCGCCGCCGGCAGCCTGCCCGCCGACCCGGCGACCGTCGACACCTGGGTCGACCGCCTCCTCCATCTGCTCGCGGCGGAGAGCTGGCGCTGCCTCGAGGAGGGGGTCGCGGCGTCGGAGGACGACGTCGACCTCGCGCTGCAGCTCGGCGCCGGCGTCCTGATCGCGCACGGCGGCCCGGTCCGCTGGGCGCGCGCGCGGGGCCTCCCGGCCGTCGTCGCGCGCCTCGAGGAGCTCGCCCGCCTGCGGGGCGGACGCTTCGCTCCCCCGGAGCTCCTGAGACGCGAAAGCCTTTCCCCTCCCTCCTCCCGCGCTTGAGCGGCCGACCGGTGCCCGCCGAAAGGAGGGCGAGCCGGTGAACACGGCGGACTGCAGGTCCGCACAGGCCGCGGAGCTGGAAGGATGGCCACCGAGTACCTGAGCGAAGTTCGCAGCGAGCTCAACTCTCGCTCGACCCGGACCACGCTCGACGAGCTCAAGAAGAAGGGGCTCGAGCAGGTCCGCGTCATTCGCTCGAGCCAGATCCTCCAGATGATCGAGCGCTCCGTCGAGGTGGCGCTCGCCAAGCGCGGCGCGAACCTGAGCCCGAAGGAGCGCGACGGCGTCGTCGCCGACTCGTCGAAGGTCCTGAACGAGATGATGCGCGCCGAGATGACCACGGCGCGCGCGCAGGACGCGAAGAAGATCGACGAGATGCGCGCGGCGATGTCCGCGCTGCAGCAGCAGGTCACGGCCAAGGAGGCGCTGATCGCCGAGGCGGCCGCGAAGACCGCCGAGCTCGACGCCGAGCTGCGCGTGATCAAGAGCCGCGCGCCGGGCAGCTCGCCGACCGACCTGCTCGACGAGCTGCGCGCGCTGCGCCAGGAGATCCACGCCAAGCCGAGCGCCCCCGCCCCCGCGGCGGCGGTCGCGGGAGACCCGGCGACGCAAGGCGCGATCGCCGAGAAGCTCGCCTCGCTCGGCGCGGAGCTCTCCTCGCAGATCGACCGCATCGGCCGCAAGGTCGGCGTCGCCGCCTCCTCCGGCGGCGATGACGTGCCGACCGCCGAGCTGGCCAGCCTGTTCGCGAGCTCGATCCCCGAGGTCGAGTCGAACATGGACAGCGTCGAGGCGAAGGAGAGCAAGGGCGGCGACGTCGGCGACGCGCTGGCCCGCATGAAGTCGATGAAAAAGGGCAAGGGCGGCGCGTGAGCGCGGTCCTTCAAGAGACGGCAACGAACCAGGGATCCTGGGAACAGGGGTGAAGGAACACCATGGCAACGGGTGAGCAGCACGCGGACGCGGCGCGTCCGGGTTCGGTTTCAGCGGCGACCGTCGACAAGGGCGGTTCGACCCAGAAGATGTCGGGCAAGGGTCTCGACATCGGAACGGCCAACATCCTGGCCGCGGTGCGCGACGCGAAGGGCGGCATCGTCGTCCGTTGCGAGCGCAACGCGTTCCTCGACATCCAGGGCGACGTCCACTCGCGCTCGATGCTGACGCGGCTCAACGTGCCGTACGTCGTGCACGAGAACTCGCTGCTGGTGATCGGCGGAGCGGCGTTCGACCTGGCCAACGTGTTCGGCCGGCCGACGCGGCGCCCGATGAAGGACGGCCTCATCTCCGCCTCGGAGAAGGACGCCCTCCCGATGATCCAGCTGATCATCAAGAAGGTGCTCGGCGACCCGGCGGGCCCGAACGAGCCGTGCTTCTTCTCGGTGCCGGCCGAATCGGTCGACCGCGAGAACAACGTCGTCTACCACCAGGGCCTCTTCCAGGGGATCCTGCAGAAGCTCGGCTACACGCCGACGCCGATGAACGAAGGCCACGCGGTCACGTTCGCGGAGCTCGCGGCCGACGACTTCACCGGCATCGGCATCAGCTTCGGCGGCGGCATGGTGAACGTCTGCGTCGCCTACAAGACGATCCCGGCGCTCACCTTCTCGGTGGCGCGCGGCGGCGACTGGATCGACCAGAACGCGGCCAACGTGCTCGGCCTGCCGAGCAGCAAGGTGACGTTCATCAAGGAGAGCGGCATGGACATCCGCACTCCGAAGGGACGCGAGCAGGAAGCGATCGCGATCTACTACCGCAACCTGATGGGCTACACGATCAACCACATCCGCAACCGCCTGATGATGGGCAAGGATCTGCCGAGCTTCACGGATCCGGTCGACATCGTCTGCGCCGGCGGCGGCGCGCTGATCCAGGGTTTCGCCGAGGTCTTCAAGGAAGAGGTGGCGAAGGTGAAGTTCCCCCTCCAGCTGAAGAACATCCGCCTCGCGAAGGAGCCGCTCAACTCCATCGCGCAGGGCTGCCTCGTCGCCGCCGTCTCGTCCATGGAGTGATGCCCGCGTGCGCGCCCCCGCGCGCACGAAGTACGCCCAGGAATCTCCGCGGAGGCCGCGTCCGGAAACGGATGCGGCCTCCGTGTTTTCACTGGAGCGGACGTCGAGGACGGGGGTGAAGAGGCCGCGGGGAGAGGCTTCGTGCGCGAACGCGCGACGGGCGGGGGCGGGTCGAGGGGCGGAGGGGAAGAAGGTCGAGGGACGGGACACGCTCGCCCCAGACCAAAGATGGACGGGGGGGCTCGCTGCATTCGGCGCATTCGGAGCACGACTCGACGACGCACGGTGGTCGACCGCCGAACGCGGCGTCCCGTCCCTCGACCTTCT
>DASRRB010000336.1:0-9934 GCA_035695985.1 Planctomycetota bacterium | reverse complement strand
TTCCCCGGACCGACCGTGCCGGCGAGCGCGCGCGTCGAAGACGCGGCGCGCGAGCGCGGCGACCCGGCGCTCGCGGTGCTCGCGGACGGCCGCGTCGTGCTCGTGGCGATCGAGCACGAGGTCGGCGCCGGCGACCGGCTCGCGGCGTGGTGGCTCGGCGCCGACGGGAAGCCGTCGGCGCCGGCGGTCGCCGTCACGAAGTCGGCGGCGCAGATCGTGCGGCCCGTCGCGCTCGCGACGAAGGACGGGCGGCTCGCCGTCGCCTGGACGCAGCTCGTGAACGGTGTCGGGCAGCTCCTCTTCACGCGCGGCAACGAGAAGGGCTTCGACCCGCCGCGCGCGCTCACGAGCGGCGCGACGCAGCACCGCCAGGTCGCGGTGGCGCGCGACGACGGCGGCACCTTGTGGTTTTCGTGGGAGGAGTGGCGCGCGGCGCCTGCGGCGGGGCCCGACGCGAAGCCGCGGCGCGGCTCGTTCGACGTGCTGCTCGCGCCGCTCGAAGGCGACGACCTCGGCGCGAGCGTCGCCGTCGGCGACGGGCGCGGGAGCGACCTCGACCCGTCGGTCGCGTGCGCGGGGACGGGCGTCTGGGTGGCGTGGTCGCGCTGGGCGGGGCGCGACTACGAGATCGCGCTGCGCCGCTTCGACGCCGCGAAGCGCGAGCTCGCCGCGCCGCTGAACGTCTCCTCCGACGCTCCCGCCGACGACTCCCATCCGTCGCTCGCCGCCGGCCCCGAGGGCGAGCTCTGGCTCGCGTGGGACCGCGTCGAGGACGGCGCGCGCGGCAGCTCGACGCCGGCCGAATTGCGCGTGGGCGCCGGAGCGAAGGCGGTCGCGCCGCCGCGCGCGAGCGTGCGCGTCGCCTGCGTGCGCGTCGGCGAGAGAGGCGAGGGCGGCACGCCGCGCGTCGCGTGGCCGCGCGTCGCCGGCGCTGCGGAGACCGACGCGGCGAGCGGCCTCCTGCCCGGCGTCCCGTTCCTGTCGCTCGGCGGCGGGCGGCCGCGGGTCGCCGTCGCGAAGGACGGCCGGGTCGCGATCGCGACGCGCTGCCTCGCCCGCCGCGGCACGGGCGGCCGCGCCTACTCCTTCCCGGTGCTGCTCCACGCGATCGACGGCCGCGGCATCGGCGCGCCGCTCTCGTTCGAGGGGAGCGACGGCGGGCTCGAGGAGCCGGCACTCGTCTGCACGGCGGAGGCGACCGTCGTCGCCTGGCAGCAGGACCACCACGCGGAGAACGAGGCGGGCTCGCTGCAGCGGCCCGCGCCGCAGGACCACTTCCAGGGTCTCGCGCCGCAGCACGTGATGCTGGTCGGCTCGCTCGCGCCGTCGGGGCTCGGCGTCGCGCGCGTCGCGACGGCGCCGATCCCCGAAGGCGCGCCCGCCGCAGCGGCCGACGGCGCGCTCGTCTCGGCGGCGCCGCGCCTCGCGCCCGACCACTTCCATCCGCTCGCCGATCCCGCGGAACCGATCGCGTCGGGCGACGATCACGACCGCATCACGGCCGGCGCGACGACGTGGACCGTCTACTGGGGCGACCTCCACCGCCACTCGTCGGTCTCGCGCTGCAGCCGCGGCTTCGAGCCGGGGCCCGACGGGCGCTGGGAGCAGGGGCGCGACGTCTGCCTCTACGACTTCATGGCCCTGACCGAGCACTCCGGCCAGATCGACGCGCGCGCGTGGTGGCGGCTCGACGCCCGCAGCCAGCTCGAGAACACGCCCGACTTCTGCGCGCTCGCCGGCTTCGAGTGGTCGACGGGCGTCTACGGCCACGAAAACGTCATCCTGCGCGGCGGGCTCGCGCCGTTCCTGAGCGACCAGTGGAAGGAGGCCTCGACGTTGTCGGGGCTGTACGCCGCGCTCGATCCGGCGACCGCGATCGCGATCCCGCACCACCCGGCCGACCTCACGCGGCGGACGAACTTCACGCGCTGCGACCCCAAGCTCGTGCGGCTGGTCGAGCTCTATCAGGCGCAGCGCGGCAGCTACGAGTTCGACGGCTGCTTCAAGCAGTCGCACCAGGCGCAGGTCGAGGGCTGCTTCGGGCAGGACGCCGCCGCGCTGCTCGACGTCGGCTTCATCGCGAGCAGCGACCACGGCGAAGGGGCGAGTTACGCGTGTGTCCTTGCCGAGAAGCTCGACCGCGAGCACCTCTTCGACGCGCTGCGCGCGCGGCGGACCTACGGCGCGACGGTGAAGGGGATGCTCGTCGACTTCCGCGTCGACGACCACACGATGGGGGAGAGCTTTGCGGCGAGCGGGCCGCGCCGCGTGCGGCTCAAGCTGCGCGGCGTGCGCGAGCTCGCCGACGTGGTCGTGTTCCGGAACGGCGTGCCGTGGCGCGTCGTCGGCCGCGCCGAGCCCGCGGCGAACGCGCCGGTCGAGCGCACGCTCACGTTCGACGCGCCGAACGCGAAGGAGTCGCTGGCGGGGAGCGCGGCGAACGCGGTGCGCCTGCCCTTCTGGGTGCGCGTGCGCGCCACGGCGTGCGAGTTCGAGGCGGCGGGCGAGGTGCCGCTCTTCGCGCGCGCGATGCTCCAGGGTGAGCTGCCGGTCTGGAAGGTCGCGCCGCACGAGGCCGTGTTCACGTGGGCCGCGGGGTACGACGGGTACTGGGAGAAGGCGCTCGCGCGCGTGCGGCTGCGCGGCCCGGCGGACGACTCCGTCACGATCGAGGCGGGCAGCGGTCCGGCCGACGCAGCGCCCGCGTTCACGAAGACGGCGGCGCTGCGCGACGTCGCCGGCAAGGTGGCGCGCGGCGACTCGCCGCTCGGCGCGTGGGAGCTCGACGCGCGCGACTCCTTCGACGGCCCGCTCTCGGCGCAGCGGTCGGCCGGCGACGGCGCGCTCCGCTCGCTCGGCACGCGCGACTTCGAGCAGGAGTGGAGCGACGAGGAGCCGCCGCCCGGCCGAGCTTGGTACTACGCCCGTACGGTCCAGGTCGACGGCGAGACGGCGTGGTCGAGCCCGATCTACGTCACGGCGCGCTGAGAGCCCGGTCCAGCAGGCGCCCGCGCCCCGTTCACTTCGGCGGCAGCTCGCGCAGATAGACGTTCTTGAACCAGAGCACCGAGTTGTGGTGCTGCAGCTCGATCTGGCCGGTCGGGTCGATCGGGGTGGTGCGCGTCTTGTCCCAGTAGTTCTCGAGCGTCGTGTCGCGGACGACCAGCTCGTCGTTGAGGTAGACGGTGACCTTGTCGCCCACCATCACGATGCGGAAGTGGTTCCACTCGCCGGGCTTCTTGTCGGCGACGACGAGCGGCTTGTCGGGGTTCTTCTGGTTGTTGTAGAGGCCGCCCGAGCCGATCGGATTGTCCCAGATCTGCACCTGCGGGCTGCCGCGCAGGTAGATGCCGCTGTCGCCCGCCTTCTCGATCTTCCAGTCGACCCAGAGCTCGAAGTCGCGGTAGTCCTTCGCCGTGCAGAGGCTCTGCCCTTTTCCGTCGTAGAGCAGGCAGCCGTTCACGATCGACCAGTGGTCGCGCATCTGCTGGTCGGCCGCGACCTGCGCCGACTTCAGCTCGTCGGCGGCGAGCGCGCGCCGTCCGGGCGGCCCCTTGTCGGGGGAGACGAGCCCCTTCCAGCCGTTCAGGTCGCGGCCGTCGAAGAGCGCGACGAAGCCGGCCGGCGGCGTGTTGTCGGCGGCGGGCGTCGCGAGGTCGGCGACCTTGGGGTTCTTGAAGCGGACGAGGCTCCGGTGGCCGAGGAACCCGATGTGCCCGCGCTCGCGCAGCATGCCGGGGTGCTCGGCGAGCGTTTCCGGGTCGGTCACCGCGTTCAGGTCGGCGTCGTTGCTGAGCACGCCGTTGATCCAGACCTTGACGTGGCGGCCGACGGCCCAGATCTCCATGCGGTTCCATTCGCCGGCGCGCTTCAGCGCACCGCGCTTCACCGGCGAGACCTTGTAGATCGAGCCGCAGTACTGGCCGGGGAGGAGCTTTTCGTACTGCGGGTCGAAGTCGTCGAGGACCTGCACCTCCATCCCGACGTAGGCCGCGTCGCCCTCGTAGGGCGCCCGGATCCCGATGCCGTTGTTGCCGCCCGGCTCGGTCTGGAACTCGACGCTGAAGGCGAAGTCGCCGAACTCCTTCTCGAGGAAGAGGTTCCCGCCGCCGTCCTTCGGGCAGACGATCGCGCCGCCTTCGACGACGTATCCGGGCCCCTCGCCCCCGACCAGCTTCCACCCGGCGAGCGTCTTGCCGTCGAAGCAGGAGACGAGGCGGCTCGCGAATCCGGACGGGTCGCTCGGCGGCGGCCGGCTGCTCGGTGCTCCGAGCGGCGAATTCGGTGGCCTGCCGACGTCGGCTGAGGGCTCGCTGCAGCCGGTCAAGGCGGCGAACGCGGCGAACAGCGCGAGAGGGAGCGATCGCATCCGCATCTCCGAGGCGGGACGGGAATCGGCGCGGCGATCATGCGAGCGGCCGCTGCGGCGCGCAACGGAGCGCCGATATGCTCCCGCTCCATTGGAAGGGTCCGGTCCCGAGGAGGAGGAACTCGCATGCGTCGCCTGCTCGTCCCCGCCGTCGTCCTGCTCTGCTCGACCGTCGGCTGCGATTCGATGACGTCGAAGGATCCGGCCACCCCGGGCGAAGCGCCGGCGACGGGTGCCGCGCCGCAGGCGGGCGCGCCGGCTCCGGCGGGCGCGGCCGCGCCGGGCGCCGCCGCGCCGGCGGCGCCGAGCGCCGACGAGCTGAAGCAGAAGGCGGAGGACTCCGCGGCGCAGCTCGAGATCGCCAAGATCAAGCTCGACCGCGCGAACATGGACGCCGACCAGCAGCGGATCGACGGCGCGGCGGCGGTGGAGAAGGCGAAGTTCGAGCTCACGGTCGCGACCAAGGCGCGCGACCACTTCGTGAACGTCGAGATGCCGCAGAAGAGCGCGCGCGCCCAGCTCGACCTGCAGCAGGCGAAGGACTCGGTCACCGAGCAGGCGGAGGAGCTCGAGCAGCTCGAGCTCATGTACTCGAAGGACGAGCTCGCCGACAAGACCAAGGAGATCGTGCTGGCGCGCTCGAAGCGGCGGCTCGAGCGGATGCGGCAGAACCTCGCGCTGCAGCAGAAGGACCTGGACGACCTCGTGAACGTCCAGCAGCCCGATGCGCTCCACAAGCTCGAGGCGGCCGTCACCGACAAGACCGGCGACCTGCGTCGAGCGGAGTTCGGGCTGCGCAGCGGGCAGATCGACAAGGACATGGCGGTCAAGGCGCAGCAGAACGAGGTCAACAAGCTCGTGCGCGAGATCGACAAGGCGAAGCAGAAGGCGGCCTCTCCTCCGACGGGCGCGCAGTGACGCGGCCGTGACTCCTCTCCGGATGCTCGCGCCGGGAGCGGCGCTCGCGTGCGCGACCGCGCTCGCCGTGCCGCAGGACGCGGGAGCGCCGCCGGCCGGCGATGCCGCTCCCGCCGTCGCGAAGGCGAAGTCGCTCGACGCGACTGTCGCCGACGCGATCGCGAAGGGCGTCGCCTACCTGCGCGCGACGCAGGAGAAGGACGGCAGCTTCGGCGCGCCGCGCAACGTGATGTTCAACGAGTCGTTCGCGACGCTCCACACCTACGAGGCGTGGACCTACGCGACGACCGGGCTTTGCGCGATGGCGCTGGCCGAATGCGGGTCGACGGCGGCCGACGAGGTCGCCCTCGACAAGGCCGTCGACGCGCTGCTCCAGCGTCCGCTCCCCAAGCGCGTCTCGGAGTGGGACACCGACAACGTCTGGGCCTACGTCTACGGCGTGCAGGCGTTCGCCCGCCTCCTCCCGCTGGAGCGCTTCGCGAAGGACCCGCGCCGGCCGGCGATGGCGGCGCGCGCGACGGAGCTGATCGCGGCGCTCGAGCGCTGGCAGACGCCGTTCGGGGGCTGGGCCTACTACGACACCGACGCGACCACCATCCCGCCGGTCTGGACCACGTCGTTCACGACCGCGGCCGCGGTGATCGGGCTGCTCGACGCGGAGAAGGCGGGGCTCAAGGTCGACCCGCGCATGCTGAACAAGGCGCTCGCGTGCGTCGCGCACGCCCGCCTGCCGACCGGCGCCTTCACCTACAACGTGAGCGCGGTGAGCTCGCCGGCGCACCTCGAGTTCATCGACCAGGTGAAGGGGTCGCTCGGCCGCATCCAGGTCGGGAACGTCGCGCTGGTGCGCGGCGGCCTGCTCGACGCGAAAGTGGTGAAGCCCGGGCTCGAGCAGTTCTTCGAGCACCACCGCTTCCTGGCGGTCGCCCGCAAGAAGCCGATCCCCCACGAGTCGTGGTACGCGGTCGCCGCCTACTTCTTCCTGTTCGGCCACTACTACGCGAGCGAGGCGATCGAGCTCCTGCCGACCGACCAGCGCGCGCCGTTCGCGAAGCAGCTGCAGCAGAAGCTGCTCGAGATCCAGGAGGCCGACGGCGCGTTCTGGGACTTCCACATCAGCGAGTACACGCGCGCCTACGGGACCGCGTTCGCGGTGCTCGCGCTGCAGCGCACGCGCCGCGCGACCGCCACGCACTGACGCGGCGCGCGCCGCCTTCCCCGCCTCGCCGCTTCGCGTAAGCTCCGCGCCCCCGGTCGTCGCGCCGGGTGCGGAGTCCTGACGATGCGGATGCTCGTGCTCGGCGCCGGCCTGCAGGGCTCGGCCGCGGCCTTCGACCTCCTGCAGCAGAAAGACGTCGAGGAGGTGCGCCTCGCCGACGTCTCGATCGGGAAGCTGAAACCGTTCCTGCAGCCGTACCTGGCGGACGGGAAGGGGCGGCTCGAGACGATCGAGCTCGACGTCAAGGACGAGGCGGCGGTGAAGCGCGCGCTCTCCGGCGTCGACGCGGCGCTCTCGGCGGTGCCCTACTACCTGAACGGCCCGCTCGCGGCGCTCGCCGCGGCGGCGGGCGTCCACTGGTGCGACCTCGGCGGCAAGACGGAGATCGTCCTCGAGCAGAAGAAGCTCGCGCCGCTCGCCCAGAAGAAGGGGATCACGATCGTCCCCGACTGCGGGCTCGCGCCGGGCCTCGTGAACGTGCTCGCCGAGGCGGCGATCAAGAAGCTCGACCACGTCGACTCGTGCCGCCTCTTCGTGGGCGGGCTGCCGCAGAAGCCCGAGCCGCCGCTCAACTACCAGCTGGTCTATTCGCTCGAGGGCGTGCTCGATTACTACACGACCGAGTCGTTCGTGCTGGAGAACGGGCGGCCGGCGAAGCGCGCCGCGCTCTCCGAGCTCGAGCCGGTCGACTTCGCGCCGCCGCTCGGCCGCCTCGAGGCGTTCCACACGGCCGGCGGCCTCTCGACCATGAGCTTCAAGTACGAGGGGAAGATCGGCCGGATGGAGTACAAGACGCTGCGCTACCCCGGCCACGCGAAGATCATGGAGTCGCTGCGCGACCTCGGCTTCTTCTCGTCGGAGGAGGTCGACGTGAAGGGCGTGCGCGTGAAGCCGCGCGACCTCGTGATCTCCGTGCTGCGCCCGAAGCTCGACAAGCCCCGCGGCCGCGACCTCGTCGCGCTGCGCGTCGTCTGCGAAGGGAAGCGGGCCGGCCAGCCGGCGCGCGCCGGCTTCGAGCTGGTCGACGCCTACGACGAGGTGAACGGCATCAGCGCGATGATGCGGACGACGGGTTATTCGCTATCCGTGACCGCCCAGATGCAGGTCAGGAAGGAGATCGCTCCGGCCGGCGTCTGGACCCCCGACGAGTGCGTGCCGGCCGACCAGTACCTCGCGGCGCTCGCTCGACGCGGCATCCGGGTCCGCGAAATCTGAACGGAGGCGGGAGATGGTCCGGGTACGGCGGAGCGGCGAGCGCGGCGTGACCGAGATCGGCTGGCTCGACAGCCGCCACACCTTCTCCTTCGGCGAGTACCGCGACCCCGACCACGTCCACTTCCGGTCGCTGCGCGTGATCAACGAGGACCGCGTCGCGCCGCGCTCGGGCTTCCCGACCCATCCGCACGCCGACATGGAGATCGTGACCTACGTCGTCTCCGGCGCGCTGCAGCACCAGGACAGCATGGGGAACGGCTCGACGATCACGCCCGGCGAGGTGCAGCGCATGACCGCCGGCACCGGCATCCGGCACAGCGAGATGAACTCCTCGAAGGCGGAGCCGGTGCACCTGCTCCAGATCTGGATCTTCCCGGAGCAGCGCGGCCTCGCACCGGGCTACGAGCAGAAGCGCTTCCCCGACGCCGAGCGGCGCGGCCGGCTGCGCCTCGTCGCGGCGCGCGACGGGCGCGACGGCGCCGTCACGATCCACCAGGACGCCGCGATCTGGGCGGCGACGCTGCCGGCCGGCGCGCGCGTGGAGCATGCGCTCGCGCACGGGCGGGGCGCGTGGCTGCAGCTGATCCGCGGCGAGCTCGAGGTCACGACGGACGGCGGCAAGGCGACGCGTCTCGCGGCGGGGGACGGGGCGGCGATCGAGGACGCGTCGAAGATCGCGATCCAGGCGTCCGCCGAGGCGGAGCTCCTGCTCTTCGACCTCGCCTGATCGTCGAGCGCGTCCCGGAAATGCGAGCGGCCCGGCGCGGAGGTCCCGCGCCGGGCCGCTTCGTGAACGCTCAGGTCACTGCAGGTTCTTGATCTTCATCTTGGAGATGCGGAGCTTCGTGCCCGGGTTGACCTCGAAGCCGATCGCGCCCTTGCGCGACTTGTTCCAAGCCACCGTCTCCTTGAGCTCGCCGCTGTTCAGGTCGTCCTCGAGGAAGCGCCAGGTGAACTGGTCGCCGATGACGGCCATTCGCACCTTGGTCAGCTTGTTCGGCGTCACGTTCTGCGACTGGCCCTCCGACTCGAGCCGCTTGCACGGCGTCGCCTCGGTCGCGCGGCTGCCGAGGTGGAAGTACATGATCACCACGCCCTTGTCGATCGTGAACTCGAGGTCGAGCACGAAGTTGCGCGGCTGCTCGAGGTCGAGGATCGAGACGATCGTCGCCTTCTTGCCGCCCTCCGCGCCGCCGTCGATCTCGAGCCCGCCGTTGAGCGCCTGGAAGCGCTTGGGGTTCCACTTGGTCGCCTGCGGCGGGGTGAGCAGGTCGGTCTGCGACGCGCCCTCGATCGCGGACGAGTCGTTGAAGAGCTGCACGGCCGTGCGGTCGCCCGCCTCGGCGACCTCCTTGTAGAGCGGCTCGAAGAACTTGCGCTCCTCGGGGTTCTTGCTGGCCTGCTCGGCCTTCCAGGCCGCCTCGAGCATGTTCTTCAGCTCGTCCTCCGCCTGGTAGTAGCGGTTGAGCGCGAGGCGCGGCTGGCTCGCGTTGCCGTTGGCGAAGGCGATCGAGTCGTCGTGGAGCTTCGTGGCGTAGAGGTGCGAGCACTCCGCGACCGCGTCCTTCACGCGCTTCTTGAACGTCTCGGTCCCGATGTCCATGCGCGCCAGCTCGGAGAGCTTGGTCTGCATCTCGCGGACGTTCTCGACGTTGAGCCCGGCCACGTTCTTGAGCCCCGCCTCGACGCCGGCGAGCTTGTCCTCCATGTCCTTCATCTGCTGGCTCTGGTCGAGCAGCACGCGCGACTTGGTGATCCAGCCCTGCACCTCGCTGCGGTAGTCCTCGTCGTGCTCCCAGAGTTCCTTGTGGGAGTCGGCCCAGGTGAGGATCTCCTGCGCCGCCTTCGCGCCGTTCACCTCGCTGCCGACGGTGCGCTCGCGGATGTAGTCGATGAACTCCTTGCGCGCCGTCTGGAGCTGCTCCTGGACCTTGCGCTCAGCTTCATGTTTGCCCTTCACGACGAAGAAGACGACGAGCACCAGGATCATGAGCCCGCCGGCGATGCCGAAGCCGATCTTGACGATCGGCTCGACGGTCGGCTTCTTCTCGAGCAGCTCGGGGTGGTGGAGGTGCGCGTGCTGCGCGGCGTGCGCGGCCGCGGCGGCCCGGGCGGCGGCCTTCGACGGCGCGCCGCGGCCCTGCGGAGCGCGCGGAGCGGGAGCGGGCGGCGGAGCGGGCGCGCGCGCCGCGAGGCGCGCCTTCGCGCGCGAA
>DASRRB010000335.1:0-4066 GCA_035695985.1 Planctomycetota bacterium | reverse complement strand
GCGCGTCGCGCTCGAGCCCGAGCAGCTCGCCCGCGCTCCCGTCCGCCGGAATTCCCGCGCGCGCCGGTGTCCGTGCGCGCGCGAAGACGACGCGGAACTTCGCCCCGGCCGGCCCGCGCAGGGCGAAGCGCACCACGTCGGGTGAATCGGAGGGCGCCGTCTCGAGCGTGAGCTCGCTCGCCGCGACCGGCCCCTCGGCCGGCGTTCCTCCCGCGCCTGCCGCAGTCTCGTCCGGGATCGGCCAGCTGTCGAACGGCTTTCGCCCCTGCCTCTTCAGCTCGCGCAGCTTCTCGACGATCGCGCGCGCCATCAGGTCGTAGCCGGCGCCGTTGGGGTGGCCGTCGGGCTGGAACAGGAGCTCGGGCGCGAGCCCGCGCGCGTGGTCGTCGAACCACGCCGCCTGGTCCACCAGCGGCACGTGCTCCTTCTGCGCGGTGACGCGCGCGCCGGCGCTCGCCATCTGGAACGCGTCGTTCATGCGCGTCGCGTAGGTCTGGAGCACGACCGCGACGCCGTCGCGCCGGCAGTCGCGCACGAGTGCGGTGAGCCCCGCCTCGACTTCGCGCGCCAGGTCGGCTCCCGCGTGGAGGCCGGGCCTCGAGTCGGGATCGCCGTTCACCGGCTGCACGCTCCCGTCGGGGCCGCGGATCACGAGGCCGCGTCCGTCGCGGTCGACGGCGTCGACGGCCGGCGCCGGCGGCTTCAGGCAGAACGCGATCCAGCGCAGGAGCTGCGGCAGGAGGAGCTTCGGCGCGGGCTGCGCGGCGTCGTCGGCCGGCGGCACGGTCACGTTCCACTCGTCGTTGAAGCCGGCGAGTGCCACGACCGCTTCCCAATGGCCGCGCGCCAGCGCGCGCCGCGCCTGCCAGCGCGTCAGCGCCGTGTTGTTGCCCGGCGTCCCGAGGTTCTCGACCACGAACGGCCCGTCCCGCCGCCCGCCGTTCAGCGCCACCTCGAGCCGCACCGGGAACGACTGCAGCTCGCGCTGCACGCCGAGCCCGTACGTGTGCGAATCGCCGACGCAGAGCAGCGCGATCTTGCCGGGATGGGCCGTCGCGCGCGCATCGGGCGCGAAGCCGGCGCCGAGCGCGCGCCGCAGCCCCTGCAGCGTCCCCTCGGCGAGGGCGAGGCCGAGCAGCACGCCGGCGACGACGAACGCGATTCGGGACGTCGCGCGCACGAGGTCGGGCTCACTCCTTCCCGTGCGCGACCGCCTCGCGCTGCTCGCCGTGGACCCTGCCGACCCAGTAGTTCTTGAGCTCGAAGCTCGGCGAGTTGTCGGGGTCGTGGCAACGCACGCACAACGCGAAGGCGGCGCCGTTCGCGACGCTCGGCGCGTGGCCGCCGGGATAGGTCGTGTCGCCGCGCGACGCGCGCGTCGCGTGGTCGCCGGCCGGGCCGTGGCACGCCTCGCAGCCGACGTTCACGAGCGGCGCGTGCACGTCCTCTTGGTCGGGGCCGCGGTAGCCCGAGGCGTACCCGAAGCCGGTCACGTGGCACTTCACGCAGTCGGGGTCGAAGATCGCGTTGCGCAGCCGTCCCTTCTTCAGCTCCGGCGGCGGCGGCTCGTCCTGCACGACGAGCGTCGCCCACGCGCGCGCGTGGCGCGACGCCTGCCACGTCTTCCACGCCTTCTCGTGGCAGTTCGCGCACCCCTCGTCGGCGCCGACGTAGGCGACGCCGCCCGGATCGGGGAGGCGGCCGTACCAGCGCTGGATCAGCTGTTTCTCCTTCAGGAGGTCGCGGTAGGAGTCGACCCAGACCACGACGTCGCCGTTCTTCTCGAGCTGGTCGTTCACGTCCTCCGCCTTCCAGCTCGCGCGGCCGCCGTCGGCGCCGAAGCGGTAGCGCACGACGAACTTGCCCTTGCGCCCCGTCGTGAGGATGTCGGTCGAGTCGACGCGGCGGAGCTTCTCCTCGGGCTCGTCCTCCCCGTCGGGATTGGGGATCACGATCGCGTCGAGCGAAAGGACGTCGCGCGCGAGCTGCTTCGCCTCGTCGGCGTCGGCCTGCGCGAGGACGACCGTCTTCCACGGCTTCCGCTGCGCCGCGACCCTCGCGAGCTCGGCGCGCAGCGCCTCCGCCATCGGCTCGAGCTTCACGTGCGGATCGACGGCCGCGACCGCGGCAGCGCGGCTCGGCGCGATCACCGCGACGACGGCGATCGTCCGGTCGCGCACCGTGCGCACGACCGAGCGCACGAACTTGAGCTCCGGCTGCGTCGAGTCGGCCGCCGCCCGCGCGTCGACCAGGTTGGTCGCGACGAACGGGCAGGCGTCGCCGAGCGACGCGGCCGCCCACTCCAGCGTGGCGCGCCCGAGCGCGAGCTCGCTCGGCGTGAGCGCGATCGCGGCGTAGTGCATGTCGGCGACCATCGACTGGAGCTGGAAGAGCAGCTTCTCGCGGTCGAGGTCGCGTTCCGGAGCGTCGGGCGCGACGCCCGGCCGCAGCGGCGCGAGGCCGCCGTTCGAGAGGACGAGCGCGTGGCCGTCCTCGACGCCGAGGTTCCGCATCGCCGTCTTGCGGCGCGGCAGTCCGCCCAGCAGACCGTCGTCGCAGCCGCAGGCGTCGAGGTAGCCGTCGTCGTCGCCGGTGAGCAGGAGCTCGATCGGGCCGCCGCGCGGCGCGGACGGCGGCGTCGCGTCGGCCGCGGGCTGCGGCGGCGCGCGCGGCGGCGCCGTCTCCTGGCAGGCGAACGTCGCGAGCGGCGCAGCCAGCGCGACCGCCGCGAGAGCGCGCGCGTTTCGCCGGGTCCGCCGCGGCTTCACGAGTTCTGCTGCTTGAACCAGCCGCGGAACGTGACGCGCTTCACCGGGACGTCGGGGTGCTCGGCGCTCACCTCGAGGCTGCCCTGGAAGAAGCGCGACTTCGAGATCGACTTGGGCGCGACCAGCTTCACCACGTACTTCACGCCCTTCTCGACCTCGACGATCTCGGTCTTGAAGGCGTCGCTCGAGGGCTTGGCGTCGACGGTCACCGTCCTCAGCAGGTAGGGGACCTTCGGGTCGCCGTTGGTGATCACGAGCTCCGCGGTCACGTCCTGGTCGCCGAGCAGCTGCCCGAAGTCGATGCGGTCGGAGCCGTCGCGCGCGTTGCCGACGAAGGTCACGTCGGGCTCGACGACGGCGCGCAGCGGGATCGAGATCTCCTTCACCCGCGCGTGGTCGATGTCGAGCTCGATGCGGTTGTTGAACGCGCCGAGCGGGGCGCAGGAGAGCAGCTTCGCCTCG
Source organism: Planctomycetota bacterium (assembly GCA_035695985.1). Lineage (GTDB taxonomy): Bacteria > Planctomycetota > B15-G4 > B15-G4 > SIAN01 > DASRRB01. The sequence continues at coordinate 836 of DASRRB010000335.1, read as the reverse complement.
ATCTTGTAGGTCGGCGTCGCGGCGCCCTCGACCTTCGTGCAGGTGAGCTTGACGAACTCCTCGTTGGGCGACTTGACCGCCGTGATCTTGAAGTCGCCGAGCTTGCCGGCGCCCAGCGTCGTGGCGACCGTCGCCTCCTTGCCGTGCTTCACGCGGCCGAGGTCGAGCTCGACCGGGTCGAGCGTGAAGGGGGTGACCATCGTGGCCTCGAGCGAGAGCGCGAGGGAGAAGTTGGTCGGGTCGTTCGAGAAGACACGCACGAACTTCTTGATCGGGAGGTCGTGGCCGGGCGCCGCCGCGGAGGCGGTCTTGAGCTCGACGGAGAGCTCCGCCGTCTCGCCCGGCTTGAGCGTCCCGAGGTTCTTCGAGCGCTTGATCTCCTCCTGCGTCAGCGTCTTGTCGCCGATCTTCAGCCGCGCCGCCGTGCACGAGCAGCTGTTGCGGATCTCCTGGATCGTGAGGTCGCCCGTGCCGCTGTTCTTCAGCATGAAGGTGTGGTCGAGCTTCTCGCCGCGGAACGTCTCGCCGAAGCAGTGCACGTAGCTGTCGACCTCGATCTTCCCGGGCGGGCCGCTGGTGAGGATCGGCGTCGGCGGCGGACGGCGCTCCTCTTCGGCGTCGGGGTCGGCGTGCGCGGGTCCTCCCGCGTCGCCCGGCTTCGGGGCGCCTTGCACGGCGGGCGCCGGCGCCGGCGGCGGCTTCGCGCGGGGCGCGGAGCCCGCCATCGCGGAGGGCCTGCGCCCCGACGCCTTTCCCGGCGGCGCGGGCGTCGGGGATCGGCCGCTCACGATGGAGGAGATCGAGCGCGACGCCATCCTGCGCGCGCTGCAGGCGGT
>DASRRB010000334.1:0-6053 GCA_035695985.1 Planctomycetota bacterium | reverse complement strand
GGTCCAGCCGCCGTGGCTCTGCAGCACGAAGAGCCTCGTGCGCGGCCGCGCGCGCGCGAGCCGTTCGAGGTAGCGGCGGCAGAGCGGCGCGAGCGCGGCGTTGGCGACGGTCGTCGACCAGCGCTCGTACTCGCGCATCAGCGGCGCGACCTCGCTCGAGCGCGAGATCGGGACGCCGAGCCGCGCGAGCGCGCGCTCGAGCTCGCGCTCCGCCGCCGGGTTGGCGTAGGAGTGCAGCAGGCCGATCGCGATCGACTCGGGGCGGCGGCGCGCGACCTCGCGGACGGCGCGCGCGAGCTCGCGCGGCGTGAGCTTCACGAGCCGCTCGCCGCCGGCGAGCGTGCGCTCGTCGACGCCGACGCGGTTCGCGCGGGCGACCAGCGGCTCGGGGCGCTGCGGCTCGAGGTCGTAGAGGTCGGGGCGCGCCTGCCGGCCGATCTCGATCACGTCCTCGAAGCCGCGGTTGGTGACGAGCACGACGCGCGCGCCGCGGCCCTCGAGCACGGCGTTGGTCGCGACCGTCGTCCCGTGCACGACCTCGAACTCGGCGTCGCGCGCGCGCTCGCCGAGGCGCCGCTCGAGCTCGCGCAGCGCGTGCAGGACGCCGGCCTCGGGCGCGCGCGGCGTGGACGGGACCTTGACGACGACGGGGACGACGACGGACGCCGGGCCGCCGCGCGCCCCGACCTCGAGCGCGACGAGGTCGGTGAACGTCCCGCCGGTGTCGATGCCGACGCGCCAGCGCACCGGCCGGCCGCGCGGACGCGCCCGGACGCGTGGCGGGACCGACGCCTCGTCTCGCGCGCGACGCTCGACCATGGGAGGCGGGGGATGATGGCGGCCGCGCGCGTGACGGGCAACCGTTATGCTGCCCCGCTTCGATCGGGCCGGCCGGGGGACGCGGAGGAGAGCCGTTCTTGGTCGCGGCGGACGCAGGATGGTGGATCGCGAGCTACGTCGCCGGCTCGCTGCCGACGGGCCTCGTGGTCGGCCGTCTGCGCGGCGTCGACCTGCGCAAGGCGGGCAGCGGCAACATCGGCGCCACCAACGCCGGGCGCGTGCTCGGCCGCCCGTACTTCGCGCTCGTCTTCGCCCTCGACTTCCTGAAGAGCTTCGTCCCGACGCTGCTCGCGCTGCGGCGCGACCCGGTGCCCGACGGGGTCGCCGCGCCGCTGCTGGCGCTCGGCTGCGGCGTGGCGGCGGTGGTCGGCCACGTTTTTCCGGTGTTCCTGCGCTTCAAAGGCGGCAAGGGGGTGGCGACGGCCTCGGGCGTCTTCGTCGCCCTGGCGTGGGCGCCGGCGCTGTGCGCGTTCGCGGCGTGGTTCGTCGTCTACCGGACGACGCGCTGGGTCTCGCTCGCGTCGCTGGCGGCGGCGGTCGTGCTGCCGCTCGCCTGCTGGCTGCTGCCGAAGCTGTCGTCGGTCGTCGTGGCGAAGGAGATCCGCTGGGCGGCGCTGGTGGTCGGCGCGCTGATCCTGGTCCGGCACAAGAGCAACATCGGGCGCCTGTTGCGCGGCGAGGAGCCGCGCTCGGGCCTCCCGCAGTCGCGGTGAGGTGGGAATGGAACGGGTCCTGGTCGTCGGCGGCGGCGGATGGGGGACGGCGCTCGCGCTCGTCCTGAACGAGCGCGGCATCCACGTCTCGCTCTACGTGCACGACACGGCGTACGGCGCCGACATGGCGCGCACGCGCCGCAATCCCCGCTACCTGCCGGGCGTCGAGATCCCCGACCGGATCGAGGTGACGACCGCCGCCAACGCCTTCGACTGGGCCCACGTCGTCGTGCTGGCCGTCCCGAGCCAGTTCCTGCGCGCGACGCTCGAGAAGTGGAAGAAGCCGCTGCACGACTCCCATCCGATCTTCGTCACGGCGTCGAAGGGGATCGAGCAGACCACCCTGAAGCGGCCGAGCGAGATCCTGCGCGAGGTGATGGGCGCGGTGCCCTCCGTCGTGGTGAGCGGGCCGAGCCACGCCGAGGAGGTCGCGCGCCGCATGCCGACGACGGTGGTCGCGGCGTCGACCGACAAGGGGCTCGCGCTGCGCGTCCAGGATCTCCTGACGGCGGAGCGCTTCCGCGTCTACACCAACGTCGACCCGCTCGGCGTCGAGCTCGCCGGCGCCTTGAAGAACGTGATCTCGATCGCGGGCGGCATCGTCGACGGGCTCGGCTTCGGCGACAACACCAAGGCGGCGCTGCTCACCCGCGGCGTGGTCGAGATGGCGCGTCTCGGCGTCGCGCTCGGCGCGAATCGCGAGACGTTCTTCGGCCTGGCCGGCATCGGCGACCTCGTGACGAGCTGCGTCTCGCGCCACGGCCGCAACCGCCTGGTCGGCGAGCGCATCGGCCGCGGCGAGAAGGTCCAGGACATCGTCGCGTCGATGCGCCAGATCGCGGAGGGCGTGAAGACCGCCGCCGCCGTCGAGAAGCTCGCGGGCGCGCAGAAGGTCGAGATGCCGATCTGCGAGCAGGTCTACAAGGTGCTCTACGAGGACAAGGACCCCTCGCGCGCCGTGCGCGACCTGATGGGCCGGCAGCTCAAGGACGAGCAGGACTGGTAGACGGGACGTCTACTCGATGAGCGACCACTCGAAGGTGTGCTGGCCGTCGGGCATGTCGACGACGAAGCGGACCGGCCCCTTCGGGACCTCCGAGCCGCGGATGCCGTAGAAGATCTCGCCCTGCACGGTGCAGCGCGCGTCCACGTGGGGAGGCATGCGATAGCCGGCGCGGCCGAACATCATCGGGATGCGGTCGGCCGCGACGAAGCTGGTCGGCGCCGTGCCCTCGAGGCGGAACATCGACGGCTTGAGGAAGAGCGTCTGGCTGGTCTCGTTGTGGATCGTGACGGCCGCCGAGTAGTAGCCGCGGTTCCACGGCTGCAGGGTCGCGGTGACGACGTACTTCCCGCCCGGCGGATGGCTCTCGTCGCGCACGGCGACCACCGCCGGTTCGGCCCTGCACCCGGTCGCCCCGAACGGAGACGCCGCGGCGGCCGCCACGGCGAGGACCGCCAGGAGTCGCGAGGTACGCAGGCAAGGACGCGGAAAGCGCTGGACCATGCTGTTTCACCCTCCCCAGGGTGGGGGGGAGAATAACGGAGATGCACGACTACGTCACCGAACTCAACCGAGGCGTCGCGCCGGCCGCCGAGAACGAGTTCCATCCGCTCGACCTGCGCCGCTTCCGCGTCTGGCCGCCGGTCGTCCTCGCCCCGATGGCGGGCGTCACCAATTCCGCGTTCCGCCGCCTCTGCCGCTCCTTCGGCGCCGGCCTCTACGTGAGCGAGATGATCACGGCGCGCGGCCTCGTCGAAGGGCAGAAGAAGACGCGCACGCTGGCGGCGTTCCACCCCGAGGAGTCGCCGCGCTCGCTGCAGCTCTACGGCACCGATCCCGCGGTCCTCGCCGAGGCGACGCGCCGCCTCGTCGGCGAGGGCGCCGTCGACCACCTCGACCTCAACTTCGGCTGCCCGGTGCGCAAGGTCACGGCGGCCGGCGGCGGCTCCGCGATCCCGCTCAAGCCGCGCCTGATGGCGCGTCTCGTGCGATCCGTCGTCGGCTCGGCCGGCGACGTCCCGGTCACGGTCAAGGTCCGGCTCGGCGTCGACGACGACCACCTCTCCTACCTCTCGTCGGGCCGCATCGCGAAGGAGGAGGGGTGCGCGTGGATCGGGCTGCACGCGCGGACCGCCGCGCAGCTCTACGACGGCGAGGCGCGCTGGGCGGCGATCGGCGAGCTCAAGGCGGCGCTCGGCGCCTTTCAGGTCCTCGGCAACGGCGACGTGATGGAGGCGTTCGACGCGCTGCGCATGGTGCGCGCGACGAAGTGCGACGGCGTGATCGTCGGGCGCGGCTGCCTCGGCCGGCCGTGGCTCTTCCGGGAGCTGGCCGAGGTCTTCGAAGGCCGCTCGCCGCCGTCTCCGCCGCGCCTCGGCGAGGTCGTCGCGATCCTCCTGCGCCACGCCGCACTCCTGGTCGAGCTGTTCGGCCCGCACTTCGGCGTCCTCGAGATGCGCAAGTGGTGCGGCTGGTACCTGAAGGGCTTCCCCCATTCGGGGCCGGTCCGCAACGCGCTCTTCCGCGCGCAGTCGCTGGAGGAGGTGCGCGCCGTCGTCGCGGATCTCCCGCCCGACGAGCCCTATCCGGTCGCCGCGCTGCGGGCACGGCGCTGCAAGCGGAACGGCACGCAGAAGGTCGCCCTGCCCGACGGTTACCTCGACTCGCTCGACGACGACGTCGCGTGCGAGCAGGCGCGTGACGGCGAACTCGCGGCGTCCGACGGCGGCTGACGCGGAACCGCGTCCGCCGCTCCCGGTCGCAGGCGCCCCCTTTTTCCCCGACCGATGGAATCCCGGCAGGAGAGACCTCCATGTCCACGCGTCCGTTCGCCGCGCTGCGCGGCGCGCTGTTCGTCACGACGCTCGTGACGACGCTGTTCACGACGCTCGTCCCGCGCGTGCACGCCGGCGAGGGCGAAGGCGCCGAGCTCCCGATCCGCAAGGTGGTCCTCTACAAGCACGGGCTCGGCTACTTCGAGCGCGGCGGGAAGGTCGACGGCGACGCGCTCGCGACGCTGCGCTTCTCCTCGAGCCAGATGAACGACGTGCTCAAGTCGCTGACCGTGCTCGACCTCGGCGGCGGGCGCGTCTCCGCCATCGGCTACGACTCGAAGGCGCCGGCGACGCGGCTCCTCTCCGAGTTCGGCTTCGAGCTCCCGGCCGACGGCGCGCTGGTGGCGATGCTGCAGCGCTTCCGCGGCGCCGAGCTCGAGGTCGAGCTGGTCGGCAAGAAGCTGGTCGGGAGCCTCGCCGGCGTCGAGCTGCGCGCCGTGCCCGGCGGCGCCGGCGCGGCGCCGCTGCAGGTGCCGCGCGTGAGCCTGCTGGTGGACGAGGGGCGCCTGGTCAGCTTCGACGCCAGCGAGATCCAGTCGGCGCGCTTCCTCGACGCCGACCTGCGCCAGGACGTGCGGCGCTACCTCGACGTCCTGCGCGATTCGTACCGCGCCGAGCGCAAGAGCCTGCAGCTGCGACTCGAAGGGAAGGGCGCGCGCGACGTCTTCGTCGCCTACACGGTCGAGGTGCCGGTCTGGAAGGCGAGCTACCGCCTCGTGCTCGGCGAGCCCGACCTGCTGCAGGGCTGGGCGATCGTCGACAACACGAGCGACGAGGAGTGGAGCGGCGTCGAGCTCTCGCTCGTCTCGGGGCTGCCCGTGTCGTTCGTGCAGGACCTCTACACGCCGCGCTACGCGCGCCGGCCGGTCGTCGATGCGGCGCCCGGCCTCGCCGTGGCGCCGCAGACCCACGAAGGCGCATGGGACAAGAAGGAGAAGATGGCCGACGGCGGCGACGCCGGCGACGACGAGGAGCGCGCCCGGGACGGCGAGTCGCGCAAGGGCGAGGTGCGGCGCTTCGCCGCGGACGCGCCGGCCGCGCGCGCTGCGGCGAAGCCCGGCGCCGTGCTCGAGCGCGCCAAGCTGCGCACCGAGGCGCTGGCCGACGCGGTCGCCGAGTCGGGCGCGCGCACGCGCGAGCTCGGCGACCTCTTCGAGTACCGCATCGACCACCCGGTGACCGTCGCGCGCAACCGCTCCGCGCTCGTGCCGATCGTCGGCAGCAAGGTCGAGACGACGCGCGTGTCGCTCTACGACGGCGCGCAGGGCGCGAAGAACCCGTGGACGGCGGTCAAGCTCAAGAACTCGACCGGGCTCACGCTCGAGGGCGGCCCGGTCACGGTCTTCGACCACGACACCTACGCCGGCGAGGCGCTCGTGGAGACGCTGAAGCCGGACGAGGAGCGCTACCTCTCCTACGCCGTCGACCTCGCGGTGACCGTCGACGCGAAGAACGAGAGCGGCGAGGGGCGGGTCGAGCGGGCGAGGCTCCTGAACGGGATGCTCTGGATCGACAGCAAGAGCGTCGCGGTCGCGACCTACGCGGTGCGCAACGCCGACGCGAAGGAGCGCAAGGTGGTCGTCGAGCACCCGCGCCGCCCGAACTTCCGGCTCGTCGAGCCGGCGAAGCCGCTCGAGGAGACGCCCGAGCACTGGCGCTTCG
>DASRRB010000333.1:0-12850 GCA_035695985.1 Planctomycetota bacterium | reverse complement strand
GGCCAGCCGAGGCGGATCACGAGGGGCAGGATCTTGTAGTCGGCCGCGTGGTTCTTGCCGTCGATCACGCCGTCGCCGTTCAGGTCGCACGGGAGGCCGAACTGCGGCGCGACGAGGTCCTCGCGCAGCGTCTCGTTGCCGGCCGCGTCGAGCGTGGTCGGCAGCCCGATGGTGCAGTCCATGGTCTTGGGGACCTCGAGCGCCTCGGCGTCGGCGACGCTCGCGGTCGAGACGGTCGTCGTGACGATCGACTGGACGACGCTCGTCGTCCCGCCGACCACGCTGCCGACGAGGCTGCCGCTGCCGCTGCCGCTCGAACCGCTGCCGCTCGAGCCGCTGCTCAGGCTCCCCGGACCGCTGTTGCTGAGCCGGACGGGACTGAGGGCGAGCGTGTCGTCGGCCGTGGCGAGCAGCACCGTCGTCGTGTCGAGCGTGAAGCTCCCGCCGCACGCCGTGCCGGCGCCGTTCGGGTCGTCGGCCTTGCTGGCGTTGTAGGTCGGGAGGACCTGCTCGATCGGGAGCGCGAGCATCTGCTCGACGACGGCGCGCGACATCTCGTTCGCCGCCGCGACGGTCCGGCTCTCCTTCTCGAGCGACATCGAGGTGAGGCTCGCCGAGAGGAACCCGACCGTGGAGACCGAGATGACGACGACCGAGATCATCGTGTCGATGAGCCCGAAGCCGGACTGCGTCGACCGGCGCCGCACGGGGATCGGCGCGAGGTCTGGCCCGGATCGGCTTTCCGCGCTGAACCTGTTCATGAGGGAGTTCCCGTTGCAGCTCAGGAGTCACCGCAGGACGGATTCGTCGCGCGGCAACCTGCCTAAGACTTCGAATCCAGCCCGGGTCAAGCGCGAAGGCATCCGGTCGGAATCTCCTTCCCGCTCGCGGATGGGCGTTCGAATGTGAATGCAGAACGACCGCGTCTTCGCCGAAAGGCCTTCCTCTTAATGTCGCGGCCATGCATCTGCCGCGCCCCGCCGCCCCGCCGACGATCGTCGTGGTCCATCCGCGCGAGAATCGGCGCAAGTGCTCGGTCGAGCCGCTGCGCTCCCGTCCCGGCTTCCGCTTCTGGACGTTCCCGCAGCGGGGGGGCGAGCCGCTCGACGGCTACGTCCGGCTCGCGATCGGCGGCCCGCTGCTCGGCGCCGCCGACGCCCGTTCGGGGCTGCTCGTGCTCGACGGGACGTGGCGGCTCGCGCAGCGCATGGAGCCGTTCTTCCAGGACGTGCCGGTGCGCTCGCTGCCGGAGTGGGTGACGGCCTACCCGCGCGCGTCGAAGAGCTTCCCCGACCCGGCGCAGGGACTCGCCACCATCGAGGCGATCTACGCCGCGTTCCTCGCGACGGGGCGGCCGACCGCCGGGCTGCTCGACCACTACCGCTGGGCGGAGCTCTTCCTCGAGCGCAACCGCGCGCGGGTCGCGGCGGGAGCGTGACGCGGAACGGACGCCGCGCTCACCAGATGCGCGCGCGCGCCGCTTCGTCGCGCCACATCGGGTCGCCCTTCTTCACGCCGAACGCCTCGTAGAACTCGGGCACGTTGACGACCGGCCCGAGCACGCGCCACTTGGCGGGCGAGTGGACGTCGCTCAGCAGCGCCTGGCGCAGCCGTTCATCCCGCTCGTGTCCGAGCCAGGAGAGCGCGTAGCCCAGGAAGTAGCGCTGCAGCGGCGTGAGCCCGCCGACCTTCTCGCCCTTCTTGAACTGCTCGGTCTTCTTGAACGCGTCGAGCCCGAGCACCACCCCGCCGAGGTCGGCGATGTTCTCGCCGAGCGTCGCGTGACCATTGATGTGGAGGCCGGGGAGCGGCTCGTAGGCGTCGAACTGCGCGGCGAGCACTTCGGCGCGCTCCTTGAACTTCGCCGCGTCCGCCTCGGTCCACCAGTCGGCGAGGTTGCCGTTCACGTCGAACTGGCGCCCCTCGTCGTCGAAGCCGTGCGTGATCTCGTGGCCGATCGTGCTCGCGGCGGCGTAGCCGTAGACGACGGCGTCGTCGGCGTCGGCGTCGGCCAGCCCGGGGATGAGGAAGATCGCCGCGGGCAGCACGATCTCGTTGTTCGAAGGGTTGTAGTAGGCGTTGTAGGTCTGCGGCGTCATCTCCCATTCGGTGCGGTCGACCGGCTTGCCGAACTTCCTCGCCTCGTAGTCGAACTCCCACTTCGCGGCGCGCATCATGTTCGTCGCGTAGCTCGTGCGGTCGATCGCGAGCGAGCTCATGTCCTTCCACTTGTCGGGGTAGCCGACCTTCTTGACCATCCGGTCGAGCTTCTCGAGCGCCTTCTTCTTGGTCGCGTCGCTCATCCACGGCAGCGCCGAGATGTGGTCGCGGTAGGTCGTGCGGATCGCCTCGACGAGGTCGCTGTAGCGCTGCTTCGCCTGCGGCGAGAAGTGCTCGGCGACGTAGACCTTCCCGACCACCATCCCGAGCGCGCGCTCCTGCGCGTCGAGCACGCGCTTCCAGCGCGGCCGCTGCTCCTTCTGCCCGCTCAGCACGCGGCCGTAGAAGGCGAAGTTCTCCTGGTCGAGCGCGGCGCCGAGGAACGGCGCGAACGACGTGACGACCTGGTAGCGCAGGTAGTCGCGCAGCACGGCGGGCGGCGTCGCCTGCAGCAGGCCGTCGAGCGCCGCCAGGAACTCGGGCTGCCCGACGATCACCTCGCCGGCGCCCTTCAGCCCGTAGCCGTCGAGCAGCGGCCGCCAGTCGACGTGCGGCGTCTGCTTCGCCTGGAGGTCGGCGACCGACATCTTGTTGTAGTTGGCGTACGGGTCGCGCAGGTCGACGAGCTTGCGGCTCGCGGTCGCGAGCGCCGTCTCGAACTTCATGACGGCGTCGCCCGCCGCGTTCGCGGCCGCCTCCTCCTGGCCGAGCAGCTTCAGCATGCGGGCGACGTGCCGCGGGTACTCGGCGCGCGCCTTGGCGACCCCCTCCTCGGGGTCGAAGTAGTAGTCGCGGTTGGGGAGGCCGAGCCCGCCCTGGTTCAGCTTGGCGGAGATCACGTCGCTCGCCTTCTCGTCCTGGCCCACGCCGAAGGAGAAGAGGGCGTCGACGCCGAGCGTCTGCAGCTCGGCCGCGACGCGCACCGCGTCGGCGCCGTTCGCGACGGCGTCGACCTTCGCGAGCAGCTCCTTCAGCGGCGCCGCCCCGTCGGCGTCGGCCTTCGCCTGGTCCATGGCGACGGCCCAGAAGTCGCCGATCTTCTGGCGGTCGCTCCCGGCCGGGGCGTTCGCCTTCGCCGAGCTCTCGGCGAGCTCGCGCTTGATGGCGTAGAGCTGCTCCATGACGAGGTGGCCGATCGTCCAGGCCGACTCGCTCGGCGGGATCGGGTTCTTCGCGAGCCACGCGCCGTTGGCGTACTGGAAGAAGTCGGCGCCCGGCTGGGTCGCCGCGTCGAGGTTCTGCGCGATCATGTCGTCGGGCTCCGGCGGGGGGACTCCGAGCGCGAGGCCGGTGAGCGCGAGCGCGGCGGCGACGAGGTTCCTTCTCATGCTCGGCGGTTCTCCCTTCTCGGACGGTGCGCAAGGTCCCGGCGCGCGGCCGGGAAGCGCGTGAGCGTAGCAGCGCCTTCCAACGGAAGCTCGCGACCGGAGTAGGAGCCGCCGGTACGTTCCGCCGCGCCCGGCGTTCCCGCCCTTCCTCGAGAACCTGCCATGCCGCACGTCGGACCCGTCCTTTCTCTGCTCGCTTTGCTCGCCGTCGTCCCGCATTCATTGCACGCCGGCGCGCCCGCGGACCAGGGGAAGGAGACGAAGGCGAAGGGGAAGGTGGCGCCCGCGCTCGTCGACGGCGAGCTCGGGAAGGCGCTCGACGAGGCGGTCTTGAAGGTCGACGTCGCCGACGGCGGCTTCTGCGGCGTCGTCCTGGTCGCGACGCAGGGGAAGGTCGTGCTGGAGAAGGGCTACGGCGTCGCCGACGCCGCTGCAAGGAGTGCGATGCCGCCCGACGCTCTCTACGACTGGGCGAGCGTCAGCAAGCAGTTCACCGCGGCGGCGGTCCTGAAGCTGATCGAGGCGAGCCGCATGGACGACGCGGCGCTGCGCAAGCTCGGCGCGAAGAAGCTGGCCGAGGCGATGAAGGACAAGAAGTGGAAGAAGCTCGGCCTCGACGACCCGCTCTCGCGCTTCTTCCCCGAGGCCCCCAAGGACAAGGCGGCGGTCACGCTGCGCCAGCTCTTGAACCACACCTCCGGCATCGAGTCGGGCTTCAAGCAGGAGTGGAAGTTCGACTCGACGAGCCGCGACTCGCTCGTCGCCTGCATCCTGGGGCTGCCGATGGTCTCCAAGCCGGGCGCGACATGGGAGTACTCCAACTCGGCCTGCTCGTTCGTCGCGGCGCTGATCGAGAAGGTGTCGGGCATGACCTTCGAGGCGTTCTGCGACGAGCTCCTCTTGGAGCCGGCCGGGATGGCGTCGGCGACGATGATCGGCGCGAAGGGGCTCGACCTCACGCGCGTGCCGAAGATCGCGCGCGGCGCCGGCTTCACCGACCGTCCGAAGGAGTTCGCCTTCGCGTACGGCAACCAGCTCTCGTGGGGTTACCGCGGGTGCGGCGGCGTGGTCGCCTCGACGCGGGACCTGTTCCAGTGGGACCGGGCGCTGCGCGGAGGGAAGCTCCTCTCCAAGGAGTCGCTCGAGCAGCTCTACACGGTCGGACTCCAGGACTACGCGCTCGGCTGGAAGGTGAAGAAGTTCGGCGGCGGCGTCCGCGTCGAGCACGGCGGCGGCGTGCTCGGCGTCGCGACCCACTACCTGCGCCACCTCGACAAGGACTACGTCGTCGCCTTGGCGTGCACGTACGAGCCGAAGACCCATCCCGAGGAGGTCGCCGATCGCCTGGCGCGGATCGTCGAACGCCAGCAGTGATCCGGGAACACGGGGGCGCGCGCCGAGGTACAAGGTGCGCCGCACCGGGTCGCCAGCCCGCGCGCGCGGAATCCTGGAAGGAGTCGGCGATGGTCCGTTCGTGGCGTGCGGTGAGGAGCTTCGGGGTCGCGTTGTCGGCGGCGCTCGTCTTGATGTGCGCTGCCGCGCCCGCGCAGGCGCAGCGGCCGACGGCGAGCTTCGAGTGGCAGAAGCACGAGGCCGGCGTGACCTACGGCGTGCCGCGCGTCGGCAAGCACACGCTCGACGAGCTCGCGGTCGGGAAGCCGTGGCGGATGGGGGCGTTCAACGCCTCCACCCTGGCGGCGACGGCGCCGCTGATCGTGGGGGACTCCGTCGTCGCCCCGGGCGTGTTCCGCGTGCAGGTGGCGCGGACGGGGCCGGAGAAATTCGAGCTCCTGATCGAGGGCGCCGGCACCGCGGTCGAATCGGGCGGCGACGACGTGCACGCGCCGGCCACGATGGCGCAGGCGAAGACTCCGAACGACAAGCTCGAGCTCTCGCTCGCGCCGGTGAAAGAGCAGCCCGATCCGGAGCTGCGCGCGCTCGCGCTGCTCGTCCAGTACGGCGCGCCGCAGCTCACCGTCCCGATGACGATCGTCGGGACGCAGCCCATGAAGGTGAAGGGCTTCGGTGCATTCGACGCCTTCAAATTGCCCGAGCCGTGGCTCTCCAAGCGGCTGCAGCTGAAGAAGCACTCCCCGGTCGCGACGCTGGTGCGCTCGGGCAAGATCGGGAACGGCGAGTCCGACCGGCTGAACCTGATGCTGGGCGAAGACGACGTCGTGCTGCTCCCCGCCATGCTCCCGTCGACGGAGAACTTCGGCTTCGGAGCGATCCCCAAGCCCGACGGCCTCTGGACGTTCCACGGCAAGGTGTCCTGGAGCGAGAGCAAGAAGCCGTCACCCGTCTTCCACGTCGAGAGCGCCGAGGTCGAGAAGGACGGCACGCTCCACGTGGTCGCTTCGCTCGGCGAGCGCAGCGCCGACATCCGCGTCGCATCGGCTCCCGTGAAGAAGTGACCGCCCGGTCCCCGCCGAGCGGCGCGTCGCGCGCACCGCGACGGGTCCGGTCGCGCCGGGCGGCGACGGCGAGCGCAGGCTCGCCCGCACGAAGGTATGGTCCGCTTCGCCCCCTCCCGCGGCCGCTCCTCGCGAGGTCGAACTCCATGTCGCAGATCGTGCGTCGTCTTGCGGTCGCCTTCGCAATCGTCGCGGCGGCCGGCGCCGCCGCGTTCGCGCAGGCGCCCGCCTCCGTCGTCCCTCCGCCGGCGCCGCTCACGCGCGCGCTCGCCACGGTCTCCTCCGACGAGATCCGCGACGACATCTTCTTCATCGCGTCGGACGAGCTCGGCGGGCGCGACACCCCGAGCAACGGGCAGCGCGTCGCCGCGCGCTTCATCCAGAACCGGCTGCAGCGCCTCGGCCTCAAGCCGGGCGCCCCGAACGACCTCTTCCTCTATCCCTACCCGCTGCTGCGCAAGCGCGTCGCCGAACCGCAGACGCATGCGACGTTGAGCTACGCCGACCCGCGGCCGGAAGAGGAGCCGCTCGCGCTCGCGTTCGGCGACGACTACGTCTTCTTCGACCTGCAGGACATGACGACGAGCGGCGCCATCGTCTGCGCCGGCGCCGGCACGCCCGAGGAGTTCCGGCGCTGCGACCTCGCCGGCAAGTGGGCGCTCGTCTGGGAGAGCAACGACCGGCAGCGCGACCTCGAGAAGAGCCTCGAAGAGGCGAAGGCGATCGGCCTCGTCTCGGCGCCGGCGCCCGGCAGCAAGGGCGACGGGCGCGGGCTCGCGCGCTTCGCCGCGCGTCTGCGCAAAGGGCACGTCGAGTACCCGCCCGCGAAGGGCGCGGCGGACGCGGCCGCGCCGGCGCGCGGGCGGCCGCGCGTCTCGCTGTCGGCGGCCGGGCGCGACAAGCTCTTCCAGTACGCCGACCTGACCGAGCCCAAGGCCGGCGACGAGCTCAAGGTCGTGCTCGAGGACGCGCGCAAGATCGCGCCCGACGCCCAGATCGAGTGCGAGGACGTCTGCGGCTTCTGGCCCGGCAGCGATCCGGAGCTGTCGAAGGAGGTGATCCTCTGCTCGGCGCACTACGACCACCTCGGCACGAGCGAGGACGGGACGATCTACAACGGCGCCGACGACAACGGGTCGGGGACGTGCGGGCTACTCGCGCTGGCGGAAGCGCTCGTCGAGCACGGGCCGCTGCGCCGCTCCGTGATGATCATTTGGGTCTCCGGCGAGGAGAAGGGGCTCTACGGATCGCGCGCCTGGTCGGACCACCCCTACTTCCCCAACGGCGGCCGCGCCGTCGCCGACATCAACATGGACATGATCGGACGCAACGCGAAGAACCAGATCCTGATCACGCCGACCGCGCAGCACCCGGCCTACAACGGGCTCACCCGGCTGGCCGAGTCGTACTTCGGCGAGGAGGGTTTCTCCGAGGTGAAGAGCGCCGACGACTACTACGAGCGCTCCGACCACGCGATGTTCGCCCGGCTCGGCATCCCGATCACCTTCATCTTCAACGACGTGCACGCCGACTACCACAAGCCGAGCGACAAGCCCGAGAAGATCGACTGCGACAAGATCCGCCGCGTCGTGCGCGTCGTCGTGCGGATGCTCGAAGCGCTGCAGGCCGACGCGCTCGACCTCGAGATCGGGAAGAAGAGGACGGCGGCGGGAGTGAAGTAGGATCGAGCGGCGCGGAGGAGCTCGCTTGAAGGAGCGGCGGCGCACGCCGGCGGTCGCACGATCTCTCCTCGCGCTGCTCTCCCTCGTCGCCGGGTCTGCGGCGCGCGCTCGCGGGCCGTTCGCCGTCGCCGGCCCGAAGATTCCCGCCGGCCCCGCCGGTTCCGCCGAAACGCCGGGCGACGAGATCATCGAGGCGTGGCCCGACGGATCGCCGCACCGGCGCTACAAGCTCGACCCCGACGGCAAGCTGCAGGGCGACTACCAGGAGTGGTGGGAGAACGGCAGGGCCGCCGTCCGGACCTGGTACGAGCACGGCGCCATCGACGGCTCGTACGCGAGCTTCCACGACAACGGCGCGAAGCACGTCGTGACGCGCTACGCGCACGGCAAGCTCTCGGGATCGTTCGTCGAGACGGGCGCGGACGGCAAGCCGCTCGTCGAGGCGAACTACGCCGACGGCGCGCTCGACGGCAAGCGGACGATCTGGCGCGACGGAGCGCCGGCGAGCCGGCAGGTCTGGAAGCGCGGCGAGCTGGTCGACCTCATGGGTTGCGCCCCCTATCCGCAGACCCTCGAGAAGATCCGGACGGAGCTCGCGACGATCCGCGCGCAGACGCCGACGTCGGTCGCCCCGCGCTCTGCGGAGCCGGAGCCGAAGGCGGGGACGAAACCGGCGCCGAAGCCGGCGCCGAAGAGCGGCAAGGAGAAGGGGAAGGGCGCGAAAGGGGAGGCGCACGGCCCCCCGACGCTGCCGGTCCCGGCGGGCTATGCGCCGGCGGACGACACGCAGTACGCCCGGCGTTTCGCCGCGCTGAAGCGGCTGCAGGAGTACCGGCTCCTCGCCGACGTCGCCTGGCGGGACGTCGAGCTCGCGCCCGCCTACGACTACTACTGCGACTGCGCCGGCCGCCTGCTCGAGCGGGTCGGCCACCTCGAGCACACGCCGCCGAATCCGGGAATGCCGGACGACGAATACCGCGACGGGTACGCGGGCACGTCGCAGTCGAACCTCTTCAGCGCCAGCGATCCGGCCATCACCGCCGAACTCGAGCGTTCGGTCGACTGCTACATGGAAGACTCCGATCCTTCGAACATCGGCCGCGTCGGCCATCGGCGCCACTGCATCCATCCGCAGCTGCAGCTCACCGGATTCGGGAATGCGGAGCACTACTCTGCGATGTGGTCGTTCGACCGCAGCCGGCGACTGGAGCAGATGCCCGCGATCCTGCCGTGGCCGGCGGCCGGCTGGATGTCGGCGCGCCACTTCGACGCGAAGCACGCGTGGCACTGCACGTTCTTCGGCCTGGGCGGATCGCTGCCCGACCCCGGCGCGGACGGCGTGCGCGTCTTCGAGATGGACGCGCTCTTCGTGCCCGCGCGGACGCCGTTGCCGCTCGACTACCACGCGGTGAACGACGACGCGGTCATCTTCCGTCCGGTGCTCGAAGGCGATCTCGCGGGTCGCCGTTTCTGGGTCGAGATCGACCTGCCGTCGGCGAAGGACGGGACGCGCTACCTCGTCGACTTCGCGCCGGCGTCCGCGCTCTGAACTCCGAGCTCCGGTCCCCGCCGGACGTCGTCCCGGAGCGCCGCGACCGCCGCCTACTTCGGGTCGATCCGGACGACCTTGTCGAGCGCCGGGTGCTCGACGACCTGCGGCGCCTTCTTGCCGGGCCACCACACCTCGACCTTGTCGACGCTCTCGAGCGCGCCGAGCCCGACGTGCACGACCGGCGACGACTGCGTCAGGTAGCCCTGCGCGTTCACGACCTGGCGGGAGAAGGTCTTCCCGCCGGCCGTGACCCGGACGCGCGCGCCGTACGCCGGCCCGTGGTGCGCGTCGCGGACGTCGAGGCGCAGCACGTGCCCCTTCGCCGCGTCGTTGCGGTAGAGGTAGGGCTCGTGGTTGAAGTTGTTGACCACGAGGTCGAGGTCGCCGTCGCCGTCGAGGTCGCCGACCGCGGCCGCGCGCGAGCTGCGGTGGACCTTCTGGCCGCTGATCTCGAGCCCCTCGATCTTCACGCCCTTGGACGGGACGTTCAGCTTCGCGCCGATCGTGAAGTCGTCGAACTTGCCGGCGCCGTCGTTCAGCAGGAACTGGTTGGGCCAGTAGTAGTAGGGGAAGCCCATCCCGGCCGTGACGAAGAGGTCCTCGGCGCCGTCGTCGTTGAAGTCGCCGGCCGCGATGCCCCACGGCCACCACGTCTCGAGGCCCGCCTCGGCCGACTTCTCGACGAACGTCCCGTCGCCCTGGTTCAGGAAGAACGTGTTCCCGAACAGGACCGTCTTCGCCTTGGTCTCGTCGGCCGACGCGATCGCCTTCCCGCCCGGCACCGCGAGCCCGAGCGGCGAGTTGTACTTCACGTGCTGGTGCGATTCGGGCTTCTCGGTGGTGGTCGCCCACATGTCGGAGTGCATGTCGACGACGTAGAGATCGGGGTACTCGTCGCCGTTCGCGTCGAAGAAGCGCGCCCCCATGCCGCCCCAGCTGGTGCGCTTGAGCGCGGCGTCGGTCACGTCCTCGAACGTGCCGTCGCCCTTGTTCTTGAACAGGTGGTTGGGGCCGAACATGTCGGAGACGTAGAGGTCGAGGTCGCCGTCGAGGTCGATGTCGGCGACCGCCGCGTCGCCGTTCCACTCCGAGGCCGACGCGACGCCCGCCGCCTTCGTCGCGTCGGTGAAGGTGCCGTCGCCGTTGTTCTTGTAGAGGATGCACCCCTCGCCGGCGTTGCGCGCGTCGGGGGTCTTGACCACCTCCTCGAAGGGGAGCGCGACGCCCCGGTAGAACCAGTCGGCCTCCTGGCTCACCGTGTCGGTCGTGAACTTCCCGATGTTGCAGAGGAAGAGGTCGAGGTCGCCGTCGTTGTCGGCGTCGAACCAGGTCGTCGAGCTCGAGTGGCCCTTGTACCCCACGCCCGCCTTGGCCGTGACGTCGGCGAAGACGCCGTGGCCGTCGTTCTGGAACAGGTGGTTGCCGCCGCGGTAGGTCGTGACGTAGAGGTCCGGGTCGCCGTCCCCGTCGTAGTCGCCGAACGCGGCGCCGACCTTGAGGGCCCGGTCGATTCCCAGGCCCGCCTTCGCGGTCACGTCCTCGAACTTCATCCCGCCGCGATTGAGGTAGAGCGTTGCCGGGCCGAGGAAGTCGAGGAAGTAGAGGTCGTCCTGCCCGTCGCCGTCGACGTCGGCGATGCAGACGCCGCTGCCGTGGTCGTAGGGGTTGATCTGGTACCCGCTGCCGCTCTCGCTGTCGATGAAGTGGTGACGGAAGGTGATGCCCGACGCGTCGAGGACGTCGGTGAAGACCGGCACGCGGCCTTGCGCGCGCGCGGCCGCCGCGGCGGCGCCGGCGGTCCGGTCGCACGCCCCGAGCGGGATGGCGGCGGCGACTGCGGCGAGGAGGGCGACGGAGGGGCACGCGACCGACGCAGAGTGGCTCATCGTTTCTCGCAGCGCGTTGGATCGAACGGGATCGGCGTCAGATCTCGCGATGATTCACCATGGACTTCAGCGGCGAGGTCGACTTCTCGGACCGTTCGAGCGGTTCGCCACCGTACCGGCGACCTCGTCCGCTGCAAGTCCACGCGCCCCGTCACCTTCATTTCGGCCGTCCGCCAGGGAGCTGGAGGAACTTCTGCAGTGCGCTCCAGTTGTCCTGGACCACCTGCTCCCAGCGGTCGTCGTAGAGGTTGGCGTTTTGGTCCTCGGTCGGCAGCGCGGGGAGCCAGAGGTCGGGCTTCACGCCGCGCAGCGAGCTCAGCGACTGGAGATAGTCGGTCGCGTTCGCCGGCGCCGCGCGCAGGTCGTCGAAGAGGCGCGCGCCGCGGTCGGGCGTGATCGCGACCGGGATCTTTCCCGAGATCAGGACCGTGCGCCCCTCCCACGCGAGGCGGTACGCGACCGGCGCGCGGCCGCGCCCGCGCAGCGCGATCGCCGTCGCGTCGAGCCCGAGCTTCGACGCGAGGTCGGCGGCGTCGAGCAGCTCGGTCCCGGCGGGCAGCAGGCTCTTCAGGAACGCGAGCCCGTCGGTGGCGGCGACCACCTTCGGATGCCAGCGCGCGACCGCCTCGGCGAGTCCGGCCGTCGCCTCCGGGTCGCACGACGTGAGCAGCAGCGCAACCGGCGCGGCGTCGCCCGCGCCGAGTGACTTCAGCCGCTCCGCGACGAAGTCGGCGAAGCCGCTCCCGCCCGGCGCGTCGACGACGAAGAGCCGCTCCTTCCGGCGCAGCGCGTAGCAGGCGGTCCCGTCGCGATCGCCGAGGTAGTGGAGGCCGGGCAGCAGCGTCTTCGCGTTCCCGTCGAGGAAGTCGGCGCCGTCCTTCTCGTAACGGGAGACGAGCGCCTCCATCTCGCGCACGCCGCCGTCGAGGAGCCGCTCCCAGTCGGCCTGCGCGAGGACGGGCGGCCGCGGCTCGGGCTCCATCGCAGGATGGCCCGGCAGCACGAGGTCGGGCACCGGCAGCGCGCGGAGCTTCCGCAGCGACGCGAGGAACGCGCCGGCGTCGCCGCGGTAGCGCGGCGAGAGATAGGCCGAGTAGGTGCCGAGCGGCCGCCCGCGGTCGTCCTTCGCCTTCTCGTCGCCGTGCAGCATCATGATCACGTCGCCGGCGAAGAGCGCTCGACGGCCGGCGCGCTCGACGAGGTAGCAGGTGCTGCCCGGCGTGTGGCCCGGCGTCGCGAGCGCGCGCACCGTCACGTCGCCGAACGAGAGCGTCGTGTCGCCCTTCAGCACGACGTCGACCGGCGTCGGGTGGGGCGCGTAGTCGGGCATGTAGAAGGTGCTGGTGAACGCCTCGCGCGGCCGGCCCGCCTCGAGCACCGCCGCGTCGCCCTCGCCGGCGTGGATCTTCGCGCCGGTGAGCGCGCGCAGCTTCGCCGCGCCGCCGCAGTGGTCGCCGTGCACGTGCGTCAGCAGGATCGCGCGCAGCTTCGACCCGTCGAGACCGAGCTCTCCCATCTCTGCGAGCACCGTCGCGGCGTCGTCGGCGAGCCCCGAGTCGATCGCGATCGGCCCCTCGGACGTCTCGACGACGAAGGCCGCAGCGGGAGAGACGCCGCCGAGCAGGTGGATCCCGGGCGCGATCGTGAGCGCGGCGGGGCGCAGCGGCGGCGCCTCCTGCCGCGGCGCGGCGGCTCCCGCCGCCGACTCGGGGCGCCGGCCGCAGACGCCGAACTGGAGCAGGGCGCCGGCGAGCCCGGCGGGAAGGTCGAGGCGGAGTCTCGGCCGCGGCCGCGGCGCGCGCGCGTCAGGTCTTGGCGAAGGCCGGCT
>DASRRB010000332.1:0-3406 GCA_035695985.1 Planctomycetota bacterium | reverse complement strand
CGGACGCGCCGAGAACATGTCGCCCCTCCTGATCCCGACCTTGCTCCTCCTGCCGTTCCCGAGCGAGGGCGCCGCGCACGGCCACGCCGACAACGCCGCGGCCGAGATCCTCCTCGTCTTCCTGTTCCTGCTCGTCTTCTGGGGCATCTTCCGGATCAGCGCGCGCAAGAAGTCGTAGCGGCGCGCGGCGCGAAGAGCCGCGCCAGCAGTTCGTCGAGGGTCGCGCGGCCCTCCGTGATCACGAGCTCCTGCTCGACGATGCGCCACTCGTCGGCGCGCGCGGGAGCGAGCGCGCGCCACTTGACGCCGTCTTTCTCCGTCCCGACCAGCGTCGCGCCGCGCGCGCGGGCTCTCGCGAGCAGCTCCTCGAGCTCGGCGAGCGAGTAGGCGTGGTGGTCGGGGAAGCGCGCCTCCTCGACGACGCGCGCGCCGAGGGCTCCGACCGTCGCGGCGACCGCGGCCGGCCGCGCGACGCCGCTCGCGACGACGACCGCGCCGCCCGCGAGCGCCGCCGGCGGCAGCGCACGCTCGCCCTGCCGGATCGAGACGACGTCGAAGCGCGCGGTCGCGACCGGGACGCGCGGCGCGGCGGCGGCGACCGCGGCGCGCGTGCGCGCGAGCTGCTCGGCCGTCGCGAGCTCGCTGCGTGTGAGCACGACGAGCGCGGCGCGGCGCAGCGCGGCCGGCCGCTCGCGCAGCGGGCCGGCCGGGAGGAGGCGGCCGTTGCCGAAGCCGGTCGCCGCGTCGACCAGCACGAGGTCGAGGTCGCGCGCGAGCGCCTCGTGCTGGAAGCCGTCGTCGAGGACGACGAGGTCGACCGGCGAGCGCGCGAGCTCGCGCTCCGCCGCCGCCGCGCGGTCGGGATCCTGGACGATCCGCGCCTGCGGCACGGCCGCGGCGAGCCACGCGCCTTCGTCGTTCAGCGCCGCTCCGGCCGCGCGTCCGTAGCCGCGCGCGAGCACGAGGACGCGCCGGCCCGCCGCGACCTGCGCGCGCGCGAGCATCGCGACGAAGGGCGTCTTCCCGGAGCCGCCGACGCGGACGTTGCCGACGCTCACGACCGGGATCGGGAGGCGGACCCTCTGGAGCAGGCGCGCGGCATGGAGCGCGCGATCGAGCGCCCGCCCCGCCGCCCAGCCCCACGACGCCGCGCCGAGCACGGCCCTCAGCGCGAGCGGCGCCGGCGCAGCCCCGTCCCAGATCTCCTGCAGCCGCCGAGCGTCGACCATCGGTGGCGGAATCTACCGGAAGCGCGCGGCCTCCCCGGCCGCGGGTCGGGCGAGCAACGGCGCGCCGCGTGTCAGCGGCCGTCGCCGTCCTTGGGGGCCGGCTCTTTGTCGCCGTACTTCTTCTTGCGCTCCTTGCCGTCGTCGGACTTCGGAGCCTCGCCCTTCGCGGAGTCGCCCTTCGGGTCCTCCTTGGGCGTCTCCTTGTCGCCGTCCTTCGCGGCGGGCGACTCGGGCGCGTGCGCGAGCTGCCACTCGCCGTAGAGCGGCAGCCATTCGTCGTAGACCTCGAGGAAGCGCTGCTCCGCCTTGTCGGGCGCGGTGCCGACCACGGTGCGGCGCCACTCGATCTGCTCCTTCTTCTTGGGCGACCAGCCCTGGTCGGGCCGGAACTCGGCGAGCAGCGGCGGGAGGACCTCCTCCTTCGCCTTGTCCTTCTCCTTGCCCGCCCCGTCCTTGCCGTCGGCCGGCTTGCCGCTCTTCGCGGCCTCCTCCTCGGCCTGGCGCTGCGCTTCCTCGTCCGCCTCGCGCTTGGCGATCATCAGGCGGTGGTACTCCTCCTCGATCGAGCGCACGCCGGCCGCGTCGAGGACCTCGCGCACGTCGAGCTTCTTGATCTGGTTCCAGCGCAGCGTCACGTCGCCGTCGACGCCGTCCACGAAGTGGAGCGTGAACTTGTCGCTGCGGAGGTAGACCTCGCTCGTGTTGTGGGCGCCCGCGCGCGCCATGTCGTTGAAGAGGCGGTCGCGCGTGATCACGCCGGTGAAGCGGCGGTTGCCGGGCATCTTCACGACGACGCGGAAGCTCGGGACCTCGGGGTCGCGCGGCTTGGGCGTCGGGACCACGAGCGGCTTCGACGGCTTCGTCGTCGCCTTCGCCTGCGGTGCCGGCGGCGCCTGCACCGGTGCGGCGGGCTTCACGACGGGAAGCTTCGCGGGAGCGGGCGCTCCGTCCTGCAGGAGGAGGCTCGCGATCGCGACGATGAGTTCGTGCAGCATGACGTCCCTTCTTCGCTCCGCCTTCCGGGCGCGCCGCGAAGCGCGGACGTCCCGGTGTCGACCCCGCCGCGCCCGGACGGCCGGCGCGCAGGCGCAGTGCGACCCCTCTTCCATCGAATGGGGCGCGCGTGCGACTGAGACCTCCCTGCGGCGGGACGGCGGTCGGGAAACGATTTCCCGTCCGCGGCCGGGGGCGCGGTCAGTTCCGGCCGGGGCGCGGCGGCGCGGGCGCTGCCGCCGCGGCGGCGCGCGGCGCCGCCTCGGCCGGCGGCGCCCAGATCGCGAGCACCTCGCGGGCGAGCGCCTCGTAGTCCTTCGCGCCCTGCGACGTGGCGTCGTACTGGAAGACGGTCCGGCCGTGGCTCGACGCCTCCGCGAGGCGGACGTTCTGGCGGATCGTGGTCTGGAAGACGCGCGCGCCGAAGTGGGTGCGCGCCTCCTGCTCGACTTCACGGGCGAGACGAGTCGTCGTCTGCATGCGGCAGAGGACGATGCCGAGCAGCTCCGGCCCGTTCTTCAGGCGCGTGCGGAGCTTCTGCATCACCTCCGTCAGCCGGCTGATGCCGTGCAGCGCGAAGAACTCCGCCTGCAGCGGGATCAGGACCTCGTCGGAGGCGCACAGCCCGTTGAGCGAGAGCAGGCCGAGCGACGGCGGACAGTCGATCAGCACGACGTCGTACGCGTCGCGCTCCGCGAGCGTCGCCAGCGCCGAGCGCAGCACCGTCTCGCGCCCGATCTCGCCGGCGAGCTCGAGCTCTGCGCTCGCGAGGTCGATGTGCGACGGCACCAGCGACACGCGCTCCGCGCCGGTCGGCGCGATCGCCGCCTCGAGCGCCATCCCGTCGACCAGCACGTCCCCGATGGTCGGCTTCGTCGAGTGGACGTCGTGGTCGAGGTGGAGCGACAGGTGCGCCTGCGGGTCGAGGTCGATCAGGAGCACGCGGCGCCCCTGGATCGCCAGCGCCGCGCCGAGATTGCAGGTGGTCGTCGTCTTGCCGACGCCGCCCTTCTGGTTCATCAGCGCGATCGTTCGAACTGGTGTGGCTGACGTGGCTGGCATGACCGGGCACCTCCGTGTGCCGATTCATTATGCGGAAAAGCGCGCACAAAAAAAGAAACCTTCCGCCGTGGCAGGGAAGGTTTCTTCTTGTTTCGCGGCCTTCAGTTGGAGCCAAGGCCGAA
>DASRRB010000331.1:0-2946 GCA_035695985.1 Planctomycetota bacterium | reverse complement strand
GTGCCCGTCGGGTAGACGGTCTGGGCGGCCGCGACCGACGTCGCGAGCAGCGACGCGATCGCGACGGAAATTCCTCGGACAAGCATGTTGATCCCCCTGTGAATGGTGGACGGACCCGGATGAGTCGGGAAGAAGGTCGGGGAGGCTAATGCATGGCGCCCGGACTGTGAGGGGGTAAGCGGGAAAGATTTCAGTCGCGTGACGGCGGCTGGATTCGTCCCCCCGCCATTGGTGCAATGGCCGGTTCCTGCCGCAATCCGGTCGCACCGCATGGAATGGAAGATTCCGCTGAACAGGAGCACTCCGTGAAGATCCCGCTTGCTCTCGCCGCCGCCGTGTCGCTCATCGCCCTCGCATCGGGCCCACTCGATTTCACCGTGAAGGACATCGACGGGAAGGACGTCGACCTCGCCAAGACCTACAAGGGCAAGGTGGTCCTGATGGTCAACGTCGCGAGCAAGTGCGGGCTGACGCCGCAGTACGAAGAGCTCGAGAAGCTCTACGAGGGCTACAAGGCGCGCGGCCTCGTGATCCTCGGCTTCCCGGCGAACGAGTTCGGCAGCCAGGAGCCCGGCACGAACAGCGAGATCAAGGAGTTCTGCACCTCGAAGTTCAAGGTCACCTTCCCGATGTTCTCGAAGATCGTCGTGAAGGGTGAGGGCATCCACCCGCTCTACAAGTTCCTGACGGAGAAGGAGACCGACGCCGCCTACGCCGGCGAGATCAAGTGGAACTTCACGAAATTCCTCGTCGGCCGCGACGGCAAGCTCGCCGCGCGCTTCGAGCCGAAGACGACGCCGTCTTCCAAGGAGGTCGTCGCGGCGATCGAAGCGGCGCTCGGTCCGGCGGAGCCGAAGACGGAAGAGCCGAAGAAGGCGGAACCGAAGAAGGGGGAGCCGACGAAGTAAGGGCGAACCCGCGGTTCGTGGCCTCGGGCGCGTGCCCGAGGCCGGCGCGCTCGGCCTCGCGCGCGCGAGGCCGGATATGTGGAAGGATCGGCGCCCCGCTCCGGCGGGGCGCCGTCGTTTCGGGGAGTTCCCTTTCGGCGCGACGCGCGAGCCTGCGCCGGCTCCGGCGCACCGCAGCGCGCGCGCGGCGGGCGGCCGCTCACTTCCCGTAGATCTGGATCTGGAGCTCTCCCGCCGCGCCGGTCAGGAGGGCGACTTCGTGCGACTTGGGATCGAGCGCGAACAGCGGCGACGCCGCGTCCGTCGCGACGTGCTCGACGACGGTGAAGCGGTCGGGTGAATCGAGGTGGATCACCGAGAGGCTCCGGTCGCCGGTCCGTGCGAGGAGGCACTGCGTTCCGGGATCGAAGGCGACGGCGCGCACCTCGCGGCGCAGCAGGAGCGTCGCCACGGACTTCCCGCTCTCGGCGCTCACGACGGCGAGCTGGTCCTCCGCGACGCCGAGGAAGAGGCGGTGCGACGCGGGGTCGACGGCGATCCCGCGCAGGAGCTTCTGCGGTTCGACCGGGAAGCGCTTCGCGACCTCGAGCTTCTTCAGGTCGACGACGACGACCTCGTTCTTCTGGACGTTCGCGACGTAGAGCCGTCCCTTGCCGTCGCCGGCGGCCTCGCCCGGCGGCGCACCGAGCGCCACGGATCCGAGGACGGCGCCGCTCTTCGCGTCGATCGCCGTGACGTCGCAGCTCTTCTCGTTCACCGTGAAGACGCGCTGGAGCGACGCGTCGTAGCAGGCCGAGGTGGGGCCGCCGCCCGTCTTCGCCTCGAAGGTCGGGACCGCCGTCGCGAGGTCGAACGCGGTCAGCGCGTCGGAGGCGGCGTGGCTCACGAAGCCGAGCTTCAGGTCGGGCGCGAGCGCGACCGCGTGGCGCGACTCGGGGAACGACATCGACCCGACCTCCTTGCCGGTCGCGGTCTCCAAGACGGCGACCTCGGTCGAGCGCACGACGTAGATGCGGCCGGCCGCGCCGTCGATCGTGAAGGCGGAGGGCGGCTCCGCGCCGCCGATCGGGAGCGTGCGGACGAGGTGGTATCCCGCCGGCTTCGCCTTCGGCTTCGTCCCTTGCGCGGCCGCCGTCGCGACGAGACCGAGGCCCGCGAGCGCGAGCGCCATCGCGAAGCGGAAGGCCGGGAGTCGTCGCGCCCGCCGCGGCATGTCGGCGAACTCCTCGAGGGGAGCGGTCGCCCGCCGAGGATGCGGCGCGCGCCGACGGCGGTCAAGACGGCGGTGCGCGCGACGCCGGCCGCTCGAGGATCGTATGAATGGGGTTCCGCGCGCGCCGCGCCGCCTCGCGCGCTCGCGGCGGACTTTCGCGCCTCTTCACGCGCCGACCCGAACCGGGAGCCCCGCGCCATGCCGACGCCGCCGCAAGTTCCGAAGTCCGGGCCGCCGTCCGTCCCGCCGTCCGGCACCGCCACCGCGTACGAGACCCACCTCGACCTCAAGTTCGGTCCGAGCGAGCTCGTCGACGTCCCGGCCGTCGTCGCCGCCGTGCGCCATCCGTGGTTCAACCAGACGCTCTGCAAGGTGAACGACTCGGTCGTGCGTCTCGGCGTCGTGAAGGGCGAGTACCACTGGCACCACCACGACCACGACGACGAGTTCTTCTACGTCGTCGAGGGCCGCCTCTTCATCGACCTCGACGGCCCCGGCGGCCGCATCGTCGAGCTCGCGCCGCGCCAGGGCTTCGTCGTCCCCAAGGGCGTCGAGCACCGCACGCGCGCGCCCGAGCGGACCGTGATGCTCATGGTCGAGAACGCGGGGATCGTGCCGACCGGGGATCGGTGAACGGCGCCGCGCCTCAGGGTCGCTCCCGCAGCCGCGCCGCTTTGGTCATGAGGTAGTTGCGCTCCGGGAGGCTCGCGGTGCGTTCGGCGGCGGCGAGGTAGTGGCGGAGCGCGGTGGCGCGGTCGCCCGCGAATTCGAAGAGGTGGCCGCGCACGGCGTCGAGGCGCCAGTGGCGGGCGAGGCGCGCGTCCG
>DASRRB010000330.1:0-10280 GCA_035695985.1 Planctomycetota bacterium | reverse complement strand
GTCACCTCCGACGCGAACGAGCTCAGCTGGTCGACCATCGTGTTGATGGTGTTCTTGAGCTCGAGGATCTCGCCGCGGACGTCGACGGTGATCTTCTTGGAGAGGTCGCCGGTCGCGACCGCGGTGGTGACCGCGGCGATGCTGCGCACCTGGTCGGTCAGGTTGCCGGCCATCAGGTTCACGCTGTCGGTCAGGTCCTTCCACGTCCCCGAGACGCCAGGGACGCGCGCCTGCCCGCCGAGCTTCCCCTCGGTGCCGACCTCACGCGCCACGCGCGTGACCTCGGACGTGAACGAGCTCAGCTGCTCGACCATCCGGTTCACCGTCTTGGCGGTGCGCAGGAAGTCGCCGCGCAGCGGGCGCCCGTCGATGTCGAGCGCCATGGTCTGGGAGAGGTCGCCCTTCGCGACCGCGCCGATCACGCGGGCCGTCTCGCGCGTCGGGTGGACGAGGTCGCCGAGCAGCTCGTTGACGGAGCCGATCGACGCGGCCCACGAGCCGCCGACGTCGCCGAGGCTTGCGCGCTCGGTGATCTGCCCCTCCTTGCCGACCACGAGGCTCAGGCGCTGCAGCTCGGCGGCCATCCGTTCGTTCAGCCGGACCACGTCGTTGAAGGCGTCGCACAGCTTGCCTTCGAGCCCGACGCGGTTGGCGGGCAGCCGGACCTTGAAGTCGCCGCGCCGCAGGCGCAGCAGACCGTCCAGCAATGACCGGTCGCGCTCGGACGAGAGCGCGCGACGCGCTTGACCCTGCATGACCTTCCCCCTCGGCTTCGTTCGTCCCGGTCCTCGGGACGCATGGTTCACGTCTCGACGTGGAGCGGCGCCTCCGTGCACGGCGGACCGTTCATGCGGAGAGCGGCGCGGACCTTCGGCCGCGCGCGTCCTCGACCAGCGCCTGCAGGAGGCGCGGCTCGACCGGCTTCTGCAGGAAGCGGTCGAAGCGCGCCGCGCCCGAGCGCGCGTCGTTCATCGCGCCGACGACGCCCGAGGTCGCGACGCAGAATGGTGCGACGGCGGGCAACTGGTCGCGCATCTGGTCGCGCAGCCGCGGGATCAGCTCGAAGCCGTTCCCGTCCGGCAGGAAGATGTCGCTCAGGACCAGCTCGGGCCGGATCTTCACCGCCGCCGTGAGCGCGTCGGCGACGGAGGCGGCGACCAGCACGTCGGCGCCGAAGCGCACGAGCAGCCGGCGCGTGATCTCCGCCGAATCGTCGTCGTCCTCGATCAGGAGGACCCGGACGGGATCGCTCTGCGGCGGCGGGTGCATGTCGAGGATCCGCGTGGACGGGCCGAACGCCTGGCGGTGTGCGAGGCCAGGCGCCCCGCGCCTCCGACGGATCGCAATGGAGGTGCCGGCTCCGACCGACGCGCTCCACGCCGTCCATGAGCCAATGAAAGCAGGGCGTCGCGGCCGGGCCAATGGAAGGGCCTTCAAATTGGTCCGAGGGGGGGGAGCCGCGACGCCCCGATGGAGCGCCGAATCGCAAGGGGTGTGCCCCTGGGGAGAAGAGGGCGTGCGTCGAGCGGGCTCGCGAGGCGGGACCGAGGAGGCGCGTGGACCGAAGCGGGCGCGGCGCCGCGCGCCTTCACCTTTTCTACAACTCGTTTTCAAAGAGCCGCCG
Organism: Planctomycetota bacterium; assembly: GCA_035695985.1. GTDB lineage: Bacteria > Planctomycetota > B15-G4 > B15-G4 > SIAN01 > DASRRB01. Next base: position 8,656 of record DASRRB010000330.1, on the reverse strand, counting down.
CCGGCGATGCGAACGATCGGCGTTCAGGGCGCGCGACCCGTCTTGAGGAAGGTCCCGTCGGAGAGCTCCTCGAACGCGTTGCGCAGCTCCTCCTGCGTGTTCATCACGATCGGTCCGTACCACGCGACCGGCTCCTCGAGCGGCTTCCCCGACACGAGGAGGAAGCGGACGCCGCGATCGCCCGCCTGCACGGTGACTTCGTCGCCGCGGTCGAAGACCACGAGCGTGCGGTCGTCCGCCGAGGTCGGCGGCTTCGCCTCCGCCCAGCCTGCGCCCTCGGTCGGCACCGCGAGCGGCTCGGACGCGTTGCAGAACTTCGCGTCGCCCTCGAACACGTAGGCGAACGCGTGGCGCGTCACCGGAACCGGCAGCACCTTGCGCTTGCCCGCCGGGATCGCGACGTCGAGATAGTTGGGGTCGGGCGCGACGCCGACCACCGGGCTCTTGATGCCGCGGTAGCTGCCGCAGACGATCCGCACCGATGACCCGTCGTCGTCGGTCGCGACCGGGATCTGGTTCGCCTTGACCTCCTGGTAGCGCGGCGTCGTCATCTTGAGCGCGGCGGGCAGGTTGGCCCAGAGCTGGAAGCCGTGCATGCGGCCGTGGCGGTCGCCCTTCGGCATCTCCTGATGGATGATCCCGCTGCCCGCCGTCATCCACTGCACGTCCCCCGCGCCGATCGAGCCGCGGTTCCCGATGCTGTCGCCGTGCTCGACGCTGCCCGCGAGGACGTACGTGATCGTCTCGATGCCGCGGTGCGGGTGCCACGGGAAGCCCGGCAGGTAGTCGTCCGGCCGATCGTTGCGGAAGTCGTCGAGGAGGAGGAACGGATCGAACTCGCGGGTGCTCCCGAACCCGAACGCGCGCCGGAGCTTCACGCCCGCCCCCTCGATCGTCGGCTTCGATCGGGCGATGCGCTGGACCAGTCGTGTGGACATTGCGAACTCCTCCCGCGGGCGCCGCAGCGGGCCGCGCCGCGTCATTTCGAAGATGCGACGAAAATGCCGCGCCATTCCGGCGGCGGCGGCGCGCGACGATAGGCGCGGCACCGTTCGAGCAGAACTCGGCTCGGCGGATCGTCCGCCTGCGGCTCGAGCAGTGCAATGGCGGCCACGAAGTCGCGCCGGGTGTACGCCTCGAACGCCGCCTCGTAACGGGTCGCGTGCGCCGGACGGGGCGCCTCCCCGTCGCGCTCGCCCAGCAGCTCGAAGACGGTGATCGCCCCACTCCTCCCCTTCACCGCCACCACGTCGAGGCGGCGGAACTCGAAGCGCCCGCCGGCGGCGGCCGCGATCTTCTCGCTGGCGAGGATGGTCGTGCCGTACTCCTTGTTCAGCCCCTCGAGGCGCGACGCGAGGTTCACCGCGTCGCCGATCGCCGTGTAGTTCATGCGGTCGCGTGCCCCGAAGTGGCCGACGAGCGCGCGGTCCTCGTGGAGGCCGAAGCGCGTCTCGAAGGGCGGCCGGCCGCGCCACGCCGGCGTCAGCGCGAGCGAGCGCACCGCGTCGCGGCAGCGCAGCGCCGCCCGGCACGCGCGCGCCGCGGGGTCGGCGACCGGCTCGGGGGCGTTCCAGAACGCCATCACCGAGTCGCCGATGAACTTGTCGATCGTGCCGCCGAGCTCGCGCTGGATCACGCGCGTCATCTCGTCGAGGTAGCTGCCGAGCGCCGAGGCCAATTCGTCCGGCGCGAGCTGCTCTGCGAGGGTCGTGAAGTCGCGCACGTCGGTGAAGAGGAGCGAGAGCTCGGCCGGCGCGGCGCCGAGCGCCGGCTCGCGCCGGTCTCGCCACAGCCGCCGCACCAGGTCGATCGGGACGTAGCGGCCGAGCGCGCGCATCGCGGCCTTCGCGCCTTCGAGGCTGCGCAGCACCTCCGCGACGTCGCGGAACGGCGACGCCGCTTCGGCGGGGGCGAACTCGAGCGTGTCCATGCGGGCGCTCTCGCGCGTGATCTGCGCATGGGCGCGCCGCACGCCGCGCAGCACGAGCCCGCCCGCGACCACGACCGCCAGGACGAGCGCGAGCAGCAGCGCCAGCAGCCGCCCGCGCATCGCGACCAGCCGCCCGACGTAGGCGGCGCGCGGCACGACGACGCCGACGCACCACCCCTGCGTCTCCGGCAGCGGACGGAAGGTCGCGAGCCATTCCTCACCGCCGCTCTGGAACGAATCCGAGACGGCGCGCGCGCCGCCGGCGGCCGCGCGCAGCGCCGGCGCGGCGAGCGCCGCCGCGACCTCGGGCGGGAGCGACTCCGGATCGACGCGCAGGTCGTCGCCGAAGGGGCGACGGCGGTCGCCGGCGCCGCCGCGCGTGACGACGCGCCCCTCGCCGTCGCACAGGAAGACGCGATGGGGGTCGCCCGCTCCGGAGGCGGCCGCGACCGAGCGGTCGAGCTGCGCGACGAGCAGTCCGACGCGCAGCACGCCGACGAACTCGCCTTCCGCGTCGGCGACCGCCTTCTGGACGCTCACCTCGACGCGCCGCCGTCCCTCCTCGAGCGCGGCGTCGAGCTGCGACCAGTGGACGTCGCTCCAGAGCAGCGAGCCGTATTGGTCGCGACGCGTCGGAGTCGCGAACGTCAGGTGGAGCGTCGGGTCGGCGACGGCTTCGGGCGTCTCGGGGACGAACGCCGGAGCCGGCGCGCCGCTCCCTTCGGGCAGCTCGCGCCGCTCGGCGACGAAGCGGCCGTCCGCGCCGGCCCGCACGCGGCGGCTGACGATCCGCTCGTCGCCGCCGTCGCGCAGGCGGGCGACGCTGACCTGCCCGCGCGCCGCCGGCTCGAGCGCGAGCGCGCCGTCGGCGGCGAATCCGGAGCGGCGCGCGTAGGTGAGCGTCAGCTCGCCGACGTCGACGTTCGCGCGCAACTCGACGGCGAGCGCCGCCTCGAGGTCGGCGGGGTCGCGCGGCCGCACCCGGCCACCCGCGAGCGCGAGCTCGACGTCGCGCACGGCCCGCGGCGCCTGCGCCAGGAAGTCGGCGACCCGCTCGCCGATGCGGCGCGCCGCCTCCTCGCGCACCCGCTCCGAGCTCTCGACGACGGCGTCGCCGGTCGAGCCGACCACGACGAACCAGACCAGCCCGAGCGCCGCCACGAGCGCGATCAGGCTCAGCGTGAAGAGCTGGCTCAGCGTGGGCTTGCGGATCGGCACGCGCGACAAAGTAACGGAACGGAAGTGACGCCGCGCCGTAGCTTGCGCCCATGCGTCGCGCGGGGGTGCACGTCGGGATCCTGTTCGCCCTGACGATCGCCTGGTTCGCGATCGGGCTCGGCCAGCCGCTGGTGCGCAACGGGCTCGTCTACGCGCGCGCCGCCTGGAACGTGGCCGCGGCCGGCTACGACCCGCGTCCGGTCGTCGCCGACTCGCATCTGTCGTACGACAAGCCGGTCGGCTTCGCGCTCCTCGCGTCGCCGTTCGTCGCACGGTTCGGCGCGCACGACGGGCTGCGCATCGCGTCGCTGCTCGGTGCGCTCGCCTACGTGGCGGCCGTGGCGCTCTTCGCGAAGGCGCTGCTGCCCGGGGCGGAGCGGTCGCATTCGCGCACTCTGCTGCTCTGGCTCGCGTCGTTCGGGCCGCTCGTCGCCTACCAGGCGTGGTCGGCCCACCCCGACGCCTGGTTCGCGGCGCTCTTCGTCGTCGCCGTGACGCTCTCGCACCGGCTCGCGACCGGCGACGACGCGGGCGTGCCGCGTCGCGCGCTGCTGCTCGCCGTCGTCCTCCTCGCGGCGTTCCTGCTCAAGAACTACGCGCTGATCCTGCTGCCGTCGTGCGCGCTCTACGTCGCCGTCCACTTGCGGGCGGCGGCGCGCGCCGGCCGCCGCGCGCGGCGGCTGGCGGCGTGGAGCGGCGCGGCGCTGCTCCCGGTCCTCGCCTTCGCGGTCGCGGCGCGCCTCGGATGGAATCCGCTGTCGCGCCTCGAGGGCGAGGGGGGCGGCGCCGACCAGTACGCCTTCGCGAGGATCGGGTCGATCTGGTGGAAGACGCTGGCGCAGCTCGGGATCGCGCTCGCGCTGCAGTTCCATGTCGTGCTGGTCGGAACGCTGCTCGGGGCTCCGCTCGGTGCCCTGTCCCGCACGTCGCGCGCGCGCGACGTCCTGCTCCCGGCGCTTTGCTTCGGAGCGATCTACGTCGCCGGCCTCACGCCCTTCCCGACCGCCTTCTACAACATGCGCTACTTCCAGCCGCTCTTCCCGCTGGCGGCGCTCGCGGTGGTGCGCGGGGCGGAGGCGTGGCCGGCGGCGGCGCGGCGCCTCGCCTTCGCCCTCTTCCTGCTCGTGAACGCGGCGACGACGCTCGTCTGGAACGTCCCGCCGCTCTTCGACCGTGTGCGGCCCCACCTGCCCGACACGCACGTCCGCTGGCTCGAGAACGGGCCGCCGCTCGCGCTCCTCGACAACCTGCGCATGGAGCAGCATCGCGACCAGGCCGCGTGGCTCGCGACGCTGAACGAGAACGCCGAGCGCGGCGCTCGCGTCTACCTGCTCGACGTCGACTACTACCGGGACGCGCAGCGCACGGTCTTCGAGCGCGACGGCTTCCTGCGCCCCGACCTCCGCACGACCTACGTCGGCCGCCGCGAGCTGCGGCCCGAGGAGCCGACCTTCTACGTCTGGTCGTACGGCTCGCCGCCGCCGCCGCCGCTCGAGCGGTACGGACGGGTCACGCCCCTCGGGAATCGGGTATTCCGGGTCGATTCTCGTCCGGATCCGGGCACCGATTCCGCTCCTGCGAGCGGCAGCGGGAAGTAGGGGGAGTGCGACATGGCCGGCGACGTGGAGCCGCGCGAAGTGCCCAAGCAGCTGTGGGAAGTGCTGCGTGAGGAGTTCGTCGCGCTCGGCGGCGACGCGGCGAAGGAGGGCGACGCCGGACCGAGCGGCGACGCCGCGAAGGCGGGCGGCGAGCGGGCCGACGCCGGGCGTGAGTTCGAGCGGATCGTCCGGCGCGTGCACGAGCACAACCGCGCCTCGGTGAAGGACGCCGCCGTCCGGCCGCGCGCGGCGCTCTGCTTCTCCGGCGGCGGCATCCGCAGCGCGACGTTCAACCTCGGACTGCTGCAGCGGCTGATCGAGCTGCGCCTCCTCGATCAATTCGACTACCTCTCGACCGTCTCGGGCGGCGGCTACCTCGGGAGCTGGCTCGGCGCGTGGATCCACCGCGCCGAGCAGGGCCTGCCGACGGTCGTCGAGGAGATGCGCCGCTCGTGCGGGAAGGGGAACGGCCGCTCCGCGAGCGAGCCCGAGGCGGCGCCGCTGCGCCATCTGCGGACCTTCAGCCGCTACCTCGCGCCCGAGCTCGGCATCCTCTCCGCCGACGCCTGGACGCTCGCGTCGATCTACCTGCGCAACCTCGTGCTCAATTGGACGGTCCTCGTGCCGCTGCTGCTCGCGGCGCTGATGGTCCCGCGCATCCTGCTCGCGCTGATCGCCCGCGATCCGGTCGCGCCGCTGGCCGGGACGTTCGGCATCTCCGGCGAGCACTGGCTCTGGGCGCCGCTCGCGCTCGGCCTCGTCTTCGCCGTGGTCGCGTTCGCCTACGCGGGGAGCCACCAGCCGAGCGCGCAGCGCATGAAGGCGCGCGCGAAGGAAGGGGAGCGGCGCCCGCCGGCGTCGCCGCAGCGCGGGCAGGCGAGGTTCCTGCGCGGCTGCTGGCTGCCGTTCCTCCTCGCGTCGCTGCTCGTCTCCATGTTCTGGGGGTGGCGGCGGTCGGGCGCGCCCGACGGGACGACCGGGCTCTGGATGGTGGCGGTCGGCGTCGGGCTCGGCCTCGTCGGCTGGACCTTCCTCTTCATCACGGAGGGACGGACGGCGCAGCTGCACGACCTGCTGGCGGTGGTGGCGGGCGGCGCGGTGGCGGGCGCCGGCACGTGGGGGTCGGCGGCGCTGCTCGCCGGCATCGCCCCGATCGCGCCGGTCTCGCCGATCGGCGCGTGGTCGGCCGACCAGGGGCGCGCCTTCGCGGCCTTCGTCACGCTCTCCTTCCCGCTCGTGCTCGCCTCGCTCACCCTGGGCGGGACGATCTACGTCGGCTGGCTCAGCCGGAAGGGCGCGTCGGGCGACGACGACCGCGAGTGGTGGGCGCGCTGCGGCGGCTGGCTCCTGATCGCGCTCGCGTGCTGGCTCGCGGCCAGCGTCGTGACGCTCTTCGGGCCGGCGCTGCTGGTCTGGATGGCGAAGCAGGCGACCACGACGCTGGCCGCGGTCGGCGGCGCGAGCGGCCTCGTGAGCATCCTGCTCGGCCGCAGCGGCGACACGGCGGGCGGCGGCAGGGAGGGGAGCGCGGGCGCGATGGGGGCGGTGAAGCGCTGGGCGCTCGCGCTGGCGGCGCCGGTCTTCCTCGCCCTGCTGCTCGCCGCGGCGTCGCTCGCGACGAGCGGCCTGATCGGTCTGTGCCTGCCCGAGGATCCCGCCGCGCCGCACGGCCACTTCGAGGTGCTCGCCAACGCGACGCCCAAGCTGGTGGCGGGCTGGTTCCTGGCGCTCCTCGCGTTCGGGCTCCTGATGTCGCGCCTCATCGACCTGAACCGCTTCTCCATGCACGCCATGTATCGCGACCGGCTGGTGCGCGGTTATCTCGGCGCGAGCCGCGCGAAGGCGCGCGAGCCCGACGAGTTCACCGGCTTCGACCCGGCCGACAACCTCTCGATGTTCGAGCTGCGTCCCGAGATGCTGCGCGCGCGCGACGTCCCGGCGCCGTTCCTCGCGCGGCTGCGCAAGGCCGCGCGCGCCGGTCGCAAGCGCGCCGCCGAGCCGGCGCCGCCCGACGCGCCCGCGGAGAAGCTCGTCCTGCTCCTCGGCGCCGAGGCGCTCCGCGAGCTCGAGACGCTGCCCGATCCGCTGTGGCCGCTCGACGACGGCTCGAAGCTGCTCGCCGCGCTGAACGTCGTCCTCGCCGGCGCGGAGCTCGGCGACGCTGCGCCGGGCGCGGAGCGTCGGTCGCTGCGCAACCGCGTCTGGCTCGCGGAGCAGTTCGGCCTTCCCGCCGCGGCGGCGCGCCCGCTCGCGCCGCTGCACGTCGTGAACGTCGCGCTCAACCTCGTGAGCGGCGAAGAGCCCGCCTGGCAGGAGCGCAAGGCGGAGAGCTTCACCGTCACCCCGCTCCACTGCGGCGCCGCGAACCTCGACTACCGCGATTCCCACGCATACGGCGGCGACCGCGGGATCTCGCTCGGCACCGCGATGACGATCAGCGGCGCCGCCGTGAGCCCGAACATGGGGTACCACTCGTCGCCGTTCGTCGCCGTCCTGCTCACGCTCTTCAACGTGCGGCTCGGCTGGTGGCTCGGCAACCCGGGGACGGCCGGACGCACGACGTGGCGCCTCGCCAACCCGAAGTACACGATCGAGCCGATCGTCGCCGAGGCGTTCGGCCTCACCGACGCGTGCCACTCCTACGTCTACCTCTCCGACGGCGGCCACTTCGAGAACCTCGGGCTCTACGAGATGGTGCGGCGGCGCTGCCGCTTCATCGTGCTCGGCGACGCGGGCGCCGATCCCGGCTGCACGTTCGAGGACCTCGGCAACGCGATCCGCAAGATCCGGATCGACTTCGGCATCCCGATCACCTTCTCGAAGCCGCTCGCGATCCACGCGCGCGACGACGAGGATCCGAAGGACGGGAGCTGCTTCGCGCTGGGAGAGATCGACTATTCGGCGGTCGACGGCGGCGACGCGCCGCCCGGCCAGCTGCTCTACGTGAAGCCCGCCTTCTACGGGAAGGACGAGCCGAAGGACGTCTACACCTACGCGAAGGCGTCGGAGACCTTCCCGCACGAGGCGACCTCCGACCAGTTCTTCAGCGAGGCGCAGTTCGAGAGCTATCGCGCGCTGGGCTACCATGCGATGCGGACGGCGACGCGCGGACTCGACGAGCATTCGAAACCCGACCTCCGACGGCTCTTCGACGCAGTGCGCGGCGCGGCCGAGCCGCCGCTCGCCAACCCTTCGAATCCGGAAACCTGAGCGCCCCCCACGCCGGACCGCCATGCAGGCCGCGCGCGCCCTCCTCCTCCTCGCGCTGCTCTCCGGCTCGCCGGGCTGCATGAAGCCGGCGGCGGGCGACGGCGAGGAGTCCGGGACGCAGATCACCGTCGGCGGCGGGACGGTCGACGTCGCGCTCGATCCGGGGGTCGCGCTCCCGCGCGCGACGGTGATGCGCTGGGTGCGGCGCGCCGCGGAGGCGGTCGCCGGCTACTACGGGCGCTTCCCGGTCGCGCGCGTCCTCGTCTCCGTCGCGCCGGGCGGCGACGAGGCGGTGAACGGCGGCGTCACCTACGCCGCGCGCGAGATCGACGTCCGCATCTCGAGCGACGCGAAGCCGGCCGACCTCGACTCCGACTGGGTCCTGACCCACGAGATGTTCCACCTCGCCTTCCCCAACCTCGACGACAAGTACCGCTGGATGATGGAGGGGCTCGCCGACTACCTCGAGCCGATCGCGCGCGCGCGCGCCGGCCAGTGGCGGCCCGAGGAGGTCTGGCGCGATTTCGCGGAGGGGTCGCCGCGCGGCGAGCCGCGCCGCGGCGACCGCGGCCTCGACCACGCCGCCTCGCGCGACCGCGTCTACTGGGGCGGCAACACCTACTGGCTCCTCGCCGACCTGCGCATCCGCGAGCGCACCGGCAACGAGAAGAGCGTCGACGACGCGGTGCGCGCGATCCTC
>DASRRB010000329.1:0-11866 GCA_035695985.1 Planctomycetota bacterium | reverse complement strand
GACCACGCGCGCCGACGCCGAGGAGCGCCTCGCCCTCGTCGGCGTGGAGCGCTTCACCGGGGCGGCGCGCTTCGTCGCGCGCGACGTCGTCGAGGTCGCAACGCGCCGCGGAGGGAAGGGCGGCGCCGCGCTGCGGCTGCGCGGGAGCCACTTCCTGGTCGCGACCGGCAGCCGGCCGACGCAGCCGCCCGAGTTCCCGCTCGGCCATCCGCGCGTGTGGGACTCCGACCGGATCCTCGAGCTCGAGAAGCTGCCGCGCCGCCTCGCGGTGATCGGCGCCGGCGTGATCGGCAGCGAGTACGCCTCGACGTTCAACGCGCTCGGCTGCGAGGTGCACGTGGTCGACGGACGCGACGCGCTGCTCTCGTTCCTCGACGCCGAGTTCTCGCGCCGCCTGCAGTCGGAGATGGAGCGGCTCGGCGTGCGCTTCCACTGGAAGGAGCGCGTGAAGGCGTGCCGCGCGCCGGCACGCGGCCCGATCCGGCTCGCGCTCACCTCCGGCGCGACGCTCGCCGTCGACGCGGTGCTCGTCGCGGCCGGCCGGCGCGCCTGCGTCGAGGGGCTCGGCCTCGACGCGGTCGGCCTCGCGGTGAACGAGCGCGGCCTCCTCGAGGTCGACGCGCAGTTCCGGACCAAGGTGCGCCACGTCTTCGCGGCCGGCGACGTGATCGGCTTCCCGTCGCTCGCCTCGGTCAGCGCCGAGCAGGCGCGCGTCGCCGCCTGCGTCGCCTGCGAGGTCCCCTTCAAGAAGGACGTCGCGTCGACCTTTCCCAACGGCATCTACACGATCCCCGAGGTCAGCTCCGTCGGAGCGACCGAGGAGGCGCTGAAGAAGGAGGGCGTCGACTACGTGGTCGGGCGCGCCGAGTACGCGAAGAACGCGCGCGGCGCGATCGTCGGCGACCGCTCCGGGGTGCTGAAGCTCCTGTTCCGGCGCGACGACATGCGGCTGCTCGGAGTGCACGTCCTCGGCGAGCAAGCGACCGAGCTCGTCCACATCGGGATGATGACGCTCGTCTGCGGCGGCGGCGCCGCCGACCTGCAGCACGCCTGCTTCAACGTCCCGACGCTCTCCAACCTCTACAAGGACGCGGCATACCGCGCCCAAATCGCGAGAGACCTTCCGGACGCGGCGCGGCGCATCGCGCGCGGCCGTTGAGGAGACCGAGCTTGTCGCCCCGACCGTTCCTCGCCGCCGTGCTCCTGCTCGGCGGCGCGACCGCGCGCGCTCAGGAGGCGGCGGTGCCGTCGGACGGGCCGTCGGACGAGCCTTCGGACGTGCCGTCGCTCTTCGCATTCGACACCGTCGCGCTCGCGCCTTTCGCCTCCGCGTTCCCGGCGGAGCAGGCGACCGAGACGCCGGCGGGGCCGGTCGCCGTCGAGGAGGAGCGCTGGTCGTCGTTCCTGCCGCTCATGAAGGACGAGGCGCTCGCGCGCGGCTACGTCCTCCCGCTCCCGTTCGGCGCCGGCGCGACCTTCACGGTGCTCTCCGGCCGCGACATCCGCGTGCGCGACCTGAGCGTCCGCGTGAACAACGAGCCGGAACACTCGGTGAGCCACATCGTCGACCTCGGCTCGGAGAGCGACGTCTTCAACGCGAACCTGAAGCTCGACGCCTGGATCCTGCCCTTCCTCAACGTCTATGCGCTCGCGGGCTACGTCTACAACGAGTCGAAGACCAACGTCCACGTCTCGGTCCCCCGCCCCCCCGCGGTCGGCGGCACGTACGAGTTCGACATGAACGTCGACACGCGCCTCGACGGGTTCGTCGGCGGAGGCGGGATCACGCTGGCCGGCGGCTACGGCGACTTCTTCCTCGTCGTCGACTCGAACTACTCGCAGACCGACATCGGTTTCGACGACAACTTCCGGGCGATCACCGCGTCGATCCGCACCGGCTTCCAGGGCAAGGTCGGGACCCTGTCGGCCCAGTTCTGGGTGGGCGGCTCGTACTGGGACACCAACAACGTGGCGAAGGGGCACGTCGACGTCCCCAACGTCGGCCGCGTCCATTTCGCCGCCGACCAGGGGCCGGTCTACCCGTGGCTCCTCGACCTCGGCACCAACCTGCGCATCTCGCGCGGCTTCGAGTGCTTCGCCGACTTCGCCTTCGACGGGCACGGCGGGATCATCGCGACGGTCGGACCCGTGTTTCGTTTCTGAGCCCCGCTGGTACGGCGCGGCGGAGCTTGGCAACATCGCGCGGGCGTGGTTCGATCCGACTCGGGAAGACGGGAGAGACTTCGATGCGATCCGATCTCGGCCGCTCCGCATTCACGGCCGCGCTGCTGTCCGCGGTACTGCTCGGCACGGCGTGCAAGAACGAGCCCGGGACGCCCGCTCCGAAGGGCGATGCGACGAAGAAGGACTCGGCCAAGGTCACCGACGAGGCGACGGAGAAGGCGACGGTCGTCTCGGTCGACAAGGCGACCCGGACTGTCACCCTGAAGAGCAAGGACGGCAAGACCTTCCCGGTCCAGTGCGGACCCGAGGTGCGCAACTTCGACCAGATCGCGGCGGGGAACGCCGTCGTCGTCCGTTACATGCGTTCGCTCGAGGTCGCGATGGTCAAGCCGGGCGAGGCGGTCACGCCGCCGACCGCGGCGGTCGCCGCCGGCCGCGCCGAGCCGGGCGCGAAGCCGGGCGCCGCGATCGCCGGCCAGGTCACGGCGACGGTCAAGATCGAGTCCGTCGACCAAGCGAACCACGTCGTCGTCTTCACGCCGCCGGGCGGCGGGCTGCGCGCCGTGACGGTGCAGCGCCCGGAGGGCCGCGAGTTCATGAAGGGGCTGAAGCCGGGCGACCAGGTGCAGATCACCTGGACCGAGGCGGTCGCGATCTCGGTCGAGAAGGAGTAGCCGCGGCGACGTTCAGAACGAGAAGGCGACGCTGAAGGTCACGTACGAGTCGCTCCGGTCGGGGTTGAACCAGTAGACGGTGCCGGTCACCGGCCCGCCCGAGAGCGAGAGGAGCAGGCCGCGGTCGAGCGAGAGCCGCGTGTCGTACGCCTGCGTGCGCTGGCCGACGAGACCGAAGCGGAGCCACTCGAGCGGCGCCAGCGTGAGCTCGTTCCACGAGTAGAAGAAGCTGTCGGCGTGGTCGCTCGTCGCGACGACGTACTCCGACTCGTCGTAGAGCTCGAGCCACTTCCACTTCGCGTCGAGCAGGAGCGCCGGCGCGACGCCGTCGACGTCGCCGAAGACCACGCCCGCCATCGGGGTGGCGGCGAGCTGCAGCTCCTTCCCCCATTCGAAGTTCCAGCCCGCGAAGACCGACCCGGTGTGGAGCGCCTCGTAATTCCAGCGCCCCTCGAGGTGGAGCCAGTCGCGGTCGGCGCGCACGACGGTCGACGCGAACGAGTCGTCGTCGGGCGGATTGATCGTGAAGGCACTGACGTCGAAAGTCCATTTTTTGGCGTCCTCGGCGGGCGCCGGCGCGGCGGACGGCGGCGGAGCCTGGGACGGCGCGGGCGGCGGCGGCGTCTCCTGGGCGGACGCGAACGCTGCGCAGAAGAGCGGGAGCGTGGCGCCCGCAGCGACGATCGCTCCGATCCGGCGGCCCGTGCGTCGCGTCGAGTTCATCGCGTCACCCTCCCAGCGCCATCGTGATCGACACGAGCGCGAGCCCGACCACGACCATCACCACCCCCACCGCCCACGGACGTTTGAACGAGTAGCGACCGAGCGAGACGCCGGTGAGGAAGAGCATCGCGATCGCGATCCCGTTCGAGACGCGCAGCGCGCGCTTCGCGTGCTCCATCACGGCGAACGGGACCACCACCGGCAGCGTCGAGACGAAGACGATCGCGAAGACGAGGAGCGCCGCCGCGAAGTCGCCGCGCCGCAGCGACGGCCGGACCGGCAGCCGCGCCCCGCGCACGCGCTCCGCGATCTTCGCGACGTCCTCCGCGTGCAGCGCCTCGGCGAGCGCCTCCGGCAGCGCGTCGGCGAGGACCGCGCGCGCCTCCTCCGGCGTCTTCGCGTCGCGCACGTCGCGCGCGACGTTGAGCTCGCGGCCGCGCGCGCCGAGGACGTTCAGCAGGTACATGATCGCGTCGACGATGCCCCACGCGAGGTTGCAGCCGAGCGCGCCGACCAGGATCGTCCTGACCTCGTCGCGATTCGACTCGGCGATGCTGATGGAGAGGGTGAACGACAGCACCATGATCAGCCCGAACAGCACTTCGGAGCTGCGCTCGATCGGGTCGAGGATGCTCTGACGCCGCTTCGCCGGGTCGTCGCTCATGCGCGGGATCTCACGTCGGGATGAAGAAGTAGAGCAGCGCGAAGAGGGCGTACATCGCCAGCAGCTGCACCCCCTTGAACCAGGTCGACTGGCCGTCGTTCGAGACGATTCCGCCGAGCAGCACGGCGAACAGCAGCATCCCCGTCTCGGCCCGGTTGAAGTTCAGCGTCAGGGGATGCGGCCCGACGAAGCGGCTGGCGAAGACGAGCACCGGCGCGACGAAGAGCGCGATCTGGACGCAGCTGCCCATGGCGATCCCGACCGCGAGGTCGGGCTTGTTCTTGCGCGCCATCGCGATGGCCGAACCGCTCTCGGCCGCGCCGCCGACCAGCGCGAGGAAGATCATCCCGATGAAGGCCGACGACATGCCCAGCGCATGGCCGGTGCCCTCCGCCGCGCCCACCAGGATCTCGCTCATCCACGCGGCGAGGACGGAGGCGGCGAGCAGGCTGCCGATCGCGCGCGGCATGCCCCACGCGTGCTCCTCGTGCCCGCCCTCCTGCGAACCGCCGACGCTCTGGAAGAGGTCGGCGTGCGTCTTGAGCGTGAAGAGGAGATAGAGGCCGTAGATCACCAGCAGGACGACGCAGAAGCTCGTGTTGAGCGAGGTCACGGTCGCCGCCGCGTCCTTCTCGGCGAGGAAGCGGCTGAAGGCGCTCGGCACGATCAGGCTGATCACGGCGATCAGCATCATCGAGCTGTAGAGCCGGGTGGAGCTCGCGTTGAACTTCTGCTCGTGGTTCCGCAGCCCGCCGAGGATGAACGCGGTCCCCTGCGCGAAGAGGAGGTTCGCGAGGATCGCGCCGACCAGCGAGGCGAGGACCATCTCGTGGAGGCCGGCCTTCAGCGCGACCATCGCGATGATCAGCTCGGGCGCGTTGCCGAAGGTCGCGTTCAGCAGGCCGCCCACCGCGTCGCCGGTCCGCTTCGCGATCTGCTCGGTCGAATGGACGATCAGCGCCGCGATCGGGACGATCGCGAGCGCCGCCGAGAAGAAGAGCAGCGGCGGGGAGAGCCCCTCGACGTGCTCGAGCGCGACGGTCACCGGGATGAACGCGAAGAGCCAATGGAGGGACGGCTTGAACGAGATCTTCATCGCCGCGCCTCGCGGAGAGTCGGGCTGAAAAGCGGGCTCGCGCCGTCGGGCGCGGGCGGTTCGATCCCGTTCAGTGGCCGGCGTGCGCGTCGTGGGCGCCGGGGGCGGCCGGCGCGGCGTGGGCGGGAGCTCCGGCCGTCGCCGCGACCGCCGCCGGCTTGGGCGCCCCGACGAACTTCTCGCGCACCGCCTGGATCACGACGTAGAGGACCGGCGTGAAGACCAGGCCGAGGATGGTGTTGCCGATCATCCCGTAGAAGACGGCGGTGCCGATCGCCTGCTGGCTCGCGGCGCCGGCCCCCTTCGCGATCATCATCGGGAGCACGCCGAGGATGAAGGCGAGCGCGGTCATGAGGATCGGCCGCAGGCGCTGGCGCGACGACTCGGCGGCGGCTTCGACGATCCCCTTGCCCTGCTCGCGCAGCGCCTTCGCGAACTCGACGATCAGGATCGCGTTCTTCGCGCCGAGCCCGACCAGCAGCACGAGCCCGACCTGCGTGTAGACGTTGTTGTCCATGCCGCGCAGCATCAGGCCGCCCATCGCGCCCAGCACGGCGAGCGGGATCGAGAGGATGACGGAGAGCGGCACCGTCCAGCTCTCGTAGAGCGCCGCGAGGATCAGGTAGACGATGATCAGCGCCATCGCGAACACGACGATGGCCTGGCTGCCGATCTGCTTCTCCTGGTAGGAGAGCGCGGTCCATTCCGTCGACATGCCGGACGGCAGCTTCGCCTTCGCCATGTCCTCGACGACCTGGAGCGACTCGCCCGACGAGACGCCCGCCGCCGGCACGCCCTGCAGGATCGCGGAAGGGAAGAGGTTGTAGCGGATGATGCGGTCGGGCCCGAGCATGTCGCGCACGTCGACCATCGTGCCGAGCGGGACCATCTTGCCGCTGGGCGAGCGCACCTCGAGCCGGTTCACGTCGGCGGCCGTCGCGCGGAAGCGGCTGTCGGCGCTGACGTTGAGCTGCCAGGTGCGGCCGAACAGGTTCAGGTCGTTCACGTACGCCGAGCCGAGGTAGCCCGACATCGTCGAGAAGACGTCCTGCAGCGGGATGCCCATCTGCTTCACCCGCTCGCGGTCGACGTCGGCGAAGAGCTGCGGCACGCCGGCGCGGAACGCGCTGTTCACGTTGCGCAGCTTGCTCTGCGCGTTGCCGTCGACCACGAACTCGCGCACGAGCGCGGCGAGCGTCTCGCGGCCGACGCCGCCGCGGTCCTGCACGCGCAGGTCGAAGCCGGAGGCCTGGCCGACGCCGTCGACGGCCGGCAGCGTGAAGATGATCACGAGCCCGTCGGGGATCGTGGCGACCTTCTGCTTCAGCTCCGCCATGATCACGTTCAGGCCGCGTCCCCGCGGCAGGCGCTCGTCGAAGTCCTCGAGCCCGCCGAAGAGCAGCGCGTAGTTCGACCCGGCGCCGTTGATCATCGAGAGGCCGGGGATCGACGTGTAGTTGCGGATGCCGTCGGTCGAGGCGAAGGCCTCTTCCACGCGCTCGACGCACGCGGTCGTCCGCTCGAGCGAGGCGGCGTCGGGCATCCAGATCTCGGCCAGCACGACGCCGCGGTCCTCGAGCGGCACGAAGCCGGTCGGCACCTGCGTGAAGGACCAGACCACGGCGAGCGTGCAGGCGGCGAACCCGGCGAGCGTGAAGGCGATGACGCCGGGGTGGACGAGGAAGCGGATGAAGTTCCCGTACGCCGTGGAGATCTTGTCGAACATCCAGTTGAAGCCGCGGTTGAAGAAGTTCGGCTTGTGGTCCTTCGCGTGGGCCTTCAGGATCACGCCGCACAGGGCCGGGCTGAGCGTCACGGCGCAGAGCACGGAGAGCCCGGTGCTGGCCGCGATCGTGAGCGCGAACTGCTTGAAGAGCGAGCCGCTGATCCCGGGCAGGAAGGCGGTCGGCACGAAGACGGCCATCAGCACGAGGCCGATGCTGATGCACGCGCCGAGCACCTCGCCCATCGCCTTCGAGGTCGCCTCCTTGGGCGGGAGGTGGAACTCCTTCATCACGCGCTCGACGTTCTCGACCACGACGATCGCGTCGTCGACGACGATGCCGATGGCGAGCACGAGGCCGAACAGCACCGGGAGGTTCACCGAGAAGCCGGCGATCTGGCAGAAGAAGAAGGTGCCGATGATCGAGACCGGGATCGCGAGCATCGGGATGAACGAGCTGCGCAGGCTGCCGAGGAAGATCAGCACGACCGCGAGCACGAGGGCGAGCGCCTCGAAGAACGTGTGGAACACCGCGTCGATCGCGGAGAGGACGAACTTGGAGGTGTCGTAGACCGTGTCGAACGCCGTGCCTTCGGGGAGCGCCGGCGTCTTCGCCGTCATCAGCGCCTGCACGTCCTTCGCGACCTGCACCGCGTTCCCGCCCGGCGCCTGGTAGACGATCATCACGGCGGCCGGGATCTTCTCGTAGCGGCCGCCGGTGTCGTACGACTTGCCGCCGAGCTCGACGCGCGCGACGTCCTTCACGCGGATCACGCGCGAGCCCTGCGCGCGGATGATCACGTTCTCGAACTCGTCGATGCTGCTCAGGCGGCCGAGCGTCGAGACGTTGTACTGGAAGGCGGTGCCGGTCGGCGCCGGCTGCTGGCCGATCACGCCGGCCGCGACCTGGACGTTCTGCTCCTTCAGCGCGTTGATCACGTCGACGACGGTGAGCCCGCGCGCCTTGAGCCGCTCGGGGTCGAGCCAGACGCGCATCGAATAGTCTTTGACCGGGTAGACCTTCGCGTCGCCGACGCCCGGGATGCGTTTGATCTCGTCGACGAGGTTGACCGTCATCCAGTTCGAGAGGAAGAGGTCGCTGAACTTCCCCTCCGGCTGGCCCTTTGTCGGGGCCACCGACAGGATCGTGATGATGTTCGACGACACCTTGTCGGTGGTGACGCCGATGCGCTTCACGTCCTCGGGCAGCGACGGGAGCGCGGTGCTGACCTTGTTCTGGACGAGCACCGACGCCATGTCGGGGACGGTCCCGAGCTCGAAGCTGACCTTCAGCGTGTAGGAGCCGTCGGAGGCCGACGTGCTCTCCATGTAGATCATCCCGGGCACGCCGTTCACCTTCTGCTCGATGGGAGCGGCGACGGTGTCGGCGATGACCTGGGCGCTCGCGCCCGGATAGGTCGCGGTGACCTGGATCACGGGCGGCGTGATGTCGGGGTACTGCGCGACCGGCATGCTCGGATAGGTGATCGCGCCGATCAGCACGATCAGGATCGAGACGACCGAGGCGACGATCGGCCGGCGGATGAAGAAGTCGGTGAACATGTTGGGGCCGCGCTCTCAGTGGCCGCCGGAGTCGGCGCCCTTCTTCTCGGCGCCCTCGCCCTTGGCCGGCGTCTCTTTCGGCGCCGCCTCCTTGTGCCCTGCTTCCTTCGGCGGCGCCTCCTTCGCGGCGGCCTTCGACGCCGCCTCCTCCTTCGCCACCTCGGCCTCGTCCTTCGGCGTCACCTTGGCGCCCGGCCGCGCCTTCAGCACGCCGCGCACGATGACCTTGTCGCCCGGCGCGACGCCGTCGAGCACGACGCGCAGCGACCCCTCCTGCACGCCGACCTGCACGCGCCGCTGCTCGACGGTGTTCTCGTGGTTCACCACGAGCACGTAGCGCCCCTGCATGTCGGAGAGCAGCGCCGCCTCGGGCAGCAGCAGCGACAGCGACTTCTCCATCGGGAAGCGCAGCCGCGCGAAGAGGCCGGGGGTCAGGAAGCCGTCCTCGTTCTCGAAGCGGGCGCGCACCTCCATCGTGCCGGTCGACTTGTCGAGCTCGGGGGCGACGTAGTCGACGCGGCCGTGCGTCTTGAACTCGGTCTCGTCGCGCAGCGCGAGCTCGACCGGCAGCCACTTGCCCTGCTCGAGCTGGCCGCGCTCGCGCCCCGCCCCGCCGCCCTCCTTGGCGATCTTGCGCTGGACCGCGAGCACGTCGGCCTCGTTGGCGTCGACCGAGACGTAGATCGGCCGGATGCAGACCAGCGTGGCGAGCAGCGTCGCGTCGCCGCGTCCGACCAGGTTGCCGGGGTCGACGTAGTTCTTGGTGATCACGCCGTCCATCGGGGCGTGCACCTCGCAGAACTCGAGGTCGAGCTTCGCCTTGTCGCGCTGCGCCTTGGCGACCGCGAGGTCGCCGGCGATCGCGTCGCGGCGCGCCCCCTTGATGATCGCGTCGATCTCGGGGCCGGCCTTCTGGTCGGCGAGGTCGCGCGCGAGCTTGGCGTCGTTGGTCGCGCCGGTGAGCGTCGCCGCCTGCGACACGACGGCCGCCTCGGTGCGCTCGAGCGCCGCCTGGTACTCGCGCTTGTCGATCACGAAGAGCAGGTCGTCCTTCTTGACGATCTGGCCGAGCTTGAAGTGGACCGACTCGAGGAAGCCCGACACGCGCGCCCGCAGGTCGACGATCCCGGAGGCGGTGAGCACGCCGGTGTAGCCGAGGTAGCGCGTCACGTCTTTCTGCGTCGGCGTCGCGACGACGACCTCGGGCGGCGGCGGCGGCGCGTAGGCGTTCTTGTCGTCCTTCCCCTTGCACGCGAACGCGGCGGCCAGGGCGGCCACGGCGAGCGCGCGCTGGATCGAATGGTTCCGATGGGTCATGGGTGGTCCTTGTCCGCCTTGTCCGCGTCCGGCTTTGCCGCGTCCGCCTCTTCCGCCTTCGGCGGCGGGCCGTCGAGCTTCGGCCGGTCCCAACCGAGGTCGGAGCCCTGGTGGTAACCGGGACCGAGCACGTCGCCCCAGTCGGTGCGCTTGCGCATGCGGTCGATCGTCCCCGGGTCGACGAACTCGTCCTCGCCGCGCACCTCCCAGCCGCCGCCGAGCGCGCGGTAGGTCTCGATCGCGCCGAGCGCGATGTCGGCGCGCGCCGACACCAGCGTGTCCTGGCTGGTGACGAGCACGGTCTGCGCGTCGTTCACGCGGATGAAGTCGACCGCGCCGTTCCTGTACTGGATGAGCGAGAGCTCGACCGAGCGCTGCGCCGCCGAGACGCTCTCCGCGAGGAACCCGGCGCGCTCGCGCGCGCGCAGGAACGCCGAGAGGCCCGACTCGACCTCGGCCGCCGCGCGCAGCACCGAGTCCTGGAAGGCCGCGGCCGCCTGCTCGTAGCGGGCGTCCTGCACGCGGACGTTGTCGGAGATGCGCCCGTAATTGAGGAAGGGGAGGTTCACCTGCAGCCCGAGGAACCCGGCGAACGAGTCGGAGCTGAACAGGTCGCCGAGGCCGGGATTCCCGGCGCGGTCGGCGTTGGAGGTCGAGAAGCCGGTCGAGCCGAGCACCGAGATCGACGGGAAGTAGTCGGCCTTCGCGATGCCGATGCGCTCGCTCGCCGCGGCCGCGCCGCGCTCGGCGGCGCGCACGTCGGGACGGCGGCGCAGCAGGTCGGCCGGGATGCCGAGCGCCAGCGTCGGGGGCGCCTCCGGGAGCGTCGCCGGCTTGCCTTCCGCCGGCGTGAGCCAGGCTTCGAGCTCCGAAGGAGTCCGCCCGAGCAGGACGCCGAGCGCCATCTTGGTCTGCCGCAGCGCGCGCTGCAGGTCGGGGATGAGCGCCTGCGTATTCGCGAGGGTCCCGCGGGACGTCGCGACGTCGAGCTCCGACACGGCCCCGAGCCGGAAGCGCGTCTGGATCAGGCGCAGCGTCTCCTGCTGCAGCGCGACGTTCGCGACGGCATTCGCGAGCCGCTCCTCGAGCGACCGGATCAGGACGTAGTCGGTCGCGACCTCGGCCGTCAGGCTGACCAGCACGGCGTCGTAGTCGGCGACGCTCGCGAGCAGCGAGGCGTCCTCCGACTCGATGGCGCGGCGGTACTTGCCCCAGAAGTCGAGCTCCCACGCCGCCTCGACGCCGACCGACGCCGAGGCGTAGTTTTTGTCGGAGGCCGGGAAGGCGTCGTTGCTGCCGACGCGGTTGGCCGACAGCGTGCCGAACGCCTGCTGCAGCTGCGGGAAGAACTCGCCGACCGCGATCCCGCGCTGGGCACGCGCCTCGATCACGCGCAGCCCCGCGACGCGCAGCGTGAGGTTGCCGCAGCGCGCCGCCTGGATCAGCGCGTCGAGCGTCGGGTCCTTGAAGCTCTCCCACCAGAGCGGCGCGGCCGCGCCCTCTTCCGCCGAGCCGCGCGCGTCGTCGAGCCACGCGGGATTGACGTCGGCCCCGGGCCGCTCGTAGTCGGGACCGACCTTGCATCCCGCGCCGGAGAGCGCCGCGAGCAGCGCCGACCACGCCGGGAGCGATTTGAAACGACCGTGTCGGCGCGAGGACGCCATCCTTCTCGACTCCGTGGGCCGCAGCGCGCGAGGGAAGGGCGCAGCCGGGGGATCATGCCCAAACTCCCGGGAAAAAGAGCGGCCGAACCGCCGCCGGCGCGCGGCGCCGCGACCTCTGCGTGCACGCGTCGTCGGGGCGCGTCGTCGTCGTGCTCTGCGCCGGGCCGCGCCGCGAATTCCGCGTAGGCCGATACCCGAGAGCGCGTCCGTCGCGGGAGTTCGGAGTGCAACCCCGCCGGCACGCCATGTGTCCCCGCG
>DASRRB010000328.1:0-6822 GCA_035695985.1 Planctomycetota bacterium | reverse complement strand
CGTCGAACGCCGCCTCGCCGGCGCGGTCGCCGCCGTCGACGACGAGGACGATCTGCGGGCCGCGGCTCATGAGTTCGGCGCCGACGCGTGCGGTGGGGGTGTTGACGGGGGCGAGGTTCACGGCGACTTCGAAGGGCGCCGGCGCGCCGGAGACCGCCTTCATCTCCTCCTGCAGCGCGGCGCGCTGTGCGTCGAAGTCCTCGGGCTCGGGGGCCTCCTCACCTGCCTTGGGCGGCTGGGGCGGAGTCGCCGTCTCGGCCGCCTTCGCCGCGGCGGCGGCGCGCCGCTCGAGCTCCGCGGATTTGCGCATGAGCCGCTCGCGGGCCTTGTTGGAGAAGCGCAGCACCGCGCCCGACGACGTGAGCTTCATCTCGACGTCGAAGGAGGCGTCGACGTCGTTCACGTAGAACGGCTGCGTCGTGCCGGCGCGCGACCACGTCCCCTGGCGCAGCGCGTCGGCCTTGGCGACCGAGTACCAGCGCGCGCTCGCCCGCTCGCCGCCGAGCTCGACCTCGCTCTCCTTCACTTCGACCGGGACGACGGGCGCGCGCAGGACGTAGGGGCCGTACCTGAGCTCGAGCGAGCGCGCGCCGTTCGCCTCGGCGAACGCGAGCGCGAGCTTCTTCGCCACCGCCGCCTTCGGGTCGATCCCGGCCTTCGCGGCCGGCACGAGCGCGTCGCCGCCGTCGTCGACCCAGAACGCCCACCCCTGGTCGGCGGTGCGGCGCGCGGCGAAGCCGAAGGTCCCCTCGTCGACCACGACGTCGCCGAGCCGGATCGCGCCTTCACTGACGACGAGCGTCGTGCGCTCGCCGGCGCCGAACGCCCACGTCGCGCCGGGCGCGAGCGCCTCGAGGGGGGCGCGCTGCTTCTCGTCCCAGGTCGCGACGCCGAAGTCGACGTGGACCTTGGCGTCCCCGATCCCGGCGTCGGCGGCGCCGCGCGGCGCCTGCGCGCGCAGCTCGTGGAGCGCGCCGACGAACCCCAGGGATGCCGCGACGAACGCAACGCGGATCCGGCGCTGCAAGACTTCCATCCCCTCCCTCCCTGGCCGGGCAGATGCGCGGGGCGACGATAGCGCCGCGCGCGATGAAGCCGTGCGCGCCGACGTTCGTTCGACGTCGCGGTTCAGCGAAACCGCTGCGCCCAGCGCAGGATGGGGCTCTCGAGAAAGCGATACGACAGCGCCGCCAGCGTGAACGTCGCCGTCACGGCGATCGCCAGCAGTGCGGGGCCCGGCAGGGTCGGATCGCTCGCGCGCAAGCCCACCAGGATGTAGATGGGCAGGTGGTAGAGGTAGAGCCCGTAGCTGATGCGTCCGACCGCGTGCGACACGCGCAGCGCGAACAAGAGGACCACGAGGTAGAGCGCGGCTGCGATGGCGAACTGGCTGCTCGCCAACACATCGAGCGCGAGCCAGTCCGGGGCCGCGAAGCGCGCGCTCAGGTACGTGGTGGCGGCGACGAAGAGCGCCGCGACGACGAGGAGCCCGCGCGACGCGAGCGAGGCGCGCGCGCGGCTCGAGCGCTGCAGGCTCGTGATCACGAGCAGCAGCGCCGTGACTCCGAGAAACATCGGCGGCACGACGCTCGGCACGACCATTCTGGAGCGAGGACCGAGGATCACCGCGATCGACGCGAGCGCGGCCGCCAGCAGGATTCCCAGCAGCGACGCGCCGACGCTCGCGGCCGCCAATCGCACGCGCATCCACTGCAGCGCTGCGCCCACCCAGAACGAGGCGCACGCGACCAGTCCGACGAGCGAGACGCCGACGACCAGCAGGCCGGCGCCGCGCAGCGGCAGGCTCGCGCCCGCGACCAGCCAGCGCAGGCCGAAGAACAGCGCACCTTCCAGCGCCCCGTGGACCAACAGCGCGTACCCCACGTTTCGCGCGGTCGGCGCCAGGCGGGCGGCGAGCCGCTCGCGCCACGCGCCGCTCTTCCCGAGGTAGTGCGCGCCGATCAGCCACAGGACCGCGGCCCCCGACACGCCGGTGAATCCGATCAACCGGGTCAACGGGACCCAGCGCGGGTCGCCGCCCAGGGAGTTGCCGCGCACGAGGACCGCCGCGGCGACCGCGGCGCCGAGCGCCAGGCCCAGCGCCGTCCACGGACAGCGCTCGATGCGACGCTCCGAGAACGCCAGCAGCGCGCCGAGTCCCAGCGACTCCGCGCGGAACATGGTGCCCATGTAGACGAGCTCCTTCGGACTGTAGGAGCCCGCCGCCGACTCTCCGAACGTGGACGCGATCCAGTGCAGGCCGGTCGCGCTGTCGAGCAGGATCGCCGCGATCGCGCAGGCCATGGCGAATGGAATGAGGCCGACGGCGGCGAGCGCCGCCTTGCGCGTGGGCAGGACGTACACCGCCAGCGGCCACAGCAAATAGAAATGCTCTTCCACCGCGAGCGACCAGCTGTGCCGGAGCAGCGTCTCCCCCGGATGGAACGGGAAGTAGAAGTTCGAGACGTACAGCGCGCACCAAGGCATCTCGGGGCCGGGCCGGATCCACCAGACCGCCACGACGACCAGGTAGTAGATCGGGAAGATGCGCAGGACGCGCCGCAGCAGGAACCAGCGCAGCGGGCGGCCGCGATCCTTGTCGACGAGCAGGATGCGCGTGATCAGGAACCCGCTCAGCACGAAGAACAGGTCGACGCCGAGGTATCCCGGCTGCACGAAGCCCTTGAGCACGTCGATCGGCTGGCCGAGGATCCCCGGCGGCACGTGCGTCCACAGGATCAGCAGCACCGCGAGCCCACGCAGCGCGTCGAGACCCGGCACGTGGTCCTTGCTGAACCGGTCGGCGGGTTCGGCGCGCGCGCCCGCCGTCATTTCGCTCGCTCCTCGAGTCCAGACGACCAAGAAGTCGCACGTTAGCATCGCGCGCCATGAAGCTGTGCGCGGCGACGCTCCTGCTGCTGCCGGTGTTCGCGACGGCGCGCGCCGCGCCGCAGTCGGCGGTCGCCCCGAAGCCGCGAATCGTCGCGAAGAGCGAGCGCGCCAGCGAGGACGCCTTCACCGAGCCGCGCGCCGCCGAGATCGACCGCGCGGTCGCGCGCGGGCTGCGCTGGCTCGCGGAAGAGCAGGAGCCGTGCGGCGGCTGGGTCGGCGACGCCGGCCACAAGCAGGGGGACGGCTACGCGGTCTACCACTCCGCCGAGAAGTGCCGTGAAGAGGGGGGCGCGTTCATGGGCGTGTCGGCGCTCGCCGGCCTCGCCTTCCTCGCCGACGGCCAGACGCCCGACCGCGCTCCGTACGACCGCCTGCAGGACCGCCTGATCGACTACCTGATCGCGCACCAGAGCGAGTTCGGATACTTCTGCGACGGCGGCTCGCGCATGTACAGCCACAGCTTCGCCGTGCTCTTCCTCACGCAGGCGCACGGCATGTGCCTGCGGCGGCAGAAGGAGGTCGAGCACGCGCTCGCGCTCGCCGTC
This sequence comes from Planctomycetota bacterium, assembly GCA_035695985.1. Lineage (GTDB taxonomy): Bacteria > Planctomycetota > B15-G4 > B15-G4 > SIAN01 > DASRRB01. The sequence continues at coordinate 3,385 of DASRRB010000328.1, read as the reverse complement.
CAGTTCACGCAGCAGGCGCAGAACGAGAACGGCGCGTGGCGCTACCAGCCGTTCACCGTCGAGTCCGACCTCTCGGTCACCGTCTGCCAGGTGCAGGCGCTGCGCGCCGCGCGCGACGCCGGCATCCCGGTCTCGAGCAAGGTCATCGACCGCGTCGTCGAGTACGTGCGCGCCAGCCGGATCGAGGACGAGGACGACGCGGGCGCCTTCTACTACAAGATCTACGGCCGCGGCGCGCGCCAGGTCACGACCTTCGCGATCAACGCCGCCGCCGTGACGTCGCTGCACAGCGCCGGCCTCTACAACGACCGCGACTACGGCCGCGCGATCGAGCTGATCGCCGAGGGCTACCCGCATGTGAGCGAGCGCTACGCCGACCACTACTACTACTGGTACGGCAACTACTACGCGGCCCAGGCGCTCTTCACCGAAGGGGGCCCGCGCTGGCGCGCCTACTGGAAGCGGCTGCGCGACGACCTGCTCGCGCGCCAGCAGGAGGACGGGAGCTGGCAGAACCCCGTCGGCCCCGGCAACGCCTTCGCGACGGCGGTCGCCTGCATCCTGTTGAGGCTGCCGGCGCAGTACCTGCCGATCTTCCAGCGGTGAGCGGCGACGCGGTGCGCGGGCGCGGGACGGCGGAGAATCCCGCCGACCGCTTCACCGAGCTCCTGGTCGAGCGCGACCCCGAGCTGCCGCCCGAGGCGCCGCCGACCACCGTCTATTCCGACGCGTCGCGCACGATCCTGTCGCGCAACGACAGCCCCGACATCCCCTTCGAGTGGAGCGCGAACCCCTACCGCGGCTGCGAGCACGGCTGCGTCTACTGCTACGCCCGGCCGACGCACGAGTACTTGGGCCTCTCGGCGGGTCTCGACTTCGAGACGAAGCTCTTCGCGAAGCCCGACGCGCCGCGGCTGCTGCGCGAGGCGCTCGCGAAGCCATCGTGGAAGCCGCAGGTGGTCGCCTTCTCGGGCGTGACCGACTGCTACCAGCCGGTCGAGCGCACGCTGCGCATCATGCGCGGCTGCCTCGAAGTCATGTCCGAGACGCGCCACCCGACCGGAATCATCACGAAGTCGGCGCTCGTGACGCGCGACGTCGATCTCCTGAAGCCGCTCGCCGACGCGCACGCGGTGCTCGTCTGCGTCACGATCACGACGCTCGACGACGAGCTCGCCGCCGTCCTCGAGCCGCGCGCGGCGCGGCCGGTGAAGCGGCTCGAGACGGTCGCGGCGCTCGCGAGCGCCGGCATCCCGGTCGCCGTCATGGTCGCGCCGCTGATCCCCGGCCTCACCGACCACGAGATCCCGGCGATCCTCGCCGCCGGCGCGGAGCACGGCGCGACGCGCGCGGGCTGGCAGCTCCTGCGGCTGCCGGGCGCCGTGCTCGACCTCTTCGACGCGTGGCTCGCGCGCTGGCGGCCGGAGCGGCGCGAGAAGGTGCTCCATCGTCTGCGCGACCTGCACGGCGGCTCGCTCACGGATGCGCGCTTCGGCGTGCGCATGCGCGGCGAGGGCGAGTGGGCGAAGCAGCTCGCCGACCTGTTCCGCATCTCCGCCGCGAAAGCCGGACTCGAGCCGCGCCGCTACGCGCTCGACGCGTCGTCGTTCGTGCGGCCGGCCCGCCACGCGCGCGAACGCGCGCGGCCCACCGATCGCGGCGCGGCGCGCCAGCTCGAGCTCGGCTTCACCGCCGACCCATCACGCGCTCGCGGCGATGCTCCTCGTCGAGGTGACGCAGGCGCGACTTGAGCAGGTCGCTGCGCGTCACGATCCCGTTGCATGCGCGTCACCTCTTCATTGCGCGTTCGTCTCTTGCGTTGTCCGTCGCGCTCTGCAACGACGCGGGAGAGACCTCGATTCTCGAACGTTGGCCGCCATGGTGGTCGTGGCCGCTGGACTTCACTCACCATCTCTTGAAGAGGATGGTCGACCGCCGGTTTTCGCAAGTGGACCTCCGCGCAATGCTCGAGGACGCGACGTCCGTGCAACCGGATTCGGTCGCGGGTCGATTCATCGTGTCCTCTCGCCACGAAGAGTGTCACTGGAAGATCGTTGTCGAGCCCGATCATCAAAAGCACCGGCTTGTCGTCGTCACGGCGTACGCGGTAGAAGGGTCGGGCGATGAAGCTTGAAAAGAGCGGGCTGTTCCTCGAAGTGACCTTCCGTGGCGGACGCCCGTGGGCGGCGTATCTGCAGCTGCCGCGGACGGGGGGACAGCGCGTGGTTCGCAGCCGGCGCGAAGAACGCGGGATGGTCGTCGACCTTGCGCGCGATGGCACGCCCCTCGGCATCGAGATCACGGCGCCGGGCGCGGTGAAGCTGGCTGACGTGAACCGGCTGCTGAAAGCGCTAGGCGCGCCGACGATCACGAAGGAAGAGTTCGCGCCCCTCGTCGCGGCTTAGTGCAGGCGCACGCGAGCGCGTTGCGCAGGTACTTGCGGCCCTTGAAGCGCGAGCGGGCGCCAGCTCGAGCTCGGCTTCACCGCCGACCCAGCACGCGCTCGCGCCGATGCTCCTCGTCGAGGTGACGCAGGCGCGGCTTGAGCAGGTCGCTGCGCGTCACGATCCCGACCACGCGCGCCGGATCGTCGGGCGCGACGACCGGGAGGCGGCCGACCCCGGCCGTCGCCATGCGCTCGGCGGCGACGCGGCACGACTCGCGGGCGTCGACGACGACGGGATTCGCGCGCACGAGGTCCTGCGCCGTCGCCGTCGACGCGACCACGGTGTCGGGCAGGTCGATCAGCGACGCTCCGGTCAGCACGCCGACCAGCCGTCCGTCGTCGTCGACCACCGGGTAGCCGCGGTGCTTGCGCGACCCGCCGAAGTGGCGGTCGAGCAGCTCGGCGACCGTCGTCGAGCCGGGGATCGTCATCACGTCGCGCGTCATGATCTCGCCGACGCGCACCCTCTCGAGCGGGTCGACCATGTATTCACGGAAGAGGTCGTAGCCGCGGCGCGCCACCTTCTCGGTCAGGATCGAGCGCTTCATCACGAGCACGGTGAAGGCGTACGCCGTGATCGCGGCGACCAGCAGCGGCGGCAGCGCGTGGACGTCGAGCGTCAGCTCGAAGGCGAAGAGCACCGCCGTGAACGGCACGCGCATCATCCCGCCGAGGATCGCGGCCATGCTCACGAGCGGCCAGAGTCCCGCGCCCGCCGCCGGCAGCACGCTCGACTCGATCGTCCCGAGGCACGCGCCGAAGATCAGCATCGGCGCCATCACGCCGCCCGAAGTCCCCGAGCCGAGCGCGATGAGCCACATCGCGCACTTGACCGCGACCAGCAGCGCGGCGGCGCGCAGCGCGACGTTCCCGTGCAGCAGGTCGCCGATCACCTCGTACCCGACGCCGAGCGCGCGCGGCTCGACCCAGCCGAGCACG
>DASRRB010000327.1:0-13031 GCA_035695985.1 Planctomycetota bacterium | reverse complement strand
CGCGGCCGGTCGTCGTGCTGGGCGAGGGGAGCGGCGGCCCCGACGCGCTGCTCGGCCGCGCCGTCGCCGTGCTCGCGGAGGTGCGCCGCATGTGGTCGGTGCTCGACCGCCTCTTCCCGCAGGAGGGCGTCACGTTCGGCTCCGACCCGCGCGTGATCCTGGTCGCGCGCCGCTTCTCCGACGCGCTGCACGGTGCCGCCGAGCTGCTCGCGCCGCTCGCCGTCGAGCTGGTCGAGGCGCGCGAGATCGTCGTCGACGGGAACAAGCGCATCGTCGTCGTGCGCACCGGCGGCGCCGCGCCCGCGGTCACCGCCACCGCGACCGCCGCGACGGGCGGCACCGCGTCCTCCGCGCCGCCGAACGAGAACGGGGCACCTCTCGCGGCGCCGAAGAAGCGGGTCTGAGCGGCTCGCGTCCGCGTCCGCGTCCGCGTCCGCGGGAAGGGATTTCCCCGCGTCGGCGCGCTCGCCCTCGGTTCCGGCGTCCGCGCGGCCGGGCTATGTTGCCCGGTCCGACGGAGGCGGCTGGAACGGCGGTCGACGGGACGTGAGAGGTAGTCCTTGCCGAGCTCGGAGACAGGCGCGGTCGCGGGCGAGACGGTCGGCCATCGGTACGTCCTCAAGCGCGAGTTCGGCCGCGGCGGCATGGCGACCGTCTTCCTGGCCGAGGATCGCCGGCTCGGGAAGGACGTCGCGATCAAGTTCCCGCGGCGCGACCTCTTCGAGCGTCCGGAGGCGCGCGAGCGTTTCGAGCGCGAGGTCCGCAGCCTCACCCAGCTCGACCATCGCGCGATCGTCAAGATCCTCGACGTCGGCGAGCACGGCGACCGTCCCTTCGTCGTGATGCAGTACCTGTCGGGCGGGACGCTCGCCGAGCGCCTGAACGACAAGGACCGCAAGCTCCCGGCCCCGATCGCGCTGGTCGCGTGGATCTCGGAGATCGCCGCCGCCCTCGACTTCACGCACGCGCAGAACTACCTCCACCGCGACGTGAAGCCGAGCAACGTCCTCTTCGACGCGGCCGGCAACGCCTACCTCTCCGACTTCGGGATCGCGCGGGCGATCGGCACCGACACGTCGCCTCCGTCGAACTGGGGGAGCAGCCCGGGCACGCCGCTCTACATGGCGCCCGAGATCACCGACGAGGTGCCGCTCGGGCCGGCCTACGACCAGTACGCGCTCGGCGTGGTCGTCTACCAGACGCTCACCGGCAGGATCCCGCACGAGGCGGAGTCCGGGCTGCGCCTCATGGTCAAGCGCGCGACAGAGCCGCCGACGCCGCTGCGCAAGGTGCGGCCCGACCTGCCCGAAGCGCTGCAGGAGGTGGTGATGCGGGCGCTCGAGCGCGCGCCGGAGCGCCGCTTCCCGAGCTGCCGCGCCTTCGCCGACGCGTTCCGCCGCGCGTGCAGCGCGCTCCCGCGCGCCGAGCCGCTGCTCGCGACTCCGGAAATCGTCGCGCCTCCCGAAGTCGCGCCGCCCGAGGTCGTCGCGCCGCCGCCGCCTCCTTGGGAGCCGCTCGCGCCGCCGGCGGAGACGGAGCTCGCCCCGCCGCCCGAAGCCGCTGCGCCGAGCGTGTCTGCGCCCGCTCCGTCGCCGCGGCGCACGCTCACTGCGCGCCAGCGCCGCGTCGCGCTCGTCGCCGCGACGTGCGGGCTCGCCGTCATCGCGATCGTCTCGCTCTGGCCGACGGGCGGCGCCGCGAAGAAGGACGACGGCGGCAAACCGGCGACGCCGCCCGTCGTCCGCGCGAAGGAGGCGGCGCCCGCGAAGCCGCCGGGTTCGACCCGGACGGAGAAGGGGCGCGGCCCGCCGCCGCTGCCGGCGCGTGCGCCGGGCGTCGACGGCTACGAGCGCGCGAAGGCGTTCCTCCTCGCGAAGGCGGAATGGGAGACGACGCTCGGGCCGACCCGCGACGAGGTCCTCGCGGCGCCCGACCTCGCGGCGTGGCGCAAGGGCGCGGCGGAGCTCGCCGCGTTCGTGCGCGACGCCGACGCGCTGACGCTGCAGCTCGACGAGAACGGGACGCTCGTCACGGAGCGCCATCGCGCCACGGCGCACGGCGCGCTCGTGCCCGACCGGCCCGACCTGCTGCGCATCGAAGTGTCGGCCGGCCAGGCGCCGAGCCTCCTCCCGCTCTCCGGCGGCCGCTTCGCCGCCGAGTTCGACCTCGGCTTCGACGTCGCCGCGCTCCAGGCGAAGTTCACGCGCCTCGACGGGACGCTGCTCGCGTCGCTCGAGATCCGCGTGCCCGACGCGACCGCCGCCGCGCCGGAGCGCGCCGCGCCGCCGCCCGCGCCCGTCGCGGCCGAGCGGCCGGGCGCCGCGGACGACGCGCTCGCGACCGCCGGCTTCCGGCGCACCGACGAGCGCGTGAACGGGCGCGCGCTCTGGGTCCACGAGAAGAGCGGGCTCTGCTTCGTCGAGCTCGCGATCCCCGAGGTCGTCGAGCGGACGGTCCCGCGCTTCGCGCCGGCCGAGGGCGAGCTGATCGAGGGCGCCGACGCGACGCGCACGCTGCTCGTCGGCGAGACCGAGTGCACCAACGGCGCGTGGCGGAAGTGGCGGGCCGCCGACGTCGCCGCCGACGAGCCCGACGACCTCCCGGTGAGCGGCGTGGGGGGGCCCGACGTCGTCGCCTTCTGCGCCGCGATGGGCTTCGAGCTGCCCTACGCCGCCGAGTGGCGCTGGTTCGCGCAGGCCGACGCGCCGTCCGACCTGGCGGCGAATCCCGCGGCGTTCGCCGTCACCGCCTGGTTCAAGCAGAACGCCGACGGCGACCGCCACCCGGTGAAGCAGCTCGCCGCGAACGCCTTCGGCCTCCACGACACGCAGGGCAACGTCTGGGAGCTCTGCCTCGCCGACGGCGAGACGTGGAGCGACTCCGTCGCGCGCACCGACGCGAAGTCGAGCGTGCGGCCCTACCTCGGCGGGAGCTGCAGCTCCTCCGCGGACCGCTGCCGCATCACCAAGGCGGAGCTGGCGCACGACGGCGCGGGGGCGACCCGCGGCTTCCGTCCGGTCTTCCGCGTCCCGAGGAGCCGCTGACGTGGCCGCCCGCCCGCTCCGGCTCGGCGCGCTGCTCGCCGCCGTGCTCCTCCCCGCCTGCACGAGCTCCGGTCCGCCGCCGATCCGCTCGCACGTCGCCCTCTTCCGCGTCGACACGAGCGCGCTCGAGGGGCGCGACCTCGAGAAGGAGGACGCGGTGGCGAAGGCGGTCCTCCACCAGTGCATCGACGGCCGGCTGTCGGCGCGGCTGCACACGGCGATCGAGGCGCAGTGCGGCGCCGGGTCGACGGCGCTGCTCCCGAAGGCGTTCGCGAAGAACCTCGACTACGCGTGGGACCAGGATCCCGCGCCCGACGTCGCGATCGTCGCGCGGCTCACGCCGCGCGCGGGCTCTTCCGAGGACAAGGTGACCGGCGCGATCGTCGGCTCGGTCGGCTGGTTCCTGATCGGCGTGCCGGGCTACTTCGTCGACGACCACGAAGAACGACCGCCGCTCGCGCTCGAGATCTCGCTCTACGAAGGCGTCGAGCGCAGCGAACGCGATCTCGGCGACTTCGAGATCGGCGCCGACTCGATCTCCACCAACTTCATCGACCGCAACGGAGCGAGCGTGCTGCCCTACGTGTGCACGCTCCTCATCCCGCCCTACTTCGTGTCGAAGTGGAGCGACGACGACCCCGACGCGGTGGCCGAGCTCCTGCTCGAGTCGATCGTGAAGACCGCCGCCGAGGGCGTCTCGGCCCGGATCCGCGCGTGGGAGCACGAGTCGGGCGGAGCGCACGCAGGCGGCTGATCGCCCGCGCCCGGGCCCGACGCCCCCCAGGACCCTCTTCCGGAGAGTCGATGAACGTCCGCAATCCCCGCCCGATCGCGCGAGCCGCCGTCGCCGCGCTCGCCGCGCTCGTGCTCGGCGCCTGCTCGGGCGGCGCGATCCTCGACGTCCTGCTGCGCGGCGGGTCGGGCGGCCACGGGGCGCGCTCGTCCGGCGGCGTCCCGCCGCCCGGCGGCGTCCCGACCGAAGTCATCGTCGCCAGTGACCTGCTCGTCGACGGCAAGTCGCAGCTCTTCGACTGCGCGCTCGACGGCACGGCGCAGAGCGACCTCTCCGGGTCGATCGTCGCCGGCGGCAACGTGAAGCGGCTGAAGATCTCGCCCGACCGCACGCGCGTCGCCTTCATCGCCGCCAAGGAGCGCGCCGACGCCGACGAGCTCTACGTGGTCGACCTGACGACGAGCGCGGCGCCGGTCAAGCTCCACCCCGGGCTGCCGGCGGGACGCCACGTCCGCGACCTGCGCTGGTCGCCCGACGCGACGCGCGTCGCCTTCGTCGTCGACCTCGATCAGTGCGGTGAGTGGCGGCTGCACGTGACCAACGCCGACGGGAGCGGCCACGTCCGCGTCCTGCCCGACTCGGCCGGCACCGTGCTCTTCCCCCTGGCCGACGAGTTCGACGGCACGGTCGCCGCGTTCGAGTGGAGCGCCGACTCGCGCCACCTCGCCGCGGCCACCGACGACCCCGGGAGCGACGCGGCCGACCTCTACGTCGTCGCGCCCGACGGCAGCGGGCTGCGCAAGATCGCGCCGTACGACGACGGCGCCGGGCTGCCGTTCTGGCGGCGCTTCCAGCGACCGTACGTCCCCTTCGCGTGGTCGACCGATCCGGCGCGGCCCGACCACCTCGCCTACCTGGTCGACGAGGTGGCCTGCGCCTGCGGAACGCGCGGGACGGTGTTGCGCAGCGTCGCCGCCGACGGCAGCGACGACCGCCGCCTCTCCCACTCCTTCGAGGAGGGGAACGACGACCCCGACGACCTGCGCCTCGCGTGGTCGCCCGACGGGCGGCGCATCGTCTACGCGACCGACGGCCAGGTGCAGGACCGCGTCGAGCTCTGGAGCACCGACCCGCGCACCGCCGACCACGACCGCGACTCCTTCCGCGTCTCCAAGAACTGCCAGGGCGCCGCCAACGACGTCCTCTACGCCGAGCGCGACTCCTTCGAGTGGTCCGCCGATTCCAGGACCGTCGCGTTCCGCGGCGACCTCGACGTCGCGGGCCGCATCGAGCTCTACGCGGCCGACCCCTTCGTGGTCGACCCGATGAACTACCGGGTCAACGCCGAGCTCGCGTGCGACGGCCAGAACGTCGAGGCGTTCCGCTGGTCGCCCGACTCGGCGCACCTCGCCTACATTGCCGACGAGGTGAAGCTCGACCGCTTCGAGCTCTTCACGGCGACGCCGATCGGCGCGAGCCACGCGGTCGTGAGCCGGATCGAGCCGGGCTCGTACGGCGACGTCCTCTTCCGCCGCGACTCCGACGACCCCGCCTACGACGCCTTCGAACCTCCGATCCAGTGGTCGCCCGACGGCCGCCGCCTCGCCTACCTCGCCGACGAGGTGCACGACGGCGTCTTCGAGGCGTTCGCGGCGATGACCGACGGCTCGAACCACTTCCGGATCTGCGCCGACCTCAAGCCCGTGTGCGGCGACGCCTGCCGCGTGACGTGGGTGAGCGACTCGCTCCTGCTCTACGCCGCCGACGAGCGCGAGCAGGGCCGCTTCGAGCTCATGACCGCCTTCCCCGACGGGCCGACCGGCACGATCGTGACCGGAGCCGACCGGCGCGGCGGCACGTTCTGCCCGCTCTACGAGCTGCCGTAGTCGGCGGACAAGCGTCCGGCGCCGCGGCGCGCGCGCTCACCTCGTCGGGCGGACCAGGTTGCCCTTGTATTCGAGGCTGCCGCCGAAGTTCTGCGTCCAGTAGGTGCCGGAGCGCGCGACGCCGAGCTCGGTGTGCTCGGCGAGCAGGATGTTGCGGTGGTGCCCGGACGAGCGGATCCAGCCGGCGTGGGCGCGCGCCGGATCGGTGTCGCCGAAGAGGATGTTCTCGCTCGCGCCGGACGGGTAGCCGGCGAGCTTCGCGCGCCCGCTCGGGTCGAAGCGCGGCGAGCCCTCCTCCTCGAAGTGGGCGAAGGTGCCGGTGCGCTCCATCCATTCGCTGTGGCCGCGCGCGCAGGCGCAGAGCTTCCCGTTCCAGAGGAGCTGCCGCCGTCCGAACATCGAGCGGTAGGCGTTGGTGAGCGCGAACTCGCGCAGCTCGTCGGCCGACGGGCCGCCCTTCTGGGGACGGACCGTCGCATTGGAGAAGGCGACCGGCGCGTCGCGCGCGAAGCGGGCGGCGTCGTAGGAGTCGCCGGCGACGTCGCGGATCGAGATCGCTTCGCCGGCGCGCAGCATCCAGCACGGGTCGAGCGCGCGGTCGGTCGCGTCGCGCGCGACGCCGAGCTCGAGCAGCCTCGCGCGCAGCTCGTGCAGCTCGGCGACGGTCGCGAGGAACGCCGGCGCGCGCACCACCGGCTCGGGCGGCGGGCCCGCCTCGTCGCCCCAGAGCTCGCGCACGGCGGCGACGAGCCGGTCGACCTCGGCCTCGACCTCCGCGTATTGCGCCGCCTTCTCCGCGGGGCACTCGGGCGGGCGGTAGGGATAGAAGTAGCGCTGCTCGTCGAAGACGAGCTGCAGCGCGTCGTCACGCGCCTTCTTGAGCTTCACGACGCGCTCGCGCAGCGCGGCGACGGTCTTCTGTTCCGGCGCGCGCTCGAACGCGGCGCGCAGCTCGTCGCGCCGCGCCAGCGCCCACGCCCGCACGCCGTCGGGGTTCGCGCGCAGGAGCTCGTCGAGCTTCGCGCGCGCCGCGTCGGCTTCGGCGGGCTTCGCCGAGTGCAGCTTCGCGAAGAGCGCGCGCGGGTCGCCGATCTCCGCCTTGACCGCGAGCTCGGCGCCCGACTTCCAGCCGTCGCCGACGCGCACGAAGCCGCCCGGCGGGACGGGGTCGATCTCGCGGTCGTAGGCGATCGCGGAGTCGACGGCGCCCTTGAGCTTCGCGTCGGCGGCGGCGTGCGCCGCGCAGGCGTCGAACGCCCGGTGGTCCTTCTCGGAGAGCGCGACGCACGCGCGGCCGAGCGCGTCCTCGCACGAGAGCGCGAGCGGCGCCGAGAGGGCGACGACGCTGGCGGGCGCGAGCTTGCGAGTCTCGACCGCCTCCTCGACGACGTCGCGACCGTCGCGCGAGAACCGGACCCAGAGAGAGCGGCCGTCGCTGCGCACGTAGTCGCCGAAGTCGCCGCCGAGCAGATGGAGCTCGACGCGGCCGCGGACCGGCTTGTCCTGCAGGAGCACCGCCAGCCGGTCCTCGAAACGCAGCGCCCGGCGCGCGCGGTCGAGCAGCCGCCCGACGCGCCGGTCGAACGCCGGGTCCTCGCTCGCGCCCTGCAGGATCTCCAGCGTGTCGACGGCGTCGGCGTAGCGGCCGATCAGCGTGTCGGCGAAGCTCTCGGTGAGCAGCTTCTCGAGCCGCTCGCTGGCGTCGGCGGGACGCGCGGCGAGCAAGGCGACGAAGAGCAGCGCGAGCGCGGAGGCGAGAAGCGGCGCCGGCCACGCCGCCCGTGTCGTGCGGAGCATCACCCTGTTCCTCGGGAGGGACGCGGGACTCCGCATCAACGCCGCCGAGCCGCCGGATCGTTCGGCGGGGGGCGTGCTCCCGGGAGAGGGCGAGGGCCGGACGGGATTCGGCGCGTGCGCTACGGGCCGCTGCTGGCCGCCTCGGTCGGTTCGTATTCGGGCGTGCCGAGCCCCTCGACCGTGCCGGTCTGCAAATGCTTGGAGAACTCCGCGGCGGCCGCGTCGAGGTTCTTGAAGAGGTCCTTCATCGCGGAATCGAAGCCCGACTCGCACGCGGTGCGCAGCCCGTCCTGCACCTCGTAGTGGGCGGTCGTCGCCTTCACGCTGCTCTCGCCGGTGGCGTGCAGCAGGAGCTGGCCCGACGCGACGTCGAAGAGCGACGCGTCCATCACGGTGCGCGTCTCGTTCGCCTCGCCCTCGACGAGGCGGTCGCCGCCGACCGTCCCGAGGTCGAACGCCGCGCCGCCCGCCTCGTTGAACTGGAACTGGTCGAACGAGAGGAGCGCGACGATCTCGAAGCCGAACGACGTCCCGGCGCGCTGCAGCTCCGCGAAGCCGCCGCCCGGCGTCAGGTAGGTCGACGGGAGCATCTGCACCGAGGCGATGCCGGGGCGGTCCTTGAAGGCGCTCGTGAAGCGGTCGAGCAGCTCCCGCCGCTTGCGATCGGAGATCGTCTCCGGCGAGATCCGGTGCGTGGTCGGCGGGAGGCCGGCGCGCATCGGTCCCGTCGCCGAGCCGGCGGGCGGGACGGCGATGGCGACCCGCACCGGGAGCTTGACCTTCACCTCCGCGTCGTCGACCGCCTTGCTGCCCTTGCGCGTGAGGTAGTCGAGCGCGCCGCTGCGCGCCTCGGGCTGGGACATGCAGCCGGCGAAGGCCGCGCTGCAGAACGACGCCAACGCGACGCGACTCCAGGTGCGGGCCATTCCATGCTCCAGCGACGGCGACGCGGTCAAGCGCCGGCGGCGAAATGCGCTTCGGGCTTGCCGATGCGCACGAAGATCTCGTGCGTCTCGACGTCGACGAGCTGGTCGCTGCGCTTCTCCACGCGCTCGAGCTTGCGGCGCGAGACCAGCAGCTCCATGAAGCGGGACGGCTCGACCTGGACGATCCGCACCTTCGGCTGGAGGAGACCGGACGAGCGTTCGTCGCGGGTTCCTGGCGTGTCCGGCTTCATCGAGATCCCCTCCTCAACGCGGGAGAGGGAGTCTAGGAGCGACCGTCCCCGATTCCACACGATGAAGACCCGCCACCGTGCACGCCGTGGCTGCGCGGTGCATTGCGCAGCTTGTCCACCGCTTCCGTTCGGCGCTTGTCATGAAGTCGTCGGGAAGTCGCCGCCCTACGTCGAGCCGACGCAGCCATGTCGCCTGCGGATCACCTGCGAAGACGCGGAGTTTCGCCGTTCGACGGCCGTCCACGGTGCCCGCGGCTTCGGCAGGTGCATCCGCGGGTCAGGCGAAACTCCCTCATTTGGGAAGTTTCTCGAACCACAGCGCCGCCTTGGCGAAGTCGACCTTCATCCGGCGGATGTCGGCGATGCGCTTGAAGTCCGGCGGCGTCTCGACGTCCGCGCGCACCGGGATCTGCGCGGAGCGGCCGAAGGCGAGCTGGCGCTCGACGTCCTTCGAGAGGACGAAGTCGATGAACTGCTTCGCGTCGCCGGCGTGCGGCGCGCCCTTCACGAGCGCGATCGTGTTGGGGATCACGAGGCAGCCGAGCTCGCCGTCGCCCTGGTCGGGATAGACCGCCTTCACGGGGTAGCCGTCGAGCAATGCGACGTGGAAGTCGTCGGTGTCGGTGAAGCCCCACGCGTAGCGGCCCTCGCGCACCTCGCGCATCACCGGCCCGTTGCCGGCGAGGATGCCGCAGCCGTTGGCGACGGCCCCGTCGAACCACGCCTTCGCCGCGCCGGCGCCGAGCAGCTCGTGGAGCACGCAGAAGTGGGTCGACGTGGTGCCGGCGACCGGCTTGGCGAACGCCGCCTCGCCCTTGCGCGCGGGATCGACGAAGTCCTTGTAGGAGCGCGGGAGCTTCTCGGCGGGCGTCTTGTTCGTGTTGACGATCAGGATGCGGGCGCGCGCGGCGAAGCCAGTCCAGTGGTTCGCCGGGTCCTTCCATTCCGCGGGGATGTCGGCGGCGCTCGGCGACGCGTAGGGGGCGAGGACGCCGGCGTTCTGCAGCAGGATCGTCTGGACGATCTCGTTGTTCCAGAAGACGTCGGCGCGCGGGTGGTCGCGCTCGAGCAGGATGCTCTTGGTCAGGCCGACCGACTTGGTGATCTCGTCGTCGAAGCGCGGCGCGACGTGGATGCCGGTCTTCTTCGTGAACTCCTCGAGGATGGTCGCGGCGTGCTCCTGGTCGAGCGCGCAGTAGACGACGATCTCCCGCTGTTCCGGCGCACAGCCTGGCTCGAGCGGAACGACGCCGGCGAGCGCGAGCAGGGAAGCGACGAAGGCGAGGGCGGAGCGCGGACGGGACATCGGGCAGTCTCCACGTGCGGGCCGTTCGGGCGATCGGATCGTCTCACCGCTCTCCGCCGCGCGGGCGGCGCTGGCCGGGGCCGAAGCCGCCGGGCCCGTTGTCGCGCTCGTAGGCCGGGAGCTCGAGCTGCGCCGGATCGAGCTTCTGCAGCGCCGCCTCGAGCCGCGCCGCCGCTTCGTCGCGCTTCTCTTCCTTCAGGCGGGCCAGCACCATGCGCGCGGTGTCGACCGCGGAGAGGTTGAGCCCGTCCTGGATCGCCGCCGACGCGGGCCGCCGCTCGAACGAGGCGATCAGCAGCGCGAGCGCGCCGTCGTCGTCGCGCCGCTCGAAGAGGAGGCGCGCCTTGCCGGCGAGCGCGATCGCGGCGTCGTGGTCGGCGCCGTCCTTCAGCTCCGCCTTCGCCGCGGCCACGCGGTCGCAGCGCGCGAGCGCGCGGTCGTAGTCGGCGAGCGCCGCGCCGCCGTCGCTGTTGCGGCGCCGGAACTCGGCGGCGACGAGGTCGGCGTAGGCGGCGAAGCTCTCGAGCTCCGGCGAAGGGTGCTTCGCCAGGAGCTCCGCGTAGGCCGCGTCGAGGCCGTCGACGCCGCGCTCCTCGAGGATGCGAAAGCGAAGCCGGCCGTGCAGCAGCGAGGAGGCGGGGAAGCGGGCGACGTCGCGATCGAGCGAGCGCCCCGCCTCGCCCTTCGCCCCGAACCACTGCAGCAGGTCGTAGTGGTCGGCCGCCTGCGCGTCGGTCCCCGCGGGGTGGAGCGCGAGGACCGAGTAGGCGGCGTGCACGTCGGCGAGCGCCGTCGCGGCCCAGTCGCTCTTCGCGCGCAGCGCCGCTCCGATCTCGCGCTGGCGCGCGAGCGCGAAGAGCTCGAGCACGTTGGCGGTGGAGTCCTCGCGCGGCCGCTCCGGAACTTTTCCGGCGAGCGCGCCGATCGCGGCGACCGCCTCGGCGCGCGCCTCGTCCTGCTCACCGAGCCAGCGGTGCGCGACCGCGAGCGCGGCGTGCGCCGCGTAGCCGTTCGCGCCCGCGTCGAGCGCCGCCTGCGCGACGTTGCGCGCGTCGAGTGCGAGCAGCCGCGCGAAGCGCGGGTCGGCGTCGGGCTCGGTCGCCGAGTCGAAGAGCGCTTCGGAGAGGGCGACCTTCGAGGCCGGGTCGCCGCCCTTCACGATCTCGTCCTGACGGGAGCGCAGGTTCGCGAAGGCGGCGGGATCGCGCGGCGCCGCCGGCGCCTCGAGGGCGTACGCCCACGCCGTCGCGTCGATCGCCTCCGACTTCGCCGCGACGCCCTGGTGCACGCGCGCCAGCGTGCGCGCGCGCGGCGAGCTGTCGCCGAGACGGCCCAGCGCGGCGACCAGCGCGTCGCGCTCCGCCGGCGCCATCGGCGCGCGCAGCGCCTCGTTCACGAGGCCGACCGCCTCCGGCGTCGCCGCGCGCGCAAGGCCTTCCCGCGCTCGCTTCGCCAGTTCGTCGTCGAGCCCGAAGAGCGCCTCGCGCAGGAGGTCGAGCGGCGCCGCGTCGGCGTGCGCGACCGCCGCGTCGAGCAGCGCGCGCCGCTGCGCCGCGTCGCCGGCGCGCCAGGCCGCCTCGACCGCGGAGCGGTCGCCGTTGTCGCGGCTCCCGACGCGCTCGAGCAGCGGTCGGTCGCCCCGCACGATCGTGCGCGGCGGCGAGGTCCGCATCGAGATGCCGTCCTTCAGGGCGTCGAAGACGGTGGCGGTGTCCCACGAATAGAAGACGTCGTAGACCGCGGAGCCGTCGAGGTCGACTTCGATGTGGCGCGGCGCGATCCGCTTGCCGTCGAAATACTTCTCGTAGAGATAGGGCTCGATCTGGATGTGCTCGCCGCAGGTCACGCTCCCGAAGCGCGGGCAGAGGATGCGGCGGCCCTCCTCGTCGTAATCGCGCGGCGTGTGGCGGTAGACCGAGACGACCACGCAGACGTAGGGGTCGTAGAGCGACGCGGTCTCGGGCTGCCGGTAGCGGATGCCGGCGTAGTGCTCGCTCGCGATCTCGCCGTCCATGTTGACGCAGATCAGGATCGGCTTGTTCTCCTCCTTCGCGACGGCGAGCGCGTCGTCCCACGTGCGCTGGAACCGGACGAGGCAGGGCTTCTTCCAGTCCTCCTCCGTCGGCGCGGGCCACATCTTTTCGCGGTCGAGGCCGGGCGGGGGCGGGCCGCCCATGATCCCCTTGCCACCCGGAGCGCGCTGGGCTCCGGCGGGGGCCGCCAGCAGCAGCGCGAGCAGCGGCGCGGCGGCGGCGACGCGGCGCGCGATCCACGGGGACGGTGTCATGGCGATCGACCGTTGGAGTTGGGCACGGACGGTGACGCTCGTGGGGAGGCCCAAGATACTGGCGGCGCGCGCATCCGCGGAAGGCGGCGGCACGCGGCGACACGCGCGGATCATGCCGATTCGCCGACCGGTATCCTCCGCGCCCCGCTTCGCCGGAGCCCGCCCGCCGTGACCGACGCCGCCGCCGCCCAGAAGATCGAGAAGGAGAGCGCGTTCCTCCGCGACGTCGTGCACGAGGTCGAGGGCGTCATCGTCGGCCAGCGCCGCCTGCTCGACGGCATCCTGATCGGGCTGCTCGCGGACGGCCACGTGCTGCTCGAAGGGGTACCGGGCCTCGCCAAGTCGCTCGCGGTGCAGACGGTCGCGACCGCGCTCGGCGGGACCTTCTGCCGCATCCAGTTCACGCCCGACCTGCTGCCGTCCGACCTGCTCGGCACGCACGTCTACCACGCGCAGACCGGGGCGTGGTCGGTGCGCGAGGGGCCGCTCTTCGCGAACTTCGTCCTCGCCGACGAGATCAACCGCGCGCCCGCGAAAGTGCAGTCGGCGCTGCTCGAGGCGATGCAGGAGCGGCAGGTGACGCTCGGCGGGGAGACGCGGCCGCTGCCGACGCCGTTCCTGGTGCTCGCGACGCAGAACCCCATCGAGCACGAGGGGACCTATCCGCTGCCCGAGGCCCAGGTCGACCGCTTCATGCTGAAGATCGTGGTCGACTACCCCAGCCGCGACGACGAGCGGCGCATCATCGAGCGCATGGCGACGACCGGGCACAAGCCGGCGGCGCGTGCCGTCGCGTCGCCG
>DASRRB010000326.1:0-9116 GCA_035695985.1 Planctomycetota bacterium | reverse complement strand
GGCTCGATCTCGGGGCTCGTGAACGACAAGGTGCGCGCCGACGAGCTCGAGTACCACTACGTCGAGAAGACGAAGAACTGCGAGCAGCGCATCCTGGCGCAGCTGCGCAACGACCGCTTCCGCGGCGTCGCCGACCTGCTCGAGGCGCTCGCGAAGGAGAAGTACCCGCTCTCCGCCGGCTCGGCGAACCTGATCACGACCGTCGAGCTCAACTGGCGCTTCGCGCAGCGCAAGAAGCTCCTCGACGAGGGCGACGAGACGCGCGAGCTCGGGCGGCGCCTCGAGGGCGAGGCGGCGCGCATCCGCGGCACCGCCGGCCATTCGATGGAGGAGGTCGCCAAGGACTCGTGGAAGGACGTGAAGCCCGAAGACTTCCCGGCCGGCTGGTTCGACGTGAGCTCCGGCCCGATCAGCTTCGACTTCGCGCCGGTGCCCGAGTGCAAGGAGTTCCCGCGCGTCGACCTCGCCGTCGCGACGCGCGAGCAGCTGATGGAGGTGCCCGACATCGAGGGCGACGACGCCGACGCGATCGTGAAGTACCGCAGGAAGAACGGGATCCGCGGGCCGGAGGAGCTGCGCTTCATCGACACGATCCCGGTCGCGGAGGTCGAGCCGCTCGCGTCGCTCTTCGTCGCGACGGCGGCGCCGGCGCCGAAGAAGAAGTGGACCGTGATGGTCTACCTCAACGCCGCCAACAACCTCGAACCGTGCGGCATCAAGGACATGAACGAGATGGAGTCGGCCGGCTCCTCCAACGACGTGAACGTGCTGGTCGAGTGCGCGCGCTTCCAGGCCCATCCGCAGCCGCGGCCGAACGGCGCCTACATGTCGAACCCGTTCACCGACACCGCGAACCAGTACTACTTCGGCCTCGACAACACGCCGGGCACGCGCCGCTACTACATCCTGAAGGACGACGACAAGCTGCGCATCCGCTCCGTGATGCTCGGCAACGTCGGCGCGACCGACGCGGGGCGGCCCGAGCCGCTCGCCGACTTCGGGAAGTGGGCCGCGGAGAACTTCCCCGCCGAGCACTACGCGCTGGTCATCTGGAACCACGGCGCGGGCTGGGCCGGCGTCTCGGCCGACGAGAACACTCACCACACGCTCGAGATGTCCGACGTGCGCGTCGCCCTCGAAGGGATCTGCGGCGCATTGAAGAAGCAGGGCCACCCGGGCGGGAAGATCGACGTGCTCGACTTCGACGCCTGCCTGATGGCGACGCTCGAGGTCGCCTACGAGCTGCGCGACGTCGTCGACTACCTCGCCTCGTCGCAGGAGACCGAGCCGGGCGACGGCATGGCGTACGACGAGTACCTGCGCTGGCTCGACACCTATCCCGAGGCGCCGCCCGCCTCGCTCGCCAAGGCGATGGTCGAGACCTACGTGAAGTCGTACGCGCCGGGCGGCGTGCAGGTCGAGGGCGAGCGCTGGTCGAGCGGCGAGACGAAGTCGGCGATCCGGCTGGCGCGGACCGCGGACCTGCGCAAGGCCCTCGACGAAGTCGCGAAGCTGCTCGACCCCAAGCCCGACCTGCTCGGCGACGTGGCCGAACAGATCCTGAAGGACACGCGCCGCTTCGGCGACCTCGTCGACATCCAGGACTTCCTCGCGAAGGTGCTCGCGCGCGAGAAGAAGAGCGCCGGCAAGGTCGACCCGGCGCTTCAGGCCGCGTGCGACGCGGTGACCGACCTGATCGGCTACCCGAACGACGGCAAGGACAAGCTGATCAACGAGGTCGTGATCAAGCGGCGCACGCCCGGCAACGTGCTGTGGGGCTTCAACGGCTGGGCGATCCCGCCGCGCAACCTCGCGCCGTTCATGCAGGACGCGAAGATGGCGAAGACGCCGCTGGTCGGCCCCGACGAGAAGGGCGACTACGTGGCGCGCATCACCTTCCCGCCGATGCTGAAGAGCAACAAGAGCGGGAAGCTCGAGTTCGTGACCGAGATCGACTACCAGTTCGAGGGCGACGGCGAGAAGAAGGTCGTGAAGGAGTTCGCGAACTCCTTCTTCACCGCCGACTTCCCGGCGAACGCCGCGATCCTGGCCGAGGGCCACAACATCGGCAACAACCGCAGCCACGGGCTGTCGGTGTACTTCCCGGCGTACCTCGGCTTCTCGAAGGACTACCGCCGGCTGCAGTTCGCGCAGGACTCGCCGTGGACGGAGCTCTGCGCCAAGTTCCCGATCAAGAAGCTCGGGCCGCCCAAGCCCCTCGCGCTGCTCGGCCTGAACCACCTGACCAAGGCGGCGCGCGACGAGCTCGGCAAGGCGGTCGTCTTCGAGGACCTGGAGAAGCGCGCGCTCGCGACCGACTTCGGGAAGGTGTACGGCGAGGACTTCAAGGCGCTGAACCGCGAGTTCGACGCGATCCGCGACCCGCGGCCCTACGGCATGGACTGGACGCAGCTCCTCGCGAACTACCAGGGTGCTTCCGTCGTGGTCCTCGACAACCACACGGGCGGCGAGCTCGGCAGCGGCGGGATGTCGATGGACGACGTGTACGCGCTGATCTCCCAGTTCATGCCCGGCATGGAAGGGATGGGCGGCGGGCGGCGCGCGAAGCTGCCGCGCGCGGTCGGGCCCGAGGGGCGCAACGTCCTGCGCCACCTGCAGGCGGGCGGCCGCATCCTGCTCGGCGCGCCGAACGTGACGAAGGCGGTGTGGGACACGCCGCTCTACCGCGACGCGCTCGGCCTGCAGTACGTCCGCAAGTGGGACCGCGGCTTCGACTTCCAGGTCGTCGGCGCGCAGGAGATCGCGGCCGACAAGAAGCTCTCGCTCGCGATGGCGACCAAGCGCGACTCGATCACCGTCTTCGAGCCGATCGCCGGCGTCGACGGCGTCGAGCCCTTCGTCGAGCTCCCCGACGGGCAGTGGCTCGGCGCCAAGGTGGCGCGCACCGACCCGCAGACGATGAAGAGCTACCGCGCCGTCGTGCTCGGCTTCTATCTCGCCGACGTCGCGAACGCGGACGACCGCCGCGCGCTGTTGAAGGAGGCGCTGCGGTTCCTCGATGCGAGTCCGGAGAGCCGCGAGAACCCGACGATCAGCACCGCGGCGGCGGCGGCGCCAGACGCGGCGCCCGCGGCTCCGCCTGCGACCGGAGCGGGGCAACAGGGGGGAGGCTGATCTTCACCGGCCGTTCGCGGCGACTTCGACGACGACCTTCGCGTCCGGCGCGGCGTCGAATTCGACGTGCGCCGGCTTCGTCGAGCGGCATAGCACTTCGAGCGTGTAGCGGCCGGGAGCGACGTAGAGCGGGAAGTCCATCTTGGAGGCGTATCCCTCGCACCAGCGGAGCGGCGCGGAGTCGTCGCGAATTCGAGCTCCCTGCCCGTCGAGGATGCGGAACGAGAAGGGGCCCACGACCGCGGGATCGGTGCAGCGCAACACCGCGTGAACGAGCATCGCGCGACGGAGACGCAGCCTCACCGGACTCGTCGTCGATCCCGCGGAGAGCCGGACGGGAAGCGCGGCCGATTCGAAGCGCACCTCCTTGCTTTCGCGCGGCAGTCGCGGCGGCGCCGCGACGATGAACCACTCGCCTTCGGGAAGGCCGCCGATCTCAAAGCTCCCCTCCGCGTCGCAGAACGTCACGTTTCCGAGGTCGACCCCGAACGGATCGCCGCGGCGGTCGATCACGTGGACCATGCACGCGCCGATCCCGTTCGACTCCTCGTCCGTGATCCGGCCGCGCACGCAGCACTTCGAGGAGCTCCAGTCGACGGTGACCGCGGGCGGCGGTTCGGCGGCGCCGGCCTGGGCGCTGATCGTGCGCGGCGGGGATCCCGGGACCCTCACCGTGACCCAGTACCACGTGTCCGCGATCAGGTCGCGCGCGACGACGGTTCCGTCCGCGGCGCTCACCTTCCGCTTCTTCGCGAAGTCGTAGGCCGCCGGCGGCAGCGAATGGGTCTGCGGCTTGAACTCGATCTCGTAGTCCGGCACCGGCGCCGCTCGCGCCGCGTCGACCACGGAGACCTGGAGCGCGCCGGCCGGCAGCAGGGCCGCGACGGCCTCCTCGTCGATCGCGAGGTCGGGGCCCGCTTCGCCCGGGGTGATCGGCGCGACATCGAACATCCGGTCACCGACGAAGAGGGCGACCCAGTGAAGATCCTTCCCGGTGAGCTGGAGGACCCACTCCCCGTTCTCCTCGATCCTGGCGCCGAAGAGCGCGGAGAGTCGTGGAGACTTCTCCGTCCAAGGGTCGATCTTGAAGCCCAGGACCTCCATCTCCACGCCGAGCGATCGAGGCGGGAGCGGAGCGTGGTTCCCGCCGACGATCCGGCCACGCAGGGATTCGGCGGGCTCGAGCCGGAAGTCGTGGACGACTTCGTGCACTCCCGCCGGCGCCTCGACGTCGACGCCCGTGTTGCCGACGAATCCTTCGGCGAACGCCGCGATGCGCAACCGCGTCCAGGCTTGGGGCAGCGAGCGATACGCGCCGTCGTCGTCGGACTCGAAGTCGTCGAGCGAACCGGGAGGTCCGAAGAAGGAGACGCGCGCTCCACGGATCGGCGCGCCCTGCGCATCGGTGATGCGTCCCTTCACGACGAGTCCGGGCTCGAGCGACAGGTCGAGCACGGTACGGAGCTCGTCGGCGTGGATCGGGACGCCCGAACGGAGCGCCAGTCCCCGCTCGCGATGGACTGCCGCGAGGTTGATCGCGGAATCCGGCGGCCGCGGCAGCTCGAAGCTCCCGTCCGCGGCGCTGCGCGTGCACCACGGCGACGAGTCGCGGATGGCGCCGCGTTGCAGCTCAGGTGGCGGCGTCCGCCTCAGCGGTTCGTGGAACAGACAGCGGGCGGAGCGGCAGAGCGAATCGAGGCTCACGAGGTAGCCGCCCGTGCTGCACGGCTCGGTGCCGACGAGCGCGTCCGCGACCGGCGCGCCGCTCGAATCGCGCACGATTCCGACGATGACCGGGAAGGACGCTGCAGGCGACGCGTCGTTCGCCGGCGCCGGCGATCGTTCGTCGACGGCGCGCGTCGCCTCCGCCGACTCGGGCGCATCGCTCGCTCCCACGGCCGCCGACGCTGCAGCGACGATTCCGGCGCCGCCGTGGTCGCCCGCGCGTGACGTCGCGTCCGATCCGCCGCGCGAAAGGAGGCTCGCCGCCGCGATGGCGCCGGCCACCGCCACGACCGCCGCAAGCGCGAGCTTCAACTTCAACGTCATCGCGAGCGCTCCCAATGCTCCGGCCGCGGCACCGACCTTCGCGCCCGACCCGACCGTGAGCGCGCCGCCGCCTCCGGACGACGGTTCGAGCAGCAGTGCCACGGCCGCGAGCCCCTTCACCCTGCGGCCGTCCGCCCGCTCGACGTCGACCTCGCGCGCCAGCGCCTCGCGCAACTGCGCGAGTCCCCGCTTCAGGCGCGTCCGTACGGTCTCGACCGGGACGCTGAGCCGCTTCGCGACGGTGCGCGTCGGGAGCTCCTCGAGGTAGCGCAGCAGGATCGCCGAGCGGTAGGGCTCCGCGAGCCGGATCACCGCGTCGACGACGCTGCGCTGCAGCGAAGCGCGGATCAGCGCCTCGTCGGCGGGCGGTTCGCTCGACGTGGAGCGCGTCCGCGCGACGGCCTGCTCGCGCGCCTCGCGGCGCGCGTCGCCACGCCGCATCCGTCCGGCGACGCGATGCGCGACGCGCGCGAGCCAGCCGCGCGGATCGGCGCCGACGGCCGGGCGTCGGCGCAGCGCTTCGAGCAGCGTCGACTGCGCGACGTCTTCGGCGTCGGCCGCGTCGCGGACGATGCGCGCGGCGAGGCGGCGGATCCAGGCGGCGTGCGCCAGGAGCCGCTCGGGACGGAGCGGAGTCGTCGCATCGAGGGTCACCGCTTCCACGATGCCCGCCGAAGCGGGGATCGGTTCAGCGGGAGGCATCGCGCGCCGTCAGTTCCCGATCACGACGCTCGTCGGCGCGGAGCCCCAGCGCACGGCGCCGTTCACGCGGACCAGCGCCGCGAAGTCCATCTGCACCCCGATCAGCGCCGGCGGGAGCGGCCCGCTCACGAGCTGCGCCGCCGCGGCGCCGCTCGCGTCGAGGGCGCCGGTGAAGCCGGGGAAGACGTTGGAGTTCGCGTCGTAGATCGTCGCGAGCGTGAAGAGGTCGTAGTTGATCGGGACGTTCTCGAAGAAGAAGTCGGTGCCGGGAGTCGTGCCGCTGAGCGAGCCGAGGACGTGGTACTCGGTGGAGCCGAAGAGCGGGCCGGGGCTCAGGGTGAACGTCACCGTTCCGCCGGTCGACGCGGAAATCGAGGCGAGGTCGGACGAGAAGTCGAGCGCCGCCGCTCCCGCGTAGACGTCGGGGTCGCCGTTTCGACCGTCGGTCCAGATCGCGTGGACCATGCGATCCGACGTGGCGATGCCGTTTGCAGCGACGACCCTTTCCCATCCGGTGATGGTGGAGACGTCGAAATCGGCGTCGCTCACCTTGACGTTCGGCTGGAACGTCGCCCCGCCGTCGGAGCTGCGCGAGACGTAGAAACTGACGCGCCGATTGTTCGGATCGTCGCGGCAGTCGTAGAAGCCGATCACGACGTTGCCGTTCGGATCGACCGCGATGCAGGGAGCGAACTGGCTGTGCGTCGTGACGTCGCTCGCGACGACAGGGTCGGACCAGGTTGCGCCCTGGTCGGTCGATTTCGAGAACACGACGTCCGGGCCATCGGCACCGCCGTCACTCGTCCACACCACGTAGAGCGTGTCCTGGAACGGACCTCCGCTCGTATCGACGGCGAGCCTCGGGGACGGACGGAACGAGGGGGCGACGCCGGGGACGTGGTACCCCTTCGCGCCGGCGACCTCGACGTCGGTGCCGAAGGTCGCAGCGCCATCCAGGGAGACGTCCGATTCGATCTGCTGCAAGACCGGATCGTGCCAGACGACGTGGACCGCGCCGCTGGAGCCGACCGCGACGGACGGCCAATCCACACTGGTGTCGGTGCCGTCGCTGACGACGACATCGGTCCATGTCTGTCCGCCGTCGTCGGTGGACGACAACAAGATGTAGTAGAGGTGGTCCGACTCCTGGATGTCATCCACGGAGGCCGCGACGAACACGCGGCCGGCGAAGGGGCCCGAAGCGGAGTCGACAGCGAGGCTCGGGTGCTTCTTGGCGATCGGGAGACTCCAGGTCGGCTCGGTCACGCCGCCATCCGGCGAAAGGCCGATCTGGAGGTAGTCGCCGCGCACGCCGTAGTAGTCGTAGTGGATGCCTCGGCACAGCCAGCTCTCGCCGGCAGGACCGAACGTCGCCGAAGCCGCGGTCCCGATTTCGAGAGTGTCATCGTGCGTGTCGTCGTGCGTCTCCGTGAATTGGCTCCAGGTCCCACCTCCGTCGAAGCTCGCGTAGTACGCGCCATGACCCCTGTCCAAGGCGGCTCCGATCAGATGAAGGCGGTCGGTCGGATCGATCGCGATCACCGGCGCGACCTGCGCTCCGGAGCTCGACGAAGAGACCCGGACGTTGGTCCCCGTCGGCGGAGACGGCGGCGCGAGATCGCGCGAGCCGACGCCGCGATCGACGAGCGGCAGCAGGATGTCGGCGAGGTCGTGGCCGCCCTTCTTCACGGTGGCGCCGCTCGTCCCGCTTCCGGTCTGCGTGCCGCCGGCGCCGGCTCTTCCGGAGGATCCCGCCGCACCCGACGGCGGCGACGACTGGAAGACGAGGCCGAGCGCCACGATCGGCGCGAGAAGCATGGAGGTCATGACCGTTCCTCTTCCCTTCGGCTTCGGGCGAGGAAGCTCCCGCTCCGAGCGCGAATCGTCAATGGGACGCCGCCGCCCGCACGATCGCTTCCACCTTCTCCCGGCTCTTCGCGAGGCCGAGCGCGCTGGTGTCGACCGTGTGGTGGGCGAGGCCGTAGAGGGGGGCGCGCTCGGCGAGGATCTCGCGCAGACGCGCCATCGCCGCGGGCTGTCCCTGCATCGGCCGGCCGTCGCCCTGCTCGACGACGCGGTTCCAGTGGTCCTCGGGCGTCGCTTCGAGCCAGATGGTGACGAAGTGGCGGCGCAGCAATTCATAGGTGTCGGCCGCCACCACGATGCCGCCGCCGGTCGCGACGACGAGCGGTCGGCGGTCGGCGACGAGCTTCTCGAGCGCCTCGCGCTCGAGGCGGCGGTACCACGCCTCGCCGTGCAGCGTGAAGACGTCGGCGAGCGGCATCCCGGCCACCTCCTCGACGCGCTGGTCGAGCTCGACGAAGCGCAGTCCCGCGCGCTCGGCGGCGGCGCGGCCGAGCGAGCTCTTGCCGGCGCCGCGCAGGCCGATCAGGGCGATGCGCTGACGGCGGGCCGCATCGCTCGCCGGCGCGCCGAACATCGTGACCAGCGAGGCGCGCGCCTCGGCCAGCTCGGTCTCGCTGCGCCCGCGCAGGATCTCGCGGATCATCAGCCACTCGGGCGAGCTGGCCGACTCGTCGCCCACCAGTTCGGCGAGGGAACAGTCGAGAGCGAGCGCCAACTGGCGCAGGAACTGCACCGACGCGTTGCCGACCCCCATCTCGACGTTGGCGAGGTGCCGCTCCGAGACCTCGGCCGCCTTCGCCAGGCTCTTGCGCGTCATGCCACGTCGGGCGCGCAGCGCGCGGGTGCGCTCACCGAGCGCGGCGAGGAACGGATCTTTCGCCTCGGCACCGGCGGGGCTGTTCTCGGGCAGTTCAGGTTGGGCGGACAGGTCCATCAGGGCAGGTCAAGCAAGGCGAACAGGCCGCCTTCGGGTTTGCGCGATGCGAGGCGTTCCGGTTCGGCGCTATAGTGCCACAAGCATGCAACATATTACATCCGCACTTGCGGAAATCTGCCGATGCCGCATCCTGCCGAACCCGCCGCCCCGCCTGAGCGATTCAACGTCGCCGCGTACCTGCTCGCGCTGAACGAACAGCGCGGCGCGGTCACGGCCTACATCGACGATACCCGCAGCCTGGACTATTCCGAACTCGCCGATGCAGTGCGGCGCTGCGCCGCCGGGCTGCTGGCGCTCGGACTGAAGCGCGAAGAGCGGGTGCTCGTCGCTATGCACGACAGCATCGATTTTCCGGTGGCCTTCCTCGGCGCGCTGTATGCCGGCGTCGTGCCGGTGCCGGTCAACACGCTGCTGACCGCCGACGACT
>DASRRB010000325.1:0-4105 GCA_035695985.1 Planctomycetota bacterium | reverse complement strand
CTGATCCCGCTCCCGGCGGGGAGCACG
Source organism: Planctomycetota bacterium (assembly GCA_035695985.1). Lineage (GTDB taxonomy): Bacteria > Planctomycetota > B15-G4 > B15-G4 > SIAN01 > DASRRB01. The sequence continues at coordinate 4,078 of DASRRB010000325.1, read as the reverse complement.
CTCTACGCGCTGCCGGGCCGTGCACCGCTCGCGTTCACCGCCGAGCGCGGGCTCGCGCCGCTCGGGGGCGAAGAGGAGGGCGGCGCGGCGCCGGGCGCCGTCGCGGCCTTCCTCCCCTCGGGGTACTCGGTCTTCGGGCTCTCCGCGTACGAGCGGCGGAACGACGCGCCGCTCCTGCCGCTCTTCTCCTACGCGGCGGTCTGCTGGTGGCGCGGCGCCTTCCACGTCCCCGCCGCGCGCGTCGAGAGCGACGTGAAGCACGACCCCGACCAGTTCGACGAGGCGACCGTCGCCGCGCACGTGGCGCGGCGGCTCGGCGCGCAGCCGCAGAACCGGCTCGTCGCCCACCTCGGCTCGAACTGCGCGATCCGCTACGGCTGTGCCAACGCGCGCAACCTCTTCTACGGCCGCTGGGAGTGCCCGATCCCGATCGCGCCGTCGTGCAACGCGGCGTGCATCGGCTGCATCTCGGCGCAGCCCGACGCTCCGATCGCGTCGCCGCAGGAGCGCCTCGCCTTCGTGCCGACCGTCGAGGAGATCCTCGAGATCGCGCTGCCGCACCTCGAGTCGGCGCCGCGCGCGATGCTCTCCTTCGGGCAGGGGTGTGAGGGCGAGCCGCTGCTGCAGGCCGACCTGATGGTCGAGGCGATCCGCAAGATCCGCGAGAAGACGAAGCGCGGCACGCTCCACCTGAACAGCAACGGCAGCCGGCCGCGCGCGGTCGAGCGCCTCTTCAAGGCCGGCCTCGACTCGATCCGCGTCAGCACCAACAGCGCCCGGGCAGCGCCTTATCACGCCTACTACCGCCCGGTGGCCTACTCCTTCGACGACGTCGTCGAGTCGCTGCGCGTCGCGCGCCGCGCGAACGCCTTCGCGAGCATCAACTACCTCGCCTTCCCCGGCTTCACCGACGGCGAGGAGGAGGTCGCGGCGCTGCACCGCCTGATCGGCGAGACGCGCCTCGACCTGATCCAGTGGCGCAACCTGAACATCGACCCCGACGCCTACGCCGACGTGGTCGGGATCGAGCGCGGCGCGAGCCAGCGCGGCATGCGGCGCCTGCTCGCCGAGCTGCGCGAGCGCTGGCCGCAGCTGCGCCACGGCTACCTGAATCCGCCGCGCGAGGCGTTCGCCGCCGCCGCCGGCCCGGACGGAGGGAGAGGATGAGCGGCGGCGGAAGGACGGCGAGGATGAGCGGCCGGTTCTGCATGACGAGGCGTGCCGTGCTCGCGCTCGCGCTGGCGACCAGCGCGGCGGCCGCAGCGCAGGAGACGGAGAAGACGGCATCGGTCCGACTGCACGTCCACGTCGACGCGCGCTCCGGCGACGACGCCGCCGGCGACGGGACCCCCGACAAGCCGTTCCGCACGATCGGCCGCGCGCTCGCGCTGCAGGCGCAGACCCCCGAGCGCGCCGCCGACATCCACCTCGGGCTCGGCCACTACGGCCGCCGCTTCCCGGCCCCCTCGACCGACCCCGACGAGATCAGCGCCGCGCAGAAGAAGGCGATCGACGAGGAGCGCGCGAAGGACCGCGAGGTCGTCCCGATCGTGCTGCCGCCCGACGTCTCGCTGGTCGGCTTCGGGTCGGCCGTCTGCGAGATCGCGGGGGAGGAGGGCAAACCGCTGATCGTCCTGCCCGACCGCGGCGAGTGCCGCCTCTCCGGCGTGACGCTGCTCGGCGCGGCGACCGCGGTGGCGGCGCCGGCCGTCGCCGCCGGCGAGCGGCTGCTCGTGCGCGCGGCCGACCTCTCGATCCGCGGCTGCGCCGACGCCTTCGACTTCGAGCCGTTGCAGCCGCCCGCCGCGGGCGCCGCTCCGGCCACGATCGCGCTGCGCGCCGACGGGCTGCGCGTGCGCGGGGCGAAGCGCTCGCTGCACGCGACCGGCGCGCTGCGCGTCGACCTCGACCTCGACCGCTGCGTCTTCCGCGACGGCGGCGAGGGGCTCTCGCTCGAAGTGCGCGGCGCTCCGGCGGCGGGCGCCTGGCAGGCGCTCACGCTGACCGGCTGCCGCTTCGAGCGGATGGACGTCGCGGCCGTGCGCCGCTCCGGGAAGAGCGCGCTCCCGGCCGACGCGCCGCGCTGGACGATCGCGGGCTGCGCCTTCACCGGCAACCAGGTCGGGATCGCGCTCGAGGTGAACAACGGCGACCTGCCGCTCACGCTGCGCGACTGCGAGTTCCAGGAGAACGAGCTCTACGGCGCCACCCTGGTCGGCAGCGGCGATCCGCTCGAGGGGGCGACCAGGTTCGAGCGCTGCCGCTTCCGCTGGAACGGCATCGGCGTCAACCTCCTCTCGTGCGGCCGCCCGGTCGAGCTCTCCGAGTGCCGCGTCGAGGACAGCACCGGCAACGGGATCTTCGCCGCCTGCTTCGTCGGGAAGCGGACCCGGTTGTCGCTCGCGCGCTGCGTGCTCGCGTGCAACGGCGCGGCCGGGCTGTTCGCGCTGACCGAGGTGAAGGAGGGGATCGACGTCGCGCTCGACCACTGCACCGTCGCCGACAACCGCGGCCACGGCGTCGAGCGCAAGATCCGCAAGGCGGGCACCGGCGAGGTCAAGCTCGCGCGCTGCGTCGTGGCCGGCAACGCCGTCGACCTGGTCAAGGTCGGGCCCGAGGACGTGCAGGATTGCCTCGTCGGCGCGGGCCCCTTCGACGAGCACGGCAGCGCCGCCGGCGACCCGAAGTTCCTGCGCCGCAGCGAGCGCGACTTCCGGCTCGCGGGCGATTCGCCGGCCCGGCGCGCCGACGGTCCGCTCGGCGCGCCCGACGAGGTCGCGTCGGGCGGCCGCCCGTCCGGCACGCGCGACTCCAAATGAGCGGCGTCGACGGCGAGCACGCGCTCCCGCTCGACCCCGGCCGGATCCTCGAGCTGCTGCGCGAGGAGGAGGCGCTCCCGGACCGCGACGTACCCGCGTTCGAGCGGGTCGCCGCCGCGATCGAGGCGCTCCACCACCAGGAGTTCCTCGGCGCGCAGCGCCGCCTGAAGCGGGCGTGGGACACGCTCGAGCCCGAGGGCGGGCGGCACGGCTCGGAGGCGGGCGACGTGCGCGGCCGCGAGGCGTCGGTCGACCTGCTCGGGACGCTGCGCCGCCTGCTCCACCGCGCCAACTTCACGGAGATCCCGGCCGAGCAGATCGCGCAGGCGCTGAAGACGCGGTCGATCTTCGCGGTCGGAGTCACGCTCGACCTCGGCGACTTCGAGCAGCTCGCCGCGTGGCGGCGCGCCGAGTCGGTGCGGCGCGAGACGGTCGTCACCTGGTTCGGCCTGAAGCGCCGCACGCTCACCGTCCCGACCTTCGACCGCTTCTGCATCTTCGCCCGCTTCAAGGGAGAGAGCCACTTCGCGGCGAGCCGCGCGACGCGCAGCAAGCTCGGCGTGGTGCCGGGCGGCGTCTCGCTGCGCCTCTTCAAGGACGTGCCGCGCGACGACATCGAGGTGCTCTTCCCCGGCGTGCAGGTGAAGATGCAGCTGTTCGACCGCGCGGTGATCGGGCTGCCGGCGGCGTTCGGCGCGGTCCACCTGCTGGTCGTGAACTTCAGCCTGAAGCTGCTCGGCACCGCCGGGCTCGCGCTGCTCTTCTTCCTCGGGCTGCGCAAGGAGGGGGTCGACTGGAAGGAGGCGACCGCGGCCTTCGTGACGTTCGGCCTGCTCTTCCTGTTCGCGGGACGGCAGTGGGGTCGCTTCCTCGGCAAGAAGAACGCGCTGCACCGGAGGCTCGCCGAGCACCTGCACGCCTGCCTGCTCGACGCCGGCGCGGGCGTCTTCCTCCACCTCGTCGACGAGGCGTCGGAGGAGGAGGCGGCCGAGGCGATCCTCGCCTACGCCTTCCTGCTCCGCGCCGGCCAGCCGCTCGCGCTCGCCGAGCTCGGCGTGCAGATCGAGAAATGGATCCTCGAGAAGACCGGCCGCGCGGTCGACTTCGAGGAGGACGACGCGCGGCGGAAGCTCGAGCGGCTCGAGCTGGTGAAGCGGGACGACGACGGCCGCCTCCTCGCCGTCTCGCTCGGGGCGGGGCTCGAGCAGCTGAAGCGCCGCTGGGGCGACCTGCTCGTCGGGGGGCGCTCGGTACCGTGA
>DASRRB010000324.1:0-10178 GCA_035695985.1 Planctomycetota bacterium | reverse complement strand
GAATCCTCAGGCGCAGGTTCAACGCCGCCCACGCGGTCATCCAAGTTGCATGCGGCGTGATTTCGGAGACGTTATCAGCCATGCCCCGCGCATGCGAAGGGACCAGTCTCGGCAGCCACGTGAGGAAGTGCCTAGCCCCGCGGCAACCCTAGTCGACTAGGCAGAGAGACGAGAGCGACGTTGGTCGTCACCGCAGTCTTGGGGTGCGCTTCGCCGTCGCGATGCGGTCCGAAAGGGCGGCGAGGCCGTGTGCAAGGTCGTCGACGCGGGCTGGACGTTGCTTCTGCGCGAATCTGAGAATCGTAGCGCTGGAACCGAAGTGGCGAGCTGGCGCAGTTATCCACGCTCCGAAAACAACACAAACGACTAGCCGAGGCATGCCGACAAACGTCAACGTGAGGGGTAGGCTTTTGAGCTGAGGATTGAACCGGCGATATTGGCCGAGATCAGAAGTCCAGCCGGAATGAGGGCTGTAAGCCACGAGCACTCGAAATGGTCAAGCACGAGAATGATCAGAAACATGAGGCGCGCGAGCTGACCCGTCCAGAGGGCGTTCGCTTCACGAGCCGACTGAACTTCGCTGCCCGGCGATAGTTCGTGCCTCTCCATGAAGTCCAAAGGCGTAAATGCAACTCCATAAGAGAACATTGCAGACGGCCAATCGATTTGCCCGTCAAATCTACCGCAGAAGAACCAATAGACAAAGAACGTCCACACCAGGACGGATCCAAAATCGAAGATCCTTGAGATGAAGAATGCGACCCAGTCGATCGGGCGAAAACCATATGGACTCGAAGATATCCCGACCACTCTCGACAGAAGGATAAGTGGCACAAATACGACGAATGTGTAGATCCGCGGCATGAGCACAGCAGCCCCGACGCCAAGAGCGACGGTTCCCCATGCACCTCGAATGAGAAGCCATACGGCACCTACGTATCCCGCGAGACCTCCGAGGAACACTGAAGCCGCGAACAAACCACCTGTGACGACCAGGACGAGTTGGAGCATCTATGAAGGCTCAAAAGGAAGCCGCGCTGCGATCAGTAGGACAAGCGACGACCTGCCGATAATGTGCTCGAGTTGACGCATGCCCCCCGCCCTTCGAGACGATTCTGTGCGAAGGTACATGCATCAATGTAATGCCACAAGAGCAGTGCGCTGGACAGGGACAGACATGGCTCGGGGACCTGTGCGCGCGTGGGGCCCCAATAGATGTGTTCTTCGCTGACTTCCCCCGGGGGTCCCCCCCCGGTCCCGCCTAGAGCTTCGTCGGCTCGATCATGAGCTTGCCGGCGTAGGGCGCGAGCAGGGGCTCGACGGAGTCCCGCGTAGCCTTCGGATCGATCCAGGTCGCGAGTGCCGGCGGATCGAGGATCACTTGCATCCGTTCATGGAACGGCCGGACCTGCTCGTTGACGCTCGTCGTGACGATCGTGCAAGAGCGGACGACTTCGTCGGTCGGGGAGATCCACTCCTCCCACAAGCCAGCGAGCGCGAAGACCTCGGCACCGACGACTCGGAAGGCGTGCGGGACGCGGGCGCCGTCCACGTCCGCCCACTCGTAGAACGCATCGACCAGGACGCCGCAGCGCCGCGACCGGAAGGCGGAGCGGAGGGACGGCTTCTCGGCGACCGTCTCGGCGCCAGCGTTGAACATCTTCTTGCCGATCTTCGGGTCCGTCGCCCACGCCGGGATCAGCCCCCAGCGCATCGTCTCGATCACGCGCTCGCCCTGGTCGTCGATCAGGACGACGACGGCTTGCGTCGGCTTGATGTTGAACGCCGGCAGCAGTTCCGCGCGCAGCTTCGCCGCAAAGGCTTCTGCCAGCCTCTCCCCGACGAAACCGAGCCGAATGCGTCCGCACATGCGTCGGAGCTTAGGGGTCCTTTCGTGACGCGTGGCGACTCGCAAAGCGCTGTCGGCCGGCGCCACGTCCCTGGGAAGTGCCGACCGACCCACGAACGCCCGCGAATCCGTCGCGTCCCTGGGCGGCTACATCCGCGGCTACCTGTCGACCGCTGATCGAGGCTGTCACGATGGTGCGCCGAGCGTGTCGGATTCTGGCTCGAGCCCCGCAGCCGCAGGGACTTGGATGGAGGCGGCACCCGGGATCGAACCGGGGAATAACGGATTTGCAATCCGTCGCCTTACCGCTTGGCTATGCCGCCGCGTTCTTTCGTGCTTCCACGCGAAGGGTCCGAGACCTTAACGAGCGGGGCGCGCAGCGCAATCGCGCGTCGAGTGGCGCGGGTGCGCGCGTCCGATCAGTGCCCCGCCCCCTGCGCCTCGAGCCACCGCTCCGCCTCGATGGCGGCCATGCAGCCGGTGCCCGCAGCGGTGACGGCCTGGCGGTAGACGCTGTCCTGCACGTCGCCGCACGCGAAGACGCCGTCGACGCTCGTCGCGGTCGTGCCGGGCTTCACCTTCACGTAGCCCTTGGCGTCGAGCTCGAGCTTGTCCTTGAAGAGGTCGGTGTTCGGCTTGTGGCCGATCGCGACGAAGAGGCCGCCGGCCGGGATCTCGCGCTTCTGCTTCGACTTGAGATTCTCCACGACGACGGCGCGGATCTTCTTGTTGCCGTTGGTGTCGAGGACGTCGACCACCGCGCTGTCCCACACGAAGCCGATCTTCGGGTTGCTCTTCGCGCGGTCGACCATGATCTTCGAGGCGCGCAGCGTGTCGCGCCGGTGCACGACGGTCACCTTGGTCGCGTAGCGCGTGAGGAAGTTCGCCTCCTCCATCGCGGTGTCGCCGCCGCCGACGACGACGAGCTCCTTGCCCTTGAAGAAGAAGCCGTCGCAGGTCGCGCACGCGGAGACGCCGCCGCCCGCCTCGCGCAGATGCTGCTCCGACTTCAGGTTGAGCCACATCGCGTCGGCGCCGGTCGCGATGATCAGCGTGTCGGCGTAGTAGGTCCCTTCGGTCGCGGTCTCGACCTTGAACGGCCGCTTCGAGAGGTCGACGCCGGTCGCCCACGTCTCGACGAACGTCGTCCCGAATCGCTCCGCCTGCTCCTCGAACACCTTCATCAGCTCCGGCCCGAGGATCCCCTTGGCGAAGCCGGGGTAGTTCTCGACGTCGCTGGTCGTCGTGAGCTGTCCGCCGGGCGCGGGGCCGTGGATCAGCGTCGGCTCCATGTTGGCGCGGCCGGCGTAGATCGCCGCCGTGCAGCCGGCCGGGCCCGAGCCGAGGATGAGGACGCGGACGTGCTTGTGGTGGCCCTTCGCGATCTGTTTGTCGCCGCTCTTCGCGTCGTGGCTGCCGCCGCCCTTCGCGTCGTGCTTGCCGTCGTTCTTGCCGTCGTTCTTGTCGTTCGCCGCCATGTTCATTCGAAACCTTCGATGAAGCGCAGGAGCAGGCGTACGCCCACTCCCGTCGCGCCGCCGTCATAGAGCTCGTTGCGCGGCGTGTCCCACGCCGTGCCCGCGATGTCGAGGTGCGCCCACGCGAGATCGCCCGCGAACTTCTTCAGGAACGCCGCCGCCGTCACCGCCCCGCCGAAGCGCGACCCGGAGTTCTTGACGTCGGCCACCGCCGACTTCATCTCGTCCAGGTACTCGTCCCAGAGGGGCAGAGGCCATAGCCGCTCGTGGGCCGCGTCGCCCGCCTCGCGCAGGCGCCGCGTGAGCTCCTCGTGGGAACAGAAGAGGCCGCTCGCGCGGTGGCCGAGCGCCACCACGCACGCGCCGGTGAGCGTCGCGAGGTCGACCGTGAAGTCGGGCTCGAGCTCGCGCGCGCGCCCGAGCGCGTCGGCCAGGATCAGCCGCCCCTCGGCGTCGGTGTTGATCACCTCCATGGTGATGCCGCCGTAGCTCTGGAGGACGTCGCCCGGCTTGATCGCGCTGCCCCCCGGCATGTTCTCCGTGCTCGGCACGAGGCCGACGACGCGCACCTTCGGTCGGAGCGAGGCGATCGCGGCGAACGCGCCGATCACCGCCGCGCCGCCGCACATGTCGAACTTCATCTCCTCCATGTTCGCGGCCGGCTTGAGCGAGATGCCGCCGGTGTCGAACGTGAGCCCCTTGCCGACCAGGCAGAGCGTCTTCTTGTAGGAGCGCGGCCGCCAGTCGAACTCCATGAAGACGGGCGGCTCGTGCGAGCCGCGCGCGACGCCGAGCAGGCCGCCGAAGCCCTTCCGCTCGAGCTCCGCCTTGCGCAGCACGCGCAGGCGCACGCCGCTGCCGCGCAGCGACTTCGCCGCCTGGCTCGCGAGCCACGTCGGCGTCGCGACGCTCGCCGGCTGGTTGCCGAGGTCGCGCGCGAAGCACTGCGCCTTCGCCGACACCGCGCCGACGCGCAGCCCCTCCGCGAAGGAGGTCCCGCCGCGCCCGCTCCAGTGCACCGTGGCGGACGCGACCGGCTTGGGCGGCGTGTCGCTCTTCGCGCCGTGGAACGTGTAGGCGCCGAGCACGACGCCCTCGCCGAGCGCGCGCCCCGCCGCGAACGGGGCGACCGTGGTGGTCACGGCGGCCAGCGCGACGCTCGTCAGCTTGAGCCCCCGCGCGCGGCGCGCCGCCGCCGCCGCCGCTCGCCGCAGCGTCTCCGGCTTGAGCTTCTTGCTCTCTCCGAGACCGACGAGCAGGACGCGCTGCTTGCCGGCGTAGAGCAGCGCCGTCTCGAGCTCCTTGCCGGAGAAGTCCTTGGCCGCGATCGGCGGACGGATCGCCGCGAGCAGCGCGGCCGGCAGCCACTTCGGCGACAACTCGTCGGACGCGAGCAGGACGGCCAGCAGCGGCGCGCGCTCGCGCGGCAGACCGCCCGCTCTCCCCCACGTGACCTTCATGAAGCCCCTCGAGCGAGTTGCGCGAGCGCGGCGACCGCGGCGGCCACTTCGTCCGCCGTCGGATGCGCTCCGAACGAGAGGCGCAGCGTACCGTCCGGCGCGGTCCCGAGCGCCCGATGCGTCCCGGGCGCGCAGTGCAGTCCGGCGCGCTGCTCGATCTCGAACTCCTTCTCGAGCACGACCGCCGCTTCGGCGACCGAGATCCCGGAGACCGTCACGGCGAAGACCGGCTCGCGCCGCGCGGCGTCGGCAGGCCCGTGGACGCGCACGCCGGCGAGCCCCTGCGTCCGCCGCAGGAAGTCGGCGCCGATCTCCCGTCGCGCCGCGGCGATCCGCTCGAGCTCGCCCGCCGCGAGCCGCAGCCGCAGCGCGACGGCGAGGCCGGCGATGCCCGGCACGTTCGGCGAGCCCGCCTCGTACGCGCCGGGGTCGTCGCGCGGCTGCAGCGGCTCCTCGCTGCGCGTGCCCGTCCCGCCTTCCCGCAGCGACACCAGCTCGACACCCGGCCGAACCCACAGGAAGCCGGTGCCGAGCGGGCCGCCGGGCCCCTTGTGTCCCGCGACCGCGATCGCGTCGGCCACCTCGGCGACGTCGTCGAGCCTGCGGTACCCGGCGCTCTGCGCGGCGTCGACCACGAGGCGCGCCGCCGACTTCGCCGCGCGCAGCGCGCGGCCGACCTCGGCCACCGGCTGCAGCGCGCCGGTCACGTTCGAGGCGTGTGAAATCGCGACGAGCCGCGTGCGTGGCGTGACGAGCGCGAGCACGTCGGCGGCGCGCACCACGCCTTCGGCGTCGGCCGGCGCGACCTTGACCGCGATGCCGGCGCGCTTCTCGAGACCGCGCAGCGGCCGGACCACGGAATTGTGCTCGACCTGCGTCGTGACCACTTCGTCGCCCGGCTCGAGCAGGCCTTTCAGGGCCAGATTCAGCGCGTCCGTCGCGTTCAGCGTAAAGGCGATCCGCTCCGGCGTCGGCACGGAGAGCAGGTCGGCGGCGAGGCGGCGCGCCTCCTCGAGGATGCGACGCGCCGTGCGCCCGCGCGGCGAATTGCCGCGGTCGGGCGCGACGCCCGGATCGACGAGAGCGCGGGCCACCGCGTCGACGACGCGCGGGTCCTTCGGCAGCGAGGTCGCCGCGTGGTCGAGGTAGAGGCTCATGGGTCGCGCGCCTTCTCGAATGCGTCGCGGTAGCGGCCCTTCGGGAAGAGGCGGAGGTACTCCTCGATGAGGGCTTTTCTCTTCTGCGCGAGCTTGGGATCTTCCGCCGGCGGCGCGCCGGAGGGGTCGGAAGCGGCCTGCGCGTCGAGGGCGCGCAGCAGCAGCGGATAGGCGTCCTCGACCGGCAGGTCCTTGGCGCGGCCGACCGCGATCGCGGTGCGCAGGCGCGCCTCGGCCCCCTTCGCGTCGCCGAGCTCGAGGACGATTCTGCCCAAGTTCATATGCGCAAGCGGATTCAGCGGGACGAGCTCGAGCGAGCGCTCGAACGCCGCCTTCGCGCCCGCCTTGTCGCCCGCCGAATAGAGGCGCGCCCCTTCCTCGAACGCCGCGCGCGCCTCGTCCGCCTTCTCCGCCACGTCGGGGTCGGGCCCGCCGTGCGCGCTCTCTACGACGACCCGCATCCCGCCCGTCTCGAAATCCGGCGGCGCCAGCGCGAGCGCGCGCTCGAAGCGGGCGACGGCGAGCGCGTGCTCGGCGTTCGCCTCATCCCCCTTCTTCTTCTGCGCGCGGCCGAGGTGGGCGTAGCCGGAGTCGCGCAGCGCTTCGACGAGGTCGCGTTTCCAGTCGGTGCGTTCCGGAGTCGGGACGAGCGCCTCTTCGAACGCGGCGACGGCCGCCTCGAAATCGCGCCGGTTCATCGCGACGCGGCCGAGCTCGTGGACGAGCGCGGGGCGGCGCCCCATCGCGTCGATCGCGTGCTGCAGCAGCGTCTGCGCGAGCGGCGCCTCGTTGGTCGAGAGGAGCGACGTGGTCGCGCGCGCCATCGCGTCGTCGAAGTCCTCGCGGATCCCGGGCAGCTGCGGCGCCGCCGCCAGCGCTGTGAGCATCTTCTCGACGCCGCCCTCGGCGTTGCCGGAGGAGGCCGCGTAGAGCCGCCCCTCGAGGAAGAGCGCCGCCGGATCGTCGGGGTCGATGCGACGCGCCGCCGCCACCTCCTTCGCGCCCGCCGCGCGCTCGTCCTGCGCGAGGTAGATGCGGGCGAGCACGAGGTGGGGCCGCGCGCTCGCCGGCGCCTTCTGCACCGCGAGCTCGGCGAGCTTCACGGCGTCGACGAGGCGCCCCTGGCCGGTGCGCAAGAGCGCCAGGGATTCGAGCTCGCTCGCGCTCGCGGCCGGCGGATTCGTGGCGACCCGTTCGAGCAGGCGCTCCGCCATCGGCAGCACGATCGCCACGTACGCGCGGTCCGACGCCGAGCGGAGCAGCGCGTCGACCAGCGGCTCGGCGACGGCCGGGATGTACTCGGGATCGCCGCCGTTGCGCCGCAGCTCTTTCAGTTCTTCGTCGAGCAGGAGCGCGGCGGCGGCCGGGCCCTGGCGCTGGAGCACCAGCGCGAGCCGCTCGCCGCGCACGCGCGCCGCGACCGGGAGCGCCCGCGCCGTCCGCAGCGCGACGTAGCGCTCGAGGAAGCCGAGCGCGACCTCGGGGGCGTCGCGATCCTGGTAGGCCGCGGCGACGCGCAGCACCGCGCGCGCGAGCGTCGCGTCGGGCCAGCCGCCCTGCGCCGCGCCGTCGAGGACGCGCTGCGCGTAGTCGTCGACCGTGCCGCTGCGCGCGTACTCGACCGCGGCGCACCACGCCCCGCCCTGCGCCGCGAGCGCGGCGGCGGGCGCGTTGCCGCGCCGGTGCTGCGGCGACGCGATCAGCACGAGCGCCGCGAGCGGGACGACGAAGGGCGTGATCGGGCCGTAGCGGCGCGAGCGGCGCAGCGCGCCGCGCAGCGGCCCGACCAGCGCGAGCGTGAGCACGCCGCCGGCCGCCGGCAGGAGCGCCGCGGGCGCGACGCTCACGTGGTATCCCGCGGCGACCAGTCCGAGCGTCAGCGGCGCGAGCCACAGCCCCCCGAGAGCGAGCGCAAAATGCGGCTCGGGCAGGCGCGGCGCGAAGGGCTGCGCCGCGCGGCCGCGCGCCCGCACGAAGAGCGCGAGCGCCGTGAGCGCGAGCGCGACGGCGGCGACCAGCGCGAAGCTCGTGAAGTCGGCGACGCGCCCGTCCCTCCCGATCGTCGAGAGGAACGGCGGCGGCAGCAGCAGCCCGCCGCCGTACCGCCAGCCGAGCGTCGACGCCGCCGCGAAGGCGGCGCCTGCGGAGGAGCGGTCGGCGACGGTGCCGAGCGTCTCGTCGACTCCGAAGCCGAAGCCGACGTGACAGGCGCCGGAGATCTGCAGCACGGCGAGCCCGGCCGCGCTCGCGACGCCGACGACGAGCGCGAACACCGTGCGGCGCGGTGAATCGGAGTTGGCGGCGAACCACGCGAAGAGCGCGAACGGCAGCAGCGCCCCCTTCGACAGCCACGTCGCGAACGCCGCCATCGCGAGCGCGACGACGGCGCCGGGCCCGAAGCGGCCCGCCGCCGCGAGGCGCCGGTCGACCAGGACGAGCAGCGCGACCCATCCGAAGAGCAGCACCGTGCCCGAGCCGTCGACCAGGAAGCCGAGCGAGCCGGGCAGCAGCGGCGCGAGCGCCCCGCCCGCGAGCGCGACCCAGCGCTGCGCGCCGCCGCGTTCGAGGATCTTCGCGACGAGCCATCCGGCGAACGCGAGCACGAACGCGAGCACGACGCGCAGGACGAGCGTCCCGCGCGGGCTCTCGGGCAGCGACTGGAGCGCGGCGAGTCCGGGCCAGAGGTGCGCGGCGGGATCGCGCGCGCCCGCGCCGATCCAGCGGAGGTCCTGCAGCGCCGGCAGGTGCGCCGCGAGCGCGGCCGCGAACAGGAGCAGCAGGTCGAGCAGGCCGACGCCGCGCCCGCGATCCACCTCCGACGTCGAAGCCATGCCCGCCTTTCGCTGCGTGAAGTCCGCCGTTTGTACCAATCACTCGGGGGCGCGGTCACCCTGCGGATGCGGCGCGCGCTACCATGTTCCGGATGACGGCGGCGCACGATCGGCTGCGATTCGAGCTCGCGGTCCACCGCCGCGCGGGCCTGCGCCGCATGTCACCCCGCGCATCGCCGGCGCCGGCGCCGGCGGTCGCTGCCGGCGCCCGCCCGCTCTTCGCGCCGGCGCCCGCCGTGACCGCCACCGCTCCAGAGCGCCAGGCGCAGCTCGACCGCGTGTCGCAGGAGGTCGCGAGCTGCACCGCCTGCAAGCTCTGCGAGCAGCGCAACCGGGCGGTGCCGGGCGAGGGCGCGCTCGACCCGCCGATCCTCTTCATCGGGGAGGGGCCGGGCGCGGACGAGGACGCGAGCGGCCGCCCCTTCGTCGGCCGCGCCGGCCAGCTGCTCGACAAGATGATCGCCGCGATCCAGCTCGAGCGGCGGCAGGTCTACATCGCGAACATCGTGAAGTGCCGGCCGCCCGAGAACCGCCAGCCCGAGCCCGACGAGGTCAGGGCGTGCGCCGGCTACCTCGAACGGCAGATCGCGGCGCTGCGGCCGCGGCTGATCTGCACGCTCGGGCTTCCCGCGACGCGTGCGCTGCTGCCCGACGTCCGCGCGATCAGCGCGGTGCGCGGGCGCGAGTTCACCTACGGCGGCGTCCCGCTCGTCCCGACGTTCCACCCGGCCTACCTGTTGCGCAATCCGGCCGCGAAGCCGCAGGCGTGGGAAGATCTCCAGCTCGTCGCGCGGAAGCTCGGGATCGTGCTCGCGCGCCGCAACCCGCCGCCGGCTCCGAACTAGTCGTCGGTCGAGGAGCGTCAGGAATGCTGCGACGTGCGGCGTGGGGAGTCGACTTGACCGGGGGCGCCGTGCAGGCGGTCCACGTCGAGCGGCGCGGCGACCGCTTCCGCGTGGTCGACGTGGTCGAGCAGCCCTACTCGACGCCCGGCGACGCCTCGGAGACGCTCCTCTCCCATCTGCCGGCCGGCTGCGACCGCGCGCTGCAGGAGCTGTTGCGCCGGCACGCCGCCTCGCTCTCCGACCCGGTCTTCGTCGCGCTCCCGACCTTCGGCTCGCGCCACGGCTTCATCGAGCTGCAGCTCTCCGACCCGGCGAAGGCCGAGGCGCTGCTCGACTTCGAGCTCCACCAGGCGCTCGGCGGCGACCTCTCGCAGTGGGCGGTGCGGGTCGGGTCGCTGCGCCGCCGCGCCGACGGGCTCGGCGCCCCCTTCTTCGCGCAGCGGCGCGACCTGCTCGCGAGCTTCCTCAATGATGTGAGGCGGGTCGGGGTGCCCGTCGACGGGCTGATCCCGGGGCCGGTCGCGCTGGCGCGGTACGCGCGTTCCGAGTGGCCCGACC
>DASRRB010000323.1:0-16816 GCA_035695985.1 Planctomycetota bacterium | reverse complement strand
GGTCGTTCTCCGCGTAGAGGAACTGCCACGCCGGCACCGAGAAGAAGGCGCGGCCGCCCGGCTTGAGCGCCCGGTAGAAGCCGGCCGCCGCGCCGACGTCGTCGACGAGGTGCTCGATGCAGTCGAAGGCGGTGACGAGGTCGAGCGACCCGGCGCGCACCGGGAGACGCTCCGCGGAGCCGACCAGCAGGCGCGCGAAGCCGCGGGTGCGCGCGGCGCCGAGCAGCTCGGTCGAGATCTCGAGTCCGGCCGGCTCGCCGAAGCGGCGCAGCTCGCCCAGCATCCCGCCCGCGCCGCAGCCGACGTCGAGGATCGCGAGGTCGCGCCGGCCCGCGAGCGCGCGCGCGAGCACGTCGAAGAAGACGCGGCGGCGCCCCTCGAACCACCAGTGGACGCGCTCGAGCTCCATGAACTGGCGGGCGGCGAGCTCGTCCACGGGCCGCTCAGCTCCCTGCCGGCCGCGCGACGACCAGCATCTCGTCGCGCAGGTTCACGTAGAGCGTGGCGCCGCCGAAGAGCCGCAGCGGCGCGAGCAGCGTGGAGAGCAGCGGATGGACGCGGCCGGCGCGCTCGACCAGGAAGCGCAGCGAGACGTGCTTGCCGCCGCGCCGCGGCGACCACTCGACCAGCTCGAGGCCCGCCTTGGCGAGCAGCACGCGGACGGTCTTCGGGTCGAAGTGGTAGAGGTGCTCGTGGAACTTGTAGTGCTGCCAGCGGACGCCCATCAGGCGCGCGAACCACGAGGCGACGTTCTGCGTCTCGAGCACGACGACGCCGCCCGGCGCGAGCATGCGGCGCGCGGTGGCGAGGAAGGCGACCGGGTCCTCGACGTGCTCGACCACGTCGAACATCGTGATCACGTCGAACTTCGCGCCGCCGAAGAGCGACTCGTCGAGGAGGCCGCAGTGGATCGCCGCGCCGTCGCCGAGGCGCCGGCGCGCCAGCTCGGCCATCGGGCGCGAGAGCTCGACGCCGCGCACGTCGTAGCCGCGCTCGCGCAGCGCGGTCAGCGCGAAGCCGGCCGCGCAGCCGACGTCGAGCAGGTGCGCCGGCGGCGGCCGGTGGCGTGCGACGAGCTCGCCGCGCATGCGGAACGTCTTCACGTAGAGCGGCTCGTCGGCGACGTAGTCGGTGTACCCGAAGTCCTTCGCCGCGCCGCTCTTCCAGTAGTCCGACTGGTACATCTCCTCGATCGCCTCGGCGGGCAGCCGCGGCAGCGTGTAGACGAGCCCGCACTCGGCGCAGCGCACGATCTGGAAGGGCGCCTTCTCGTGCATCACGACGCGGCGCGCCGACCCGCACAGGAGGCAGGGGATGTCCCACCGCGCGGACTTCACGTCGAGGCGCGGCGCGCTTCCCATCTCGTTGGGGACGGCGCTTGGCATCGCGAAGTTCAGTCGAACGATTCGTCTTCGGTCGCGACCTCGCCGTGGTCGGGGCCCTGCCCGGTCGCGAGCGTCTTCGCGACGCGCGCGCCCATGGCGATCGAGTGGTCCATGTTGCCGTAGCGGAAGAGCCCCTGGCGGCCGGTCGAGATCAGGTTGGAGATCGGCCGCAGGTGGCCGAGCAGCGTCTGCAGGTTCTTGCGGTAGGTGAGGTCGTAGAGCGGATACGCGTAGGGGACGCGCCGGATCGTCGAGCCGCGCACCTCCTCCTTCTTGATCAGGCCGATCGTCGCGAGGTCGCGGATCGAGACGTCGATCAGGTCGGCGTCGGTCCGGCTCCAGCGCTCGTCGCCCTCGCTGCAGGTGATCTCGGCGCAGACGAGCGTCTTGCCCTTGGGGCACATGCTCTCGGCGAAGTTCTTGAACTCGCTGATGCGGTGGATCGTGAGGTGCTTCTCGGGGAGGTAGACCCAGTGGTCGGGGGTCACCTGCTCCTTGTCGAGCAGCAGGTAGACGAAGACGATCGCCTTGTGCTTCAGGTCCTTCGCGGCCTGCAGGATCGCGGGCGGCGCCGGCGGGTCGAGCATCTCGACCACGCGGTTGACCGGGAGCGTGCTGACGACCTTCGCGACCTTCTCCTCGACCTGCTTGCCGTCCTTCTCGTAGACGACCGCGACGACGCGGTTGCCGGCGACCTTCATCTTGCGGACCGGTGCCGACGTGACGACCGTGCCGCCGCCCTTCTCGACGATCGCCTGGTAGCCCTTCGCGATCGACCCGATGCCGCCCTCGCGCGGGTAGATGAACTTCGAGACGTAGGTGCGCGGCACGTCCTTCGGCCGCGTCAGCGTCTTCTTCACGACGTCCCACAGGTTCAGCAGCGTGATGCGCTGCGACGCCCAGTCGGGAGAGATCTGGCTCGGCGGGATCTGCCAGGTCTTCTCGGTGTAGGTGCCGAAGAAGATGCGGTAGAGCGTGTCGCCGAAGCGCTTGCGGATGTAGCTCTCGAAGCTGTCGTCGGGGATCGGCTTGATCTTCTGCCGGACCCACATGATCCAGTAGTCGACGAACGCCCGCACGAGCACGTGCTTGGGCAGGTTGCGGATCACGTTGCCGGCGCGCAGCGGATAGTGGAAGAAGCGCTTGAAGAGGAAGATGCGCGACAGGCGGATGCGGTCGTGGACGTTGCCGGCGAGCGCGTCCTTGGCGTGGTCGTTGACCTGCGCGCGATTGCTGTGGAAGCGGTGCGGGCCGAAGTCGCAGACGAAGCCGTCGAACGTGAACGACTGCGCCAGCCCGCCGACCTGCGGGTAGGCCTCGAGGACGCGGACGGGCGTCCCGCTCCGGACGAGATCCGCGGCGCAGCTCATCCCGGCGAGACCGCCGCCGAGGATGTGGACGGTCTCCGGCATGAGCGAGGAGGGCTCCGCGGTCGCGCGACGGGAAAACGGGCCCGGGACAGTAGCACGCTCGAAAAACCCCCGCAACGCGGGTCTCAGCGCCCTCCGCCGATGCCGAACTCGTTTCCGGCGAAGAGCTTCTGCAGCAGCACGACCTCGTGCTTTCCCGCAGGGACGACGATCCCGCAGCCGTGCACGAACGCGGGAAGGATCGGTGCAGGCCGGCCGTCGACGGTCGCCGCG
Source organism: Planctomycetota bacterium (assembly GCA_035695985.1). Taxonomy (GTDB): domain Bacteria; phylum Planctomycetota; class B15-G4; order B15-G4; family SIAN01; genus DASRRB01. The sequence continues at coordinate 13,788 of DASRRB010000323.1, read as the reverse complement.
AGCAGGTCGCCGAAGCGGCCGGTGTCGCAGGTGAGCCGGTGGAGCGGGTCCTCCGATGCGAGGTAGGTGACGACCACCAGGAGCGCGGCGCGCGGGACCTCGACCTCGGCCACGAGCCGGACCGCGAGGACCGACGCCTGCTGGCGCACCGCCGCCTCGAGCTCGGGCGACGGCGCGAGCGGCTCGATCCGCCACGCCACCTTCTCGGTCGGAAGCGGCGCGACGAGGCCCTCGGGCGCCCGCTCGAGCACGACGTGGTCGCGCGGCGCCGCGAGCTTCTCGATGCGCGCGAGGAGGCCGGCGCGGAACTCCTGCTCGGCCGGGCTGCCGGTCGCGAGGCCGTCGGGGCGCGCCACGACCTCGAAGCCGCCGGCCAGGAAGACGGCCGGCTCGAGCCGCCGCGCGCCGAGCGGCGCCTGCGCCGGACGGACCACGAGGCGGCCGCCGTCGAGCACGAGCGCGCGGCGGCTCTCCGCGCGGGCGGGGCCGGCCGCGGCGAGCCCGAAGTAGGCGTCGTCGGTGCAGAGCCAGGAGCGGAACGGCGGCGCCACCAGCTGCTCGGGCCGCGTGACGCCGAGCCGCTCGAAGAGCGGCCAGCGCAGCGAGTAGGGGACGTTCACGTAGTCGGTGTGGTCGACGTCGGCGACCTCGGCGCGGTGGGAATCGAGGTCGGCCAGGAGCTGCCCCGTCGAGCGGCCGACGTCGCGCAGCGTCGCGAGGCGCGGCGGGAGCTGCAGCAGGAACGCCGCGCCGAGGACCAGCGGGACGAAGTCGCCGGCCGCGAGCGCACGCCGCCGCGCACCGGGCGAGCGTGCGCCGGCGAGCGCGGCGATCCGCGCGACGCCGCGGCGCGCGCCGGCGGCGACGGCGAGCAGCGCGGCCGCCGCGGGGTAGAGGCCGTAGCGGTCGTTGTGGCCGATCGCGGCGAAGGGCAGCGGCGCCGCGAGCACGAACGCGACCAGGAAGAGCGCGCGCCGCCGGAAGCGCACGAGCCCGAGGAGCGCGACGGCGCCGACGACGGCCGCAAGCGTGCGCGACCCGGTCTGGTCGTCGCCGCCGAGCGCGCCCGCGAGGTAGAGCGGGAAGGTCCGCAGCGCATTCGCGATCCTCACCATGGGCGCCGTGGTCGCGAGGTTCTGCGCCGTCCGCTCGAAGACCTTGAAGTGGACGAGGATCAGCGCGCAAGCGGCGACCCACGCGACGGCGAGCGCGCCGAGCGCCGCTCCCCGGCGTGCGCCCGCGGACGGCACGACCAGGAAGAGCGCGACGACCGGCGCGAGCGCGACGAGCTGGTAGGGCGTCTCCGAGCAGAGGAGGCCGAGCAGCGCGAAGAGCAGCGTGCGCGCGACGGCAGCGCGCGCCCTCGCGCGCTCCGGACCGCGCGCGAGCTGCGCGAGCCTCACCAGCTCCGCCGCCGCGAGCAGCGTGAAGGCGCCGGAGAGCGACCAGTTGACCGCGACCGGCCACGCCGCCGTGACGACGTTGCCCGGCAGCAGCGAAAAGAGCAGGACCGCCGCGGTCGCGACGCGCCGCGGCAGCCCGAGCACGCGCGCGAAGCGGGCGAGCGCGAGCGCCGCGAAGACGACGCCCGCCAGCGCGAGCCCGCGCTGCGCGAGGGGATTCCCGCCAGTGACCTTCCAGAGCCCGTGGACGAGGAGCGCGAGGAGCGGCCGGTAGTAGGGGTTCGCGACCTCGGTCTGCGCCGGCGCGAAGAGCTCGAGCGGCGAGAGGACGCGCCCCTTCACCTCGATCGTGAAGGAGTCGAAGAGGACCGGGTCGCGCAGGAACATCCCGGGCAGCGCGAGCGCCGCCGCGAGCGCGACCGCGAGCGGCGCGGCCGGATGCCGGAGCAGCCGGCGCAGCGTGCTCACGCGGGCCGCTCGTAGTCGCCGCGCGCCGCGTTGCGCCGGATCTCGAGCAGCTCGAGGAACGACTTCACGACGGCGCTGCCGACGCGGACGCGGCTGTCGGGGCGGTCGGACCAGGTGACCGGGATCTCCTCGACCTTGCAGCCGAGCCGCCGCGCGAGGAAGAGGATCTCGGCGTCGAACGACCAGCGTTCGAGCCGCTGTCGCGAGAAGATCGCGCGCGCCGCCGCGGCGCGGAACGCCTTGAAGCCGCAGGTGAAGTCGCTGAAGGAGAGGCCGAGCAGGCGGTTGACGAGGCGCGTGTAGGCGAGCCCGAGCTGCACGCGGTGCCACGGCTGCGGCCGGACGATCGTGGCCGCCGCGTGCTTGCGCGTCCCGACGACCACGTCGGCGCCGCGTGCGAGCGCGTCGAGGAACAGCGCCATCGTCTCGAGCGGCGTCGAGAGGTCGGCGTCGAAGAAGAAGACCGGGTCGCCCCCGGCCGCGAGCATCCCCCGCCGCACCGCCGCACCCTTGCCGAGGTTCTTCTCGCCGCGGACGAGCACGAGCGGCAGCTCCCGCGCGAGTTCCGTCGCGACGGCGACGCTACGATCCGCGCTTCCGTCGTCGCTCACGACGATCTCGCAGCGGTCGATTCCGCGTCCGGCGCGGAGCTGCTCGAGATGGCGGCCGACCGTCGCGAGCGTCTCGCGCAGCCGAGCTTCCTCGTTGAAGACGGGGATGACGACGCTCAGCACGTTCGGCGCGGTTTCGGGGAGTTCGGGGAGGAAGAGGGGAGCGGCCGGGCGCACGAGCGTACCCGGTTCCGACCTCTTCCGCGGAGGCGGAGCTTCTCGGCTTGAACGGAGCGGAAGATCGGCGCGGACGGGCGTCCCGCCCGTTCGTCCTGTTCGTCGCGGCGCTCGCGCTGCTGGCCGCGCTCCACCTCGGGCGCGCGCTGTCGGGCGAAGTCTTCGTCTCGACCGAGACGGTCGCGCGCGACGTCGCGCCCTGGAGCCTGCTCGCGCCGCCGCCGCCGGTCCACAACGAGAACCTCGCCGACCCACCGACCGTCTGGCTGCCGATGCAGTGGCTCACGCGCCACGTCGTGCGCGGCGGCGAGTCGCCGCTCTACACGCCCGAGAGCTACGCCGGCGCGCCGTGGCTCGGGAACATGAGCTCGGCGCTCTTCTCGCCGTTCACCTGGCTCTTCGTGCTGCTGCCGTTCGAGCCCGCCTTCGCGATCTGCGCCTTCCTCAAGTGGATGGTCGCGGGGAGCGGCGCGTGGCTCCTCGCGCGCCGGCTCGGCGCGAACGGGCTCGGCGCGGCGCTCGCCGGGTTCGTCTTCGCGTTCTGCGCTTTCCAGGTCGTCTGGATCAGCTCCTGCCTCACCAACGTCGCCGTGCTCGCGCCATGGCTGCTGCTCGCGGTCGACGCCGTGATCGAGCAGCCGCGCGCGGGCCGGACGGCGCTGCTGGCGCTGGCCGCCTGGCAGGTGCTGGTCGGCGGCCATCCCGAGACGTCGCTCTACGTCGGTCTCGGGGCGGTGGTCTTCGGCGCCTGCCGCTGGCTCGGTTCGTGTCAGAAGGCGCGCACGCTCGGCGCGCTCGCGGTGGCGGGCGGCGCGGCGGCGCTGCTGGCGGCGCCGCAATGGCTGCCCTTCCTCGAATACGCGCAGGCGAGCTTCGGCCTGCTCCTGCGACAGCGCATGCCGGGTCTGTTCCGGCCCGTGCTCGAACCGTTCTCGGCGGCCGGAGTCGCGGGGAGCGCGGCCGCGTTCGCGGCCGCGGCGTGGGGCGTCGCGCTCTGGCGCAAGGAGGGGACGCGCGCCTTTGGCCGGGCGGGCGCGCTGCTGCTGCTGATCGTGAGCGGGGCGACGCTGCGTGCGCTCGGGCTGCGGCCGACGCTCGTGCTCGAGCTGCTGCCCGACTGGTACGGGCGGTCGCTCGACGACGGGACGTTCGGCGGGCCGCTCACCTACAACGACGTCACGGCCGGCTTCTGCGGAGCGGCGCTCTTCGTGCTGGCGGTCGCGACGGCGCTGCGCGGCGGGAACCGGACGGTGCGCGCCCTCGCGGTGGCGCTGCTGGTCGTCGGCGCGCGCGTCTGGCGCGTGCCGCTCGTCGCGCAGCTGCTCGACGCGGCCCCGCGGATCGGGGAGACCGGCTCGACGCGGGCGCTGGCGTTCGTGGCGCTCGCGCTGGCGCTCCTCGCGGCGCTCGGCGTCACGTCGCTCTCCGCGCGCGCGGCGGCGCCGATGCCGGGCGGCGCGCGCGGGCTCGGGCGCTGCATGGTCGCGGCGCTCGCGCTCGTCGCGGGGGCGCTGGTGCCGGTCGAGTCGAGCTTCGCGCGCGCGACCGATGCGCCGACCCTGATCGACGCCGGACCCGACGGACTCGGGACGTCACTCTTCGGCGACTGCGCGGCGGCCGGCCCGGTGACGATCCTCGCCAACGGCGTCGAGGTCGGGCGGACGCAGGCGAAGGAGGTGGGAGCCGGAAGGGCGACGTGGGAGTGGCGCTGGGTCGGGAGCCAGCGGCTCGAGGAGGGGCTGCTCGACCTCGAGGTGCGCACGGGGGAGACGACCGGACACCACTGGCGGATCGACCTCACGCGCGCGCCGCGGCCGTCGCCGCGCTGGCTCGTCCCGCTGCTCGCGCTGGCGCTGGTGCTCGCGGCGGCGCTGCTGCGGCCGGGCTGGCTCGCGCCCGGTCTCCTCTTCGTCGCGATCGGCGAGCTCGCCTTCTTCGGCCTCGACTACAACGCGACGACGCCGCGCGACCGGATGCCGGGCGCCGTCGACCCGATCCCGATCCTGCAGGAGGACCGGGACGTCCACGGTCCATCGCGAGTATTCCCGGCGCGCACGGCGATCCACCCGAGCCTGCACGTGCTCTTCGGGCTCGAGGTGATGCGGGGCTACGACGCCCTCGAGCCGGCCGACTACGTGAAGCTGCTCCGCTTCCTGAACCGCGACTTCGCCGACGTGCCGTGGGTCGAGCTCGACTTCTCCACGCTCGCGCTGGAGCCGGGGTCGATCAGTCGCGCGCTCTTCGACTTCATGGGGGTCCGCTGGGCGCTCAGCACGGAGCCGCCGCCGGGCGGCTTCGCGGAGCGCTGGCGGCACGGCGAGCTCGCCCTCTACGAGAACCCGGGAGCGTTCCCGCGCGCCTTCACGCTGCAGCGCTGGATGAACGCGGCCGAAATGAACGCGCGGCGCGTCGACCCGCGCACCGCCGCGGCCTTCGACGAGGCGGGCGAGGGCTCCTGTCCCGGCGCCGGGCGCGTCGTCGCGTTCCGGCACGGGCGCGGGCACATGGAGGCCGAGGTCGAGAGCGACGCGGGCACCGTCCTGGTCGTCACGGAGAATGCGGCCGGATTTCGCGCGAATATCGACGGCGCAGACGCGACGATCCGGCGTACGCACGGGTCTTTCCTGAGCGTCGCCGTCCCCGCCGGGCGTCACACGGTGGAGCTCGATTACCGGCCCGATTCGGTCGCACGCGGCCTCCGGGCGGGAGGGGCAGGTGCAGGGGTCGTGCTGGTGCTGTTCGCCCTCGCGATCCGGGTCGGTAAGAAGCGCTCAAGGTCGCCGGCGGCTCCCGACGAATCCGCACGAGGAACCACTCGGTGCGCGCCCGGGGATGCCGGCTAAGCGGGACGGCGTGCAACCTGCCGCAGCCCCGCCGCAGGAGGGAGCTTTCCGATGGCCGCCAACCGCGACAGCCTGAAGTCGCTGATCCGCTCCGCGTCGGAGCGCGAGCACTTCCAGGCGCTGCACTGGGAAGGGACGTTCGACGACTACCTCGACGTCGTCGCCCGGGACCCCAAGGTGGTCCGCAACGCCTTCCAGCGCCTCTACGACCTCATCACGAGCTTCGGGATGAAGGAGTCGTCGGACGGGAAGGAGACGCTGCGCAACTACACGTTCTTCTCCGATCCGCTCGGCGAGGGGCGCGACGCCGTCTTCGGCCTCACCCGTCCGCTCATGGACCTGGTGAACAACCTGAAGAGCGGCGCGTTCGGCTACGGCGTCGAGAAGCGCGTCCTGCTCCTGCACGGTCCGGTCGGCTCCTCCAAGTCGACCATCGTCCGCACCCTGAAGAAGGGGCTCGAGTGGTACTCGCGCCAGAAGGAGGGCGCCCTCTACTCGTTCGCCTGGAAGGTCGCCGAAGGCGAGCTGGTGCCGTGCCCGATGAACGAGGAGCCGCTCCACCTGCTGCCGCAGCGGGCGCGCGACAAGATCCTCGCCGAGGTCACGAAGAGCGTCGACCTCGGCTACCAGCTGCGCGCCGACGGCGAGCTCTGCCCGTTCTGCCGCCACTACTTCGCGCGCTTCCTCGGCGAGGCGAAGGGCGACGAGTCGAAGGTGCTCGAACGTGTCGCCGTGCGCCGCATCCTCATCTCGGAGAGGGACCGCTGCGGGATCGGGACCTTCCAGCCCAAGGACGAGAAGAACCAGGACTCGACCGAGCTCACCGGCGACATCAACTACCGCAAGATCGCCCAGTTCGGCAGCGACAGCGACCCGCGCGCCTTCAACTTCGACGGCGAGTTCAACGTCGCCAACCGCGGGATCATCGAGTTCGTCGAGGTGCTGAAGCTCGACGTCGCGTTCCTCTACGACCTGCTCGGCGCGTCGCAGGAGCACGTGATCAAGCCGAAGAAGTTCCCGCAGACGAGCATCGACGAGGTGATCATCGGCCACAGCGTCGCGGGTGACACGCCGATCCCGTTCCGGCACGAGGGCGTGCCGGGCTTCACGACGCTCGAGGGGCTGCACGAGCGGTTCGTCGAGGACTGCGCCGGGCTCGAGGTGCTGGCGTGGGACTTCGGCGCAGGGCGGGCGAGCTGGACGCCGGTCCGCCGGCTCCTGCGCCACCGCTTCGACGGCGAGCTGCTCACGACGTCGCAGAAGTGGGGCGCGGTCGAGACGACGCCGAACCACTCGATCTACGGCCGCGACGGGCAGACCTTCTACCCCGAGGAGCGGCACGAGGTCCTCGCGGTGCGCGAGCTGCACGGGCCGCTGGTGACCGAAGATGAGTCGCTTCGCCTCGGCGCGATCGACGTGGTCGAGGGGATCGCGGGGTTCGTGCGCGAGGGGGCGGCCGTGACCGCGGCGGGCGGCGCGATGACGAAGCCGTGCCGCGCGGGCTGGGCGCGGCTCGACAAGCCGCGCGCGGCGACCGCGGTGCGCTCCGTCTACGACCCGGTCGTCGACGAAGCCGCGTTGAGGGACCTGATCACGGTCCTGGTCTGGTACGCGACCGAGGGCCACCTGAACGGCCGCAACGGCGGCGTCGTCGTCTCGCAGGCCGATCCGGCGCAGCTCGAGCGCGTGCGTGGCGCGTACGCGCGGATCACCACCGGCCACGGCTCGATCGACGCGGGCGCGAAGACCGACTCGGCGTGGCGGCTCTACCTCGGCTCGGACGCGATCGCGCGGCTGTGCCGTCACCACTGCGGCGAGCATTCGGTCCACAAGCGTCTGCCCGACTTCCTGTTCCGCCTGCCGCGGCCGCTGCTGCAGCACGCCTTCGACGAGCTGATGCGGACCGACGGGACGCGCTCGGTCCCGCCGTGCGTCGACGGCGACGTGAGCCCGGCGTACCGCGAGCGGTTCTTCGACTTCAAGACGATCTCGCCGCTGCTGGCGGCGCAGGTGGGGACGCTCGCGACGCTGCTCGGCCACGACTACAGCGTCTACCGCCAGGAGCGCGCGGGGCGGACGCCGGCGTTCCGTGTCCGGTTCTGCAACCGGGCCGGCGTGCGCGGCGGACGGCACCGCCGCTTCGAAGCGCGGCTGCACCGGCGGCCCGCCGCCGGCGCCTGGGTCTACGACATCGAGTGCGAGGGGCTGCACAACTTCGTCTGCGGCGTCGGCAACGTCGTCTGCCACAACACGAACGAGCCGGAGTTCAAGCGCCTGCAGAACAACGAGCTGATGGAGGCGTTCCGCGACCGGACCATCCGCGTCGACATCCCCTACAACACGACGCTCGACGACGAGGTCCGCATCTACCAGAAGGACTACAACAGCCGGCGCGTGAGCGGCAAGCACATCGCGCCGCACACGCTGTCGATGGCGGCGATGTGGGCCGTGCTGTCGCGTCTCGAGGACCCGAAGAACGCGAACCTCTCGCTGCTGCAGAAGCTCAAGCTCTACAACGGCAAGACGCTGCCGGGTTTCACTCAAGACAACATCCGAGAGCTGCGCGAGGAGTCGCCGCGCGAGGGCATGGACGGCATCAGCCCGCGCTACATCCAGGACAAGATCTCCAACGCGCTGGTGGCCGAGACGGGCGAGCCGTGCGTCAACCCGTTCATGGTGCTGAACGAGCTGGAAGAGGGGCTCGGCTTCCATTCGCTCATCACGAACGACGACCAGCGCAAGCGCTTCAAGGACCTGCTCGCGACCGTGAAGGAGGAGTACGAGGACATCGTCAAGAACGAGGTCCAGCGCGCCATCGCGGCCGACGAGGAGGCGATCGCGCGCCTGTGCGGCAACTACCTCGACAACCTCAAGGCCTACACGCAGGGCGAGAAGGTCCGCAACAAGTACACGGGCCGCGACGAAGAGCCCGACGAGCGGCTGATGCGCTCGATCGAGGAGAAGATCGGGATCCCCGACTCGCGCAAGGAGGACTTCCGGCGCGAGATCATGAACTACATCGGCGCGCTCGCCATGGAGGGCAAGACCTTCACCTGGCGCAGCAACGAGCGGCTGCAGAAGGCGCTCGAGCTCAAGCTCTTCGAGGACCAGAAGGACTCGATCAAGCTGACCAGCCTCGTCTCCGCGGTCGTCGACAAGGACACGCAGGAGAAGATCGACGTCGTGAAGACCCGGCTCGTGAAGAACTACGGCTACTGCGACGTGTGCGCCACCGACGTGCTGAACTTCGTGGCGAGCATCTTCGCCCGCGGAGACGCCAAGGAATCGTGATCCGGCGCATCGAACGCGACCGCTCGCGCTTCCGCGACATCGTGCGCGGCCGGATCAAGTCCGACCTGCGCAAGTTCGTGTCGCAGGGGGAGATGTTCGGCCGCAAGGGCAAGGACCTGATCTCGATCCCGCTGCCCGGCATCGAGCTGCCGCACTTCCGCTTCGGCGACAACAAGAAGCAGGGGGTCGGGCAGGGCGAGGGCGAGCCGGGCGACGGTTCCGAGGGGCGCGCGGGCGACCAGCCGGGCGAGCACGTGCTCGAGGTCGAGGTGCCGCTCGCCGAGCTCGCCGAGATCCTGGGCGAGGAGCTCCGCCTCCCGCGCATCCAGCCGAAGGGCCGCAGCGAGCTGGTCGCCCCGGTCGGTCGTTACGTCGGCATCCGCCGCACCGGACCGGAGAGCCTGCGCCACGCCAAGCGGACGCTCAAGGCGGCGCTGCGCCGGCAGGTCATCGCGGGGACGTTCGATCCCGAGGACCCCTGCCTGATCCCGATCCGCGGCGACCGCCACTACCGCAGCTGGAAGGTGAAGAACGCGCCGGAGAACAGCGCCGTCGTCGTCTACATGATGGACGTCAGCGGCAGCATGGGGAAGGAGCAGAAGGAGGTCGTGCGCGTCGAGGCGTTCTGGATCAACACGTGGCTCAAGAGCCAGTACAAGAGCCTCCAGATCCGCTACATCGTGCACGACGCCGCGGCGCGCGAGGTCGACGAGAACACCTTCTTCCACCTGCGCGAGTCGGGCGGCACCAAGATCTCCTCGGCCTACGAGCTGTGCGCGCGGCTGATGCAGGAGCAGTTCCCCTCGTCGTCCTGGAACGTCTACCCGTTCCACTTCAGCGACGGCGACAACTGGTCGGGGCGCGACACCGAGCGCTGCGTCGAGCTGCTCGAGCAGACGATCCTCCCGCACTGCAACGTCTTCTGCTACGGACAGGTGCGCAGCGCCTACGGCTCGGGCCAGTTCAAGAAGGACCTCGACGCCAAGTTCCCGAAGGACGAGCGCGTGATCACCTCGGAGATCCCCGACCGCGACGGGATCCTGAAGTCGATCCAGGACTTCCTCGGCAAGGGCAAGTGAGGGCCGGGCCGTGAACCTCACCCCCGACCTCGAGCGCGCGCGCCAGGAGATCGAGAAGCACGCCCGCGCCTACGGGCTCGACTTCTTCCCGACCATCTTCGAGCTGGTCGACCACGACGAGCTGAACGAGGTCGCGTCGTTCGGCGGCTTCCCGACCCGCTACCCGCACTGGCGCTTCGGGATGGAGTTCGACCGGCTGCAGAAGGGCTACCGCTACGGGCTCAGCAAGATCTACGAGCTCGTCATCAACAACGACCCCTGCTACGCCTACCTGATGAAGTCGAACTCGCTGGTCGACCAGAAGCTGGTCATCAGCCACGTCTATGGCCACTGCGACTTCTTCAAGAACAACGTCTACTTCGCCCACACCGACCGCCGCATGGTCGACCGCATGGCGAACCACGGGACGATCATCCGCAAGCTGATGGAGCGGCACGGCGTCCCCGACGTGGAGACCTTCCTCGACCGCTGCCTCGCGCTCGACAACCTGATCGACCCGCACGCGTCGGCGATGCGCCGCAGGGCCGACGCGAAGCCCGACGAGGACGCGGCGGAGGAGGGCCCCGGGCGCATGCGCGCCAAGGGCTACATGGACCGCCACGTGAACCCGGCGCGCTTCCTCGCCGACCAGAAGAAGAAGCAGGTCGAGCAGAAGAAGAAGACGGACCGGCTGCCCTACCCGACGCGCGACGTCCTGCGCTTCCTGCTCGAGCACGCGCCGCTCAAGCGCTGGCAGGCCGAGGTGCTCTCGCTGGTGCGCGAGGAGGCGTACTACTTCGCCCCGCAGGCGCAGACCAAGATCATGAACGAGGGTTGGGCCAGCTACTGGCACTCGATGATGATGACGCGCCGCGTCCTGAAGGACAGCGAGGTCATCGACTTCGCCGACCACCACTCCGGCACGCTCGCCACCTCGCCCGGCCGGCTCAACCCCTACAAGCTCGGCATCGAGCTGTTCCGCGACATCGAGGAGCGCTGGAACAAGGGCCGCTTCGGCAAGGAGTGGGAGGAGTGCGACCACCTCGACACGCGGCGCCGCTTCGACAAGAAGCTCGGGCTCGGCCGCGACCGCATCTTCGAGGTGCGCCGCCTCTACTGCGACGTCACCTTCATCGACACCTTCCTGAACCAGGACTTCTGCGACGCGCAGAAGCTCTACGTCTACAAGACCAACCCGCGCACCGGCCGGCCGGAGATCGCGTCGCGCGACCACCGGCTGGTGAAGGAGCAGCTCCTGTTCGGGCTGTCGAACTCGGGGCAGCCGCGCATCCACGTCGTCGACGGCAACTTCGGCAACCGCGGCGAGCTCTGCCTCGCGCACCAGTTCGAGGGGCTCGAGATCGACATGCGCTTCGCCACCGAGACGATGAAGCACCTCGAGGTGCTGTGGGGGAGGCCGGTGCACATCGAGACCAAGCTCGACGGCAAGGGCGTGCTGGTGTCGTGCGCGAAGGGCGAGGTCTCGACCAAGGAGCTCACGCCCTCCGGCGAGACCGATCGCAAGGAGGATCCGACGACGCACTGACGCGTCGGCGTCGCCCCCGCGCCCCATGTTCATCCCGATCCGCGACCACGTCCGGCCGGAGCGCCCGCCGGTCCTGACCCACGTGCTGATCGCCGTGAACGTCGCCGTGTTCGCGTGGATGGCGTACGTCGCGCGCACCCCGGGCGAAGCGGCCGCGTTCATCGAGCAGTTCGGCCTGGTGCCGGAGCGCGTGCGCAGCCTGGTCGCCCACCCCGGGCGGCTCCTCGACGCGCCGTGGCCGGTCGCGCGCGACTGCCTGCTGCCGTTCGTCAGCTACGCCTTCCTGCACGGCGGCGTGCTGCACCTGCTCGGGAACCTCTGGTTCCTCCGGATCTTCGGGGACAACGTCGAAGGAAGGCTCGGCGCGCGGCGCTACGCCGTCTTCTATTTCGTCTGCGCGATCCTGGCCGGGGTGCTGCACGTCGCGGCGACCCCACAGCACTGGGCCGGGCCGCCGCTGCCGGGCTTCGCGTCGCCGCTCGACGTGCCGATGGTGGGGGCGTCGGGCGCGATCGCCGGCGTGCTCGGCGCCTACGCGATCTGGTTCCCGGGCGCGCCGATCACGACGCTCGTCGTCGTCTTCCCGGTCCGGGTGCCGGCGATCGTCGTGCTGGGCGTCTGGTTCGCGCTGCAGTACGTCTCGGCGCGCAACGACCTGTTCCAGACCGAGCACTCGGCGCCGGTCGCGTACTGGGCCCACATCGGGGGCTTCGTCACCGGCGCCGTGCTCGCGCTCCTGAATCCGCGGAAGACGACGCGGACGAAGGAGCACGCCGCAGCGTGACGGCCGCAGGGGGAAAAGCGAAGGGGCCGTCCGTCCGGACGGCCCCTCCTGACATCTTCCGAAAGCTTGCGCTTGCGGACGCTGCGTTCAGCGCCGCGACTTCCGGCGCCCACCCTTCTTGCGGGACGCCTTCTTGCGCCCCTTCTTCTTCGAGGCCTTCTTCCTTCGCTTCGCCATTCGTGCACTCCTCATTGCGGTGACGGAACGAACTCCGAAACCGACCCATTCCTACTCATCGGCGGTTCCGAGCAGAGATTGAGCGGAAGGGCTCGAAGCGTGCACTCGGACGCGTCGTCGCGCGCGTCGCGCAGTTGACGATTCGGAGCGTCGTAACTAACGTCCCGCACCCTTCGTCGGGACGCGTCGCGCCGTGCGCGACCGCTCCGACGGTCTCTGCGTCGCGCCCATAGCTCAACTGGATAGAGCGTCGGCCTACGAAGCCGAAGGTTGGAGGTTCGACCCCTCCTGGGCGTACCACCCGCGAACACGCCGACGGCGCGCCGCCACGAGAGGACGGGATCGCTCCGATGTCCGAACCGATCGCGCCGCCGCGCAACGCGCTCCGGGACGCCCGTCCCGGCGGGGGCACGGAGTCGGCCGCCCCCGCGATCGACTGGACGCCGTGGATGGCGCGCGCGCTCGCCTGCGCCGATCGCGCGGCGGCGGAGGGGGAGATCCCGGTCGGCGCCGTCGTCGTGCGCGACGGCGAGCTCCTGGGCGAGGGGTGGAACCGGACCGAGCAGCTCCACGATCCCACCGCGCACGCCGAGATCCTCGCGCTGCGGCGCGCGACGGCGCTCGCGCGCAACCACCGGCTCACCGGCGCGACGCTCGTCACGACGCTCGAGCCTTGCGTGATGTGCTTCGGCGCGCTCCTCGAGAGCCGCATCGCGGTCGTCGTCTGCGGCGCCGACGATCCGCTGCGAGGCGCGCTGCCGTTGTGGAAGTCGGGCGCCCTGTCGCGTTACCCTGTCCGAAATCTCCTCGTCGTCGAAGGCGTGGAGGAACGGGAGTGCCGCGCGCGGCTCAAGGCGTGGTTCGCCTCGCGCCGAAACGAGTCGCCGCGCGCCCGCGTCGACGGTCCGAACACGGATCCAAATCCGGAGAGGTGCCTGAGCGGCTGAAAGGGCCGGTCTCGAAAACCGGTATCGGGTTTACGCTCGATCGAGGGTTCGAATCCCTCCCTCTCCGCCATCCGCCGCTCCGCGTCGCGCGTGGCAGTTCTTCTGCCGGTGCGACGGTCTCGCTAGAGTCCCCGACCGCTCGTTGGCCGACGTCGAGTCGGCGGAGCGGGCGCGGCCGCTGCATCGGAGAGGTGTCTGAGCGGCCGAAGGAGCGCGCTTGGAAAGCGCGTAGGCGGCTAAACACTGCCTCGCGGGTTCGAATCCCGCCCTCTCCGCCATGATCGCGAATCGCCGCGTCGGAACGCGGCGCGGCAAGGGTCGCAGCGCGGAGGCTGCGGCCGGCGCATCGACCGCGCTCGAGTCCGGGACCGGGGCGACGGGGCGACGGGTGAACCGGGTCAGGCCTTGACCGGAGCAGCCCTAAGCCCGCGGCCCCGGGTGCAACCGGTTCCGGACTCCAGCGCGGTCGCACCGGAAGCGACG